>JBBQXL010000017.1:0-39414 GCA_038209695.1 Hyphomicrobiales bacterium
ACCGAGCCCATGTCGTGGCGCGCGCTAGCATCGCGGTAGCGGGCCAGATAGGATTCCAACAGATCGCGCTGGGCCTTGGCCTCGCGCTCGAGCGCCCGCAACTTGATCTCGGCCTCGCTCAAGCCGGAGGCCTGCGACTTCACGTCGTTGAGGCTGCCCCGCAACGAGGTCTCCCGGGCGCTGGCGACTTCCGCCTCGTTCTCCAGGCTCTTGACGATCTTCAGCGCCTCGTCGCGAATCTGCGCCCTGACCCCGGCAAGCTCGGCGGTTAGCTGCTTGATGCGTGGATGGGAGGGCAGAAGAGTTGCCGACAGCTCGGCCAATTGACGCTGCACCTGGACGCGCTGGTCGATGAGCCTGGTGATCAGCTCGGATTTCATCACTTCAGGCGTCACGTCGATATCGCCGTTATCGGCGAGCATCTTTTTGATCTGCCGGGCGCGGGCCTCGGCCTCCGATTTTTGCGCTTTGGCCAGAATGAGCTGACTGTTGAGCTCGGAGAGCTGCTGCGCGTTGAGCGTGACATTGTTGCTGCCGGCGAACAGGCCCTCGCTTGCTTTGAACTGCTCGGCGGCGCTTTCGGCCTCGGCGACCTTGCCGCGCAGAACTTCGATTTGGGAGTTCAGCCAGGCTGTGGCGTCCTTGGTCTGCTCGAGCTTCGCCTCGCGCTGCCAGTTGATGTAGACGTCGGCGAGTTTGTTGGCGATCTGGGCGGCCAGAGCGGGATCGCCCGAGGTGTAGTCCACCGCGATCACGCTGGATTTGGTGAGCTGGAACACCGAGAGATGCTCGGCGAACGCGTTGGCCGCCTTCTCCCCCTGCGAGGTTTCTGATCCCTTGGCGAATCCCATGCGAGTGAGGAAACGCGTCAGCGCGTTGGTGCCGGCGTCCTTGGCGAACTCTGGGTTGTTGGTGAGATCGAGCGCCTTGATTACTTCCACCGCTAGATCGCGCGAGGTGAGCACCTGCACCTGGCTTTGCACGGCCTGCTCGTCGAGCACGACCTGTTGCGGATTGCGCCCGTCGTCGCTGGCCGGCCGGGCGTAGGTCGATTCGTCGCTCTGAATGAGGATGCGCGCCTCGGAGGTGTAGAGCGGGCGCATCATCGACAGGACGACAAAGGTGATAACCCCTGCCCCGATGGCCAGGCCGAGAATCGCGGCCTTGGCGCGCCACAGCGCCTGGCCAAGCGTCGAGAGGTCGATATCCTGTACTGGATCGGCGTTGCGGGACGGGGTCAAGCGCGGAACTCCTGGGAGGCGTGTCTTATTAGAGCGCCACCTTGTAACCAAATGCTTAAGGTGCGCTCCGCTTCGAAACGTCCGCTCAGCATTCGTTAACCAAGCTCGGCCTAAAACTGATGCATGGTTGGGATGCGAAGAGTTCGGGCCGCCCGTGTTGCGCTTCTAGCGCTTACAGTTGTTGCCGCTGCGCTGAGCGGCTGCAACAGAAGCGCCATGCCTGGGTTAACGACGCCGGAATACGCACTCGCTACTCCGGCCCCGTTGCCGCCGCCGCCGCCGATGGCCATCACCCCGGGACCTAAGGGGGCGCCCGGCGTTCCCGCCAATCCCTACAACATCTATCGTCTGGACAGTGGCGACCGGCTGCGGGTCATCGTGTTCGGCCAAGATAATCTGTCGCGCGTCTATAACGTCGACAATAGCGGCAGCGTGTCGCTGCCCCTGATCGGGCCGGTGCGGGCGCGCGGCCTGTCGACCACCCAGCTCGCCCTCGACATCGAGGCCGAACTCAGGCGCAAATACATCAAGGACCCGAAGGTCAGCATCGAGGTCGAGGCCTACCGGCCCTTCTTCATCCTGGGCGAGGTCCGCAAGCCCGGGCAGTATCCCTACGTCAATGCCATGACGGTGGAGGCCGCCGTCGCCATCGGCGAGGGCTACACCGAGAGAGCCAAGAAGCGCATGGTGCGGCTCACCCGCAGGTTCGGCGGCGTCAGCAGCACGGTTATGGTGCCGACCGATTATCCGGTACAGCCCGGGGACACTATTTACGTTCTCGAACGCTTCTTCTAAAGCTTATGCTCCTGTCGCCCAAAATTCCTGCCCTGGGGTCGCGTGAGCTCAACGCTTCGTATTCTGCATTGCCTGCGTGCGCCGTCCGGAGGTTTGTTCCGCCACGTCCATGACCTGGCCCTGGGCCAAGCCCAGCTTGGCGCAGAGGTCGGCATCGTGTGCGATTCGCGCGCAGGCGGCGATCCGGTTGCGCTCGGCCGCCTTGCCGACAATTGCGTGCTGGGGCTGACCCGCATCCCGATGTCGCGCCATCTCGGCATTGGCGACTGGCAGGCTACCGGCAAGATCGCGCGACTAGGCGCTAAGCTGGGTGTCGACGTCCTGCACGGTCACGGCGCCAAGGGCGGGGCCTACGCCAGGCTGGCGGCCCGCAGGCTGAAGCGCAAAGGCTCGAACGTTAAGGCGACCTACACGCCGCATGGGGGCAGCCTGCTCTACACTGCGTCGCGCCTGATGAGCCGGTTGTACATCGAGGCCGAACGCAAGCTGCTGCCGTTGAGCGATGGACTTCTGTTCGAAAGCGTCTTTGCCGCCAACCGCTATTTCGAGCTGGTCGGTGAGATGCACTGTCCGGTGCGAATCGTGCCCAACGGACTCTATCCCCACGAATTTTATGAGCCGATGCTGGCCGATGACGCCGTGGATTTCGTCTTCATCGGCGAGTTCAGGCGCAACAAGGGCGTCGACATCCTGCTCGAGGCGCTGGCCGTTCACCAAGCGATCTTTCCGGGCCGCGCACTGATCGTGGGCAGCGGCCCCGAGGAGGCCAGCCTGAAGAGGTTGGCCCGCAGGCTAGGCTTGAACGGGCGGGTGGCTTTCTCGGGACCGCAGTCGGCGCGCAGCGCTTTTGCCCGAGGACGATGCGTGGTGGTTCCCTCGCGCGCCGAGTCCTTCCCCTATATCGTACTCGAGGCAGCGGCGGCGCGGATGCCGATGATCGCCACGGGGGTCGGTGGCATTCCCGAGATCGTGGGCGAGATCGGCATGCCGCTGATACCGCCGAACGATCCGGAGGCCCTAGCCGGCCAGCTGCGGGCGTTCCTGTCCAATCCCAAACCGTTCCTCACCCGCGCGGTCGATCTCCAGAAATATGTCTCGGAACGGTTCACCGTGGACCATATGACGAACGCCATCGTCGACTTTTACATCTCCGAGCTCGGAGCCGGCGTGGCCTAGACAGGGTAAATGGCTTCCTCGGCCAGCGCCACTTAACCATAGGCGCAAGGCGCCCTTTCTCCTGCCGCCGCTTTCACGCATCCCAAAGCAGGCATGCCGTAAACCATGGCAGCAGCCGTGCGCCGCTTCCATGAGCTTGGCATGTAACCTGCTTGCCTGAAGGCAGGCCATTAATCGTACAGGATCCACATGAGTGACGAAGCTGTAGCGCGCGGAGTGCTCGCGCGTTCGCGGGGGCGCCCAAAATCCGAATCGAAATTTGTCGAGCGGCGGCGCGCGCCTCGCCCGCCTCTCGCCGAGATTCGGCTGGGCGCCAATTTGAAATTGATGCCGCCGATCGTCGTGACCGGCGCCGTGCGCATGATCGAGTTCTTGATCGTGGCGGGCCTCGGCTTCGGCATTTACCTCGGCTATGTCGAGCGTGAAGGTCAGAGCGCCCATATCGTCTATCTGGTGACCGTGCTCACGGCGGCCCTGGCCAACACGCTCATGCTGCAGGCATTCGATCTCTATAGCGTGCCGTCCCTCAGCGCGTTTGTCCGGAGCATTACGCACATTGCCTTGGCTTGGTGCCTGGTTATGGCCGGCCTGATGGCGGGCGCGTTCTTCGGCAAGATTGGCGCGGACTTTTCGCGCGTCTGGATCGTCACCTGGTTCGCCGCGGCTCTGGTTATGCTGTTCGGTGAAAGGCTCGCGGTGTCCGTACTGGTCCGGCGATGGATCCGGGAGGGACGCCTCAACCGTCGGGCGGTGATTGTCGGCGGCGGTCCCGAGGCCGAAAACCTGATCAGGGCGCTTGAAGCGTCGACCGATACCGACATCCGCATTGCCGGCGTGTTCGACGATCGCGACAACAACCGGGTCTCGCCGATCATCGCGGGCTACCCGAAGCTTGGCAATATCGACCAGCTGGTCAAGTTCGCGCGCAACTCGCGGCTCGATCTCCTCATCGTATCATTGCCGGTCACCGCCGAGCGGCGCCTGCTTCAGCTGCTCAAGAAGCTGTGGGTGTTGCCGGTCGATATCCGCCTGTCGGCTCATAGCAACCGGCTCAGATTGCGGCCTAGGACCTATTCCTATATCGGCAACGTGCCGTTCATCGACATCACCGACAAGCCGATCGCGGACTGGGACCATGTGAAGAAATGGTTGTTCGACAAGATCGCCGCCGCTGTGGCGGTGGTCCTGTTCGCGCCACTGATGGCGTTGATTGCGCTTGCCGTCAAGCTCGATAGCAAGGGCCCGGTGCTGTTCCGCCAGAAGCGTCAGGGCTTCAACAACGAACTGGTCGATGTCTTCAAATTCCGCTCGATGTATGTCGACCACGAGGATGTCGACGCGAGCAAGCTGGTCACCAGGGACGATCCTCGCGTCACCCGGGTCGGCCGCTTCCTGCGCAAGACCAGTCTCGATGAGCTGCCGCAATTCTTCAACGTGCTCAGAGGCGATCTGTCGATGGTGGGACCGCGCCCGCACGCGCTGAAGGCCAAGGCCGAGAACAAGCTCTATTACGACGTGGTCGACGGCTATTTTGCCCGCCACCGCGTCAAGCCGGGGGTCACCGGCTGGGCGCAGATCTCAGGCTGGCGCGGCGAGACCGACACCGAGGAGAAGATCCACCGGCGGGTCGAGCACGACCTCTACTATATCGAGAATTGGTCGGTGACCTTCGACCTCTATATCTGCCTGATGACGCCGTTCGCGTTGTTGCGGGGCAGGAATGCCTATTAGGGGCTGCTAGATGACTGCGCTGCCAGCCAGGACCATCGTCACCGAACCGGCAATCATGGCCGATGCCGCCATCCCACGGGTCGCGGTCTTGATGCCTGCCTACAATCCCGGCGAGGCGATCAATCGCGCGGTCGGAAGTCTTGTCGCCGGCACCTATCCTTGCGACATCTATATCGTCGACGACGGCAGCGATATCCCGGTTGCCCAGATCCTCGGCGACTTCCCGAGAACCCAGATCATTCGTTTGCCCCGCAACATGGGGGTGGTCAAAGCGCGCAATGTCGGGCTCGAGGCGATTCTACGGCGCCCTTACGAGTTTGTGGCCTGTCTCGATGCCGATGATGTGTCTTACCCCGATCGCATCGCCAGACAGGTCGAATTTCTCGACTGCCATCGCGGCATCGCCGCGGTCGGCACCTGGGCCAGGCACGTCGCCGAGGCTGACGGCAGGTTTCTGTTCATCGAGCAGACGCCGGAGAGCCCTCAGTCGGTGCGGCAAGCGCTCAATTACAATTCGGCGATCAACCACACGACCTTCATGGTCCGCAGCGATGTCCTGAAGGAAGTCGGGTTCTACTCCGAGCGTTATCCAGTGGCCGAGGACTACGAGTTGTTCCGCAGGATTCTCCGGCGATTCCCGATTGCCAACATTCCGGTGGTCTTGGTGGATCGTCATCTGTCGGCCAAAGGGCTCTCGCTGTCGCGCAGGCGCCGCCAATTGTGGGATCGCCTGCGTATTCAGCTCCGGTATTTCAACGTTGCGGAGGCGGACTCCTGGCTGGGAGCCCTCAAGACCATGCTTCTGTTTGTTGTCCCTGTCGGTCTTCTCATGAAGATCAAGGGTCATCGGTCGACTTAACCCGTGGGCGGTTGCGTAATGCGAAACGTCCGAAGCCAGAAAAGGCGCTAGGCGGTCATGTCCGCCTATGCTCCCACGCAGATCGATTTTCTCGCCGGGGACCGGCGCGGGATCGGCATTGGCGTCACGCGGCTTGCGCTCGCTTATGTCTGGCTCACGATTGCCTTGAGTGGCGTGGTGTTTTCCGAGCCGGCGTTGTGCGACGCGCTGATGGTCGGTGCGATCGTGTTGCTGCCGGTGGTCGGGCTGACGCGTTTCACCCCCGGCATCGCGTTCTATCTGATGCTGTGGGCCTTGATCGTGGCCGGGGGATACATTGCCGTCACCCAGGCCGGCGAGATCGAAGTGCCGATCAAGCATATGAGCATCACGCTCTATCTGGCGCTCAGCTCGGTGGTGATGGCGGCCTTCGTGCTCCAGTCCCCGGGCCCCAATATCCGGCTGATCATGTCGGCTTATCTGGTCGCCGCGATGGTCGCCGCTATTGCCGGATTCATCGGTTATTTTAGTCTGGTGCCGGGCGCGCACGATTTGTTCGCCCCCGAATTCGGCCGCGTGCGCGGCACGTTCAAAGATCCCAACGTGTTGGGGGCGTTTCTCGTCCCTCCCCTGCTCTATGTTCTCAACTCGATCGTACGGGCCGGCGTGTTGCGGTCCGGCTTCGCGTTGCTTGCCGCGCCGATCCTGCTGTTGGCCTCCCTGCTGGCGTTCTCGCGTGGCGCCTGGGTCAACCTCGCCGTGGCTCTGGTTGTCTATGCCTATTTGGCCTTTGCCTCCGCGGCATCGCACCGCCAACGGCTCCAGCTCATCATCTACGTGACGGTCGGCGTGCTGGTGGCGCTGGGCATTCTCGCTGCGGCGCTGTCCGTTCCGTCGATCGCCGAACTGATGCATATGCGCGCGAGCTTGGAGCAGCCCTACGACGTCGCCCAGGGCGGCCGCTTTGTTGGGCAAGCGCAGGCGCTCGGCCTCGTCATCACCCACCCGATCGGCCTCGGCGCCCTCGAATTCGCCAGGGCCTATTACGACCAGGACGCGCATGAGGTTTATCTCAGCATGTTCCTCAACGCCGGCTGGCTCGGCGGCACCCTCTACATCGCGGTGGTGCTGCTCACCATAGGTCTAGGTTTCCGCCAGGTGGTCCGGGACCGTGGCGGCGACGGCGTCAGTGCGGTGCTGGCCGCCGCCTTTATCGGCATGGTGATCGAAGGCGCGATCGTCGACACCGATCATTGGCGCCATTTCTATCTCATCATGGCGATGATCTGGGGCCTGGCGCTGGCCGCCAACACTCCGCGCGACCCAGGCCGCGTCAAGCGAAGAGCCCCATGAGCGTCACCGAACAGCCAGTGCCGTCGACCACCGCCTTGCCCTTCGGCGGGATGCGGCTGGTTTACCAGCTGCTGCGCTTTTCGATGCGTGCCGGCGCGACGGTGTCGAAATTCCTACTCGCCATCTATACGGCGCGTTACCTCGGCCTCGCCGATCTCGGCATGTACGGGCTCCTGGTCGGGGCCACCACCATCGTACCGGCAATCGTCGGCCTCGGGATGACGGAATGGACCAGCCGCAGATTGGTCGATCTGCCGCGCGCCCAGGCGTTGCCGTTGATCGCCAGCCGGCTGAGTTTGACCCTGTCGATCCACCTCATCGTCCAGCCGCTCGCATTCGCGGCTGACATTCTGTTGGGCGAGCCCATTCCGCTTCAGATCGCATTGCTGTGCGGCGGCATCCTGCTATTGGAAAATCTCGGCAGCGAAGCCTCGGAGATGCTGATCGCGCGCCGCCGGGTCTTCCTCGCCTATTTGGTGGCATTTCTGCGCGCGGGGTTCTGGCCGATACCGGTGATGGCGATCGGCCTGCTGTTCCCCGAGACGCGCACGCTTGAGTCGATCTTGATTGGCTGGCTGGCAATGCTCGTCGTCAGCTGGCTCGCTCTGCTGCTGATGCTGCTGCCGGAGGGACGCTGGCGTCTCATGCGCCCACAATGGCGGTTGTTGTTTCCGGAACTGCGCGGAAGCCTGGTTCTGTACATCAAGGATGTCAGCTCGACGATCAGCATGTTCCTCGACCGCTTCCTGATCTCCCTGTTTCTCGGGCTCGAGATGACCGGCGTCTATACCCTGTTCTGGTCGATCACCAACGTGGTCCACTCGCTGGCTGTCTACGACATCCTCAAGGCACAGTTGCCCTCGCTGATTGCGTCGGGACGAAATCCCGAGCCGGAACAATTCCGCGCGCATGAGCGCCGGCTCCAGATCGAAATCGGCAGCTGGTCCCTGCTGCTGGCGCTCGGCGCGGGCATAGCCATGCCGTTGCTGCTGCCGTTGCTCAATCAACCTTTGGCGCAGAAGAGCCTGCCGGTGTTCTGGCTCATTCTGTTCGCCACGCTCTTGCGCATCGCCGCCGACCTTTATGGGTTCGTGCTGCTCGCCTTGAAGCGTGATCGCACCATCGCCTGGGTGGCAGCCGCCGGCGCTTTGGCCTCAGCCGGATTGAACCTTGTGCTTACCCCCTTCTTCGGCCTCGCGGGCGCCGCTACCGCTTACGCGATGACTTCGGGCGGTTTGTTGGCGACGCGTTTCATCCTCAGCCGGACTGCGACGATCGAGCGCAACGGCGACGCGCCTGAACAATTGGCAGCGCCTGATGCGCTACGCTCGGATTTCACCAGCAATATGGGACTTCAATGATGAAAGATGCGAATCCGCTTTATCGAATTTTCATCCTTGTTTCGTAGAGCTTTCTATTCGCGCGAGCACAACTTTCGATAGGCGGTATTTACCCTATGCTCATGGTACCAACCAAGGTTCTGCCCGCGACGCTTCTCGACAGGGTGAAGCGCTCGCCGCTGGTTTATCAAGTCGCGCGGCGGGTGCGATTTGCGGTGGGATCCATACTGGGTGCGCGGGCTGTGCCCGGAATCCCGGGCCGCTGTCACTACAACGATTTCATGCTCGACTCGAGCGCGCCGGATGACGTTCGCGACTATTACCAAGGCGCGATCAAATTCGTCGATATCCTCGAGCGCGCTTTGCAGAGCGTCGGGCGCGACTGGGCCAGCGTGGAGAAATGCCTGGAGATCGGCTGCGGCTATGGCCGCATCATCCGCGTTCTGAGAAAGCGGCTGCCGGCACAACATATCTATGTTTGCGATGTGATCGGCGAAGGCGTCACGTTCACGGGCGAAGAATTCGGCGTGCAGGTCTTTCCGCTCGCCGAGCAAGCGCGCGAGAAGGATTGGGGAAGTTTCGACCTGATCTATTTGCTGTCTGTCTACACCCACATGAAGGACAGCGACGTGGCCGACAACCTAAAGGCGGTGGCGCCGCTGCTCAAACCGGGCGGTGTCTTGGTGTTGACGACCCAAGGCCCGGACTCGGCGCGCGATGCCGATCGCTACGGCCATTTCTGGCTGGATAAGGCAGAACTCAACCGGGAGCTTGAGGCCGAAGGGTACTACTACGCGAAGTACCCCTATTATCTGGAGGACTACGGGGTTACCTGGTTTACCGAGGCACGGATGCGGGAGCTTGCCGAACATCCCGATCGCGCGCTGCGGTTCGTGTCTTATGCCCCGGCCGGGCTCGACGGCCACCAGGACGTGTTCGTGTACCAGAAGGCGTGATGCATGCTGTGGCGGCGCTTCGGCAGCGCTGTCGCCTAGCGGTCCAACCCAATCCTACTTGCGAAGGCTTCGCCAGAAATTGCGCGCGGCGACCAGGGTCGGCAGCAATGGCGATTCGCGCAGCGAGCGTTTGGCGTTCCGCTTCACTTCGATCATCGCCGCGACCAAGCGGCCCCTGACATTTACCGGCAAGACCGCGTCGCGCAGCTTCACGTGTATGTCGCAATAATCGAATTTGTAGACTTCGTCGCCAATGCCGAAATCGAATACCTTGAGGCCGCTTTCGAGGGCCCATTGCAGCAGCCATTCGCTCAACAGCCGACCTGGCGCGTAAGTGCGCCCTTCGCTGGCTTCGTGCGCGGGCAATAGATAGTAGAACCGATCGTCGGCGACATAGCCCCAGTGCGCCGCCAGAATTCTGTCATCGAGCATGAGGGCGGACAAATGCACCGGCCCGGCGGCGCCGAGGCGGCGGGTGGCCTCGCGGTAGAATTTGCCAAAGCCGGGCTGGGTAAAGACATCGTACCCTTTGGTCTCGACGAACTTGTCCCGCTTCATCCGCATCATCGCCGCGAAAAAGTCAGCTCGCTGTTGTTCGTCCGCGGCGATGCCGAAGCGCACGGTACCGAGCTTTTCCAGTTTGCGGCGGCGGCGGCGCGAGTCCGACGGGTTCTTGATGTGGTCGCGCGCGAATGTCTCCCAGGGGCCCTCGAGCTTGACCGCATGGCAAGACTCGCCGTGCGGTGCGGTGGCGAGCGCGGATAGCGGGTTGTTCAGATCGCCAACGACGTCCGGCATCTTTTCCAACATGGCCAGATCGAACGGCGGCAGCGCGCGGCGCAACTGGGTCCACACGGCGGCGACGGTCTCGGGGCCCCAGCTTGACGCCTCGGGAAACACCACCGGCGCGTTGTAGTCACTGACGCCGCCGTCCATGAAGCGCAACGCGCGTACGCCATTGCGTATTTGGATGCCGAGCGCGAGCAAGAGCGCCGGCTTGCCGGTGGCCCCGTACACGGTGACGAACACGGGCTCGATATGATTGGCGGCACCGATCGTGTCGCACCAAACCTCAAGAATGTCGGCGCATTGGAACGCGAAGCAGCGGGCCTCGCCGCGTGTTCCGGAGCGCGGCCACCAGGCGTCGAAGTCACGCAACGAGCTGCTGACTGAAACACGTATTGGGTCCGCAACTGGCGAGCTTGCAGCGGTCGCGAGCGGCGACCGGTGACTCAGCATGGCCGGCTGCGCCGCGGGAGGTGCAAACATGGTGCGGGTGGCCTTGGAGGTCAGAATTTCTGCGTGCGTCTCGGATCGTCTGCGGCGAGCTTGGTGAAGCTGTCGCGGCGAAAGAAGCCGAAGCCCAGCCCAACCAGCCGATGCAGCAGGTCAGGCGAGAAGCCGCTCCGCTGACATCCCTTGAGCGATGGGATGTTGGTCAGGTCGACAAAGGTGATGACATAGCGGGCGCCAATCGCCTCCGCCTTTTCGGCAATCAGCGCCATGGCGGCCGGCATGATGCCGAGGCCGCGGTGGCTGGCAGGAGTATAGGCGCCCTCGAGCAGCGCTTCGTCCGGGGCAAGCTGCGGAAAGCCCTGCAGCCGCCGCACGAAATCATTGTCGCCGGCGCCGAACAGCCACTGAACGTAGCAGGGTCTGCCGTCGCGCTCGTCGACCGCGACGAAGCCTCCCGCCAGGTGCCTGTCGGCCATGACACGCCTCGAGGCGATCTGGAAGCGATCTTCCGGCGAGGTGGTGGCGTCGACGGCCAGCAGCGCCGGTAGGTCGGACTCGGCCAGCGGACGCACGGAAATCGGTATCTTGGCCGCGGGCGCGGGGAAAGGTTGGGCGAGATCGCGCCGCAGCCCAAATCGGATCGTCTCGAACCGAAGGCCGAGGCGGAGACGGCCGGCAACGCGCATGCGAAGCTGGCGCAGCCGATCGGCAAAGCCGAAGGACGAAGTGACCGGCTCCGGTATGGTCATGGTGCTCATAGCAAAGGCCTCTTTTGCCGAGCCTAGTCTTCAGTTCCTTTCCTCAGACTTTCAAGAATTGCATAGGGTTAGCATTAATAATCGAAAAAGCGGGGTCGCTAACCGCGAGGCTGGGACGGTGCCCTGATCGCGCCTATAGCCGATCCTCACGTTTTGAAACGACGGCGAATTTCTTGTCGAGCTTCATGTCATAGCTCTTGCCGTCTTCACAGGTCGCCCCTTCAATTTCGTAGCCATCGCGATCAACATCGATCTGGCGGATGGCCGTACACCCGGCCGCGCTCAGGGCCTCAAGGACCTTGGTCACGTCCTCCAATGACGCAGGTTCTCCCCGCACCTTGTCGCATCCTGCAAGCAAAAGAAGAACCAAGAGGGAAATTCGAACACCGGTCATTATCAGCCTCCATTATGGGTGCAGCGTCGTCACATGAATGTTTCAAATCGGAGGGCCGCGACTGCAGCGCCTCGTTTTCACCAATGAGACTCTAGCGCTTCTCGAGTTGTGGGCATTTGAGGCAGGTCAAGCGGCCGCATTTGCACGGCGGCGCCACTTGGCTCCCTTTAGGACGCCGCGCCGCCAGACGGTGGCCGTCGAAAGTCGCCAGGGGGGAAATGGTCGGAGCGGGGAGATTTGAACTCCCGACCCCCGGTCCCCCAGACATGAACTCGCGTCGGCTCATACGCTCTTCAATTCAGGCTATTAGCGCGTTTTGTGTGCGGCACTACGGGACTTATTCCGGGACATTACGGAGTGTTCCGCTTACGATGTGTGAGTATGTCCCTAAGAGCGAGCTAGGAGGGTCGGGAGCGGCATGTCCGCTCTCGGTCCAGTAGCAGACTTCGCCGCGCGGCCGCCGTTAGTCCGCTTAGTGCCAATAGCAGACGTGGACCTCGCCTAGTCGCCTTGTCCCGCAAAGGTGCCAGGAGCGACATCCGTCTTCTATCCAACGCGACTTCATTGCCCTCTACCCCACGGCCGTTTTGTCCGGCTCCTTTGTCGTTCCACGGAGGCAAACCAAAACCATGGGGTGGGGCGGCGCCCTTTTACCACATGGGGCAAAAGGTCTAATCAGCTCTAAACCAGAAATGCTAAAGCGATGCCGTGAACGGGTATTCCCTCCCCGTCACGGGTTCCCCCCAAAGGAACCGGAAGCCCCGTACGCCCCCGTGCGGGGCTTCTTCTTTGCCGACTCCTATCCGAAGCTCTTTCCGCTGCCATGTCACCGGGCCTATTCGCAACGGGCAACCTAAGCTAACAATGATGGGATTCACCGATAGGAAAAACGTCATGTTCAAACAAGTTGTAATAGCAGTTGTTGCGGTTCTCCTTCTTAGCGCTTGCGACGAGGGGTCAAAGAACCAAGAAGCGAAAATTTGCAAAGGGCTTAGCGAGGCGGATTGCACGGCAAAGACCGAATGCTCGTGGAGCGCCGACAAGGCCAGGTGTAAGGTGGCGAAGGAAGACAGGGTTGAGCCTGAACAAAGTGCACCGCCTGCGAAGTCAGAACAGGCGCCGCCCGAGCAAAGTGCACCGCCTGCGGCCTCAGAACCCACGCTTCCCGAACAGAGCGCTCCTCCTGCGCCTGCGGACGCGCCCACAGAACCTCCGGAATAGCTAAAGGATCGAACACTTCCCCAGCTAGGATCGCGGGTGAAAAGCGCATCAAACTGAATCGTCTGATGGCTCCCATGGCTGGGAGTCTCCTGCAACACTTAAGCCCCGCTCTCGGCGGGGCTTTTTCTTTTGTTCGTTCAGCCGCCGCCCCAACAAGACACGCGGGGCTTCGGCATCACAGAATCAGCTTATAGTTCCAGCGGCCCCGGACTAGGGCCCTATACATAACCGCTGGCCCCGGACTAGGGCCGTCCACATGCGCAACTCAGCCCCGTCCCTAGCGGGGCTTTTTGTTGTGATCGGCAGAAGGGGAGCCCCTTCTATGGCGCTCTCCGTACCGTCTGGCTCCGGCTGGAGCTCTATTCGAATGCAACCTTCGCCCGTCGCACGGAGTTGATGCTGACCGTGGCAGGAATGCTTGCTGTCACTGGGTTAAACCCAAGGAGTTCTTCCATGAATAGATATGTAATCGCCGCAGCCCTCATTATTGGCTTCACAACCCCGGCCCTCGCCGCCGACTTCTATGTCATGTTCGACAAGACAACCAAGACGTGCTCGGTTTCGAAGACGGCAATTACCGACACCGAAAAGTTTAGCATGATGGGTCAATATGGCTCCGAGGCAGAGGCCATGACCGCTATGCATAAGATGGCAGAGTGCAAAGGCTAAGAGATTTTGGAAGCGGCTAATTGGAGGGCGCTCGCTTCGGCGGGCGCCCTTTTTGTTGTACGCTTAGGGCATGGGTCCTACCAACCCGCTTGAGAAGCGAAGCGACGAAAAACTTCACCAGATGCTCGACAAGGACATGCGTGTTCGCACGCTGCGTCGGGTCAAGACTATCTTGAGGCGGCGCGCGCAAAACGGGCGGGCCTGCACTTCGACGCCGATTCGTTCCGCTTTGGCGTGGGGCGCAGTGAGCCGCCGACCGCAGGATGCGCTGGAAATGCTGCAAAAAATGGTCGGAGCGGGGAGATTTGAACTCCCGACCCCCGGTCCCCCAGACCGGTGCGCTAACCGAGCTGCGCTACGCTCCGATGCCTTGGTGTCAGGCCGACTTGGATATACACGCTGGGGCCGAACACACAAGCCGCCTGCCGGAGGTGGCTAGTCCTGGGCCGAAGAGAGCACCCGTTTACAAGCTTCAATCTCGTCCAGCAGGGTCCCGAGCTTTTGCGGGTCGAGCGCGGTGCGCCCAGCGGCGCGCCCGCGTGTCACGGTCACGGAGCCGCTTTGCGCGGCCTCGGCGGCAATGTCGGGGATCTCGGGGGGCGGGATGGCTTCGTCCGGCTTATTGTCTTCAGCCAGCCGCATGTGGTCCATCACGAAGCGCGGTCCGTGCTCGCGCAGGATCTTCTGGACGCCGCGAATGGTGTAACCGTCGTCATAAAGCAGGAAGCGAATGCCGCGCAGCAGGGCGACATCCTCGGGACGGTAATAGCGCCGGCCGTCGCCGCGCTTCATGGGTTTGAGATGGGCGAATTTCGCTTCCCAAAAGCGCAGCACGTGCTTTGGGACTTCGAGTTCGTCAGCGACCTCGCTGATCGTGCGAAACGCCTCGGGCGCCTTGTCCAATCATACTCCTCCTTGGCATCAAAACGCCGCCGGCAAAGCTATTCGGCCGCCTTTCTTCGGGACAGGGCATCGTTGATGCGCTGCTTCATGATGTTGCTTGCCCGAAACACCAGTACGCGCCGCGGCGTGATCGGAACTTCCTGGCCGGTCTTCGGGTTGCGTCCGATGCGCTGTCCCTTGTCGCGAATGCCGAACGATCCGAACGAGGACAACTTTACCGTGTCGCCGCGCTCGAGGCTCGCGACAATCTCGCGGAGCACAAGCTCGACGATCTCCGCGGACTCGTTCCGCGGCAAACCGACCTTCTGAAACACCGCTTCCGCCAAGTCGGCGCGCGTGAGTGTCTTCCCGCCCATATGCGTACGCTCCCCCAGTCGCGGGACTAATCAAGATGCTAATCGAGCGAATGCGCGGCGGTCAATCTATCCCGCGATCAAATTCCTGATTTTGCGACATTTTCCATCAAGGTGTGGCTTTCGCGCGGCACCTCTTTTGTTCGCCTTACCAGCGCAGAAGAACGGCGCCCCAGGTGAAGCCGCCTCCCATGGCCTCGAGCAGCACGAGGTCACCGGTCTTGATCCGGCCATCGGCCCTGCCCTGACTCAAGGCCAGCGGGATCGAGGCAGCTGATGTATTGGCATGTTTATCGACTGTAATGATCACGCGCTCCGGATCGAGGCCAAGCTTCTTGGCAGCACCGTCCAAGATGCGCTTGTTGGCTTGATGCGGCACGAACCAATCGATATCCGACGCTTTATACCCCGCTTGGGTCAGAGTAGCGTCGATCACTTCGGCGATCTTGGTCACTGCGTGGCGAAATACCTCAGGTCCATCCATGCGGACATGACCGACCGTGCCGGTGGAGGATGGACCGCCGTCGACATAGAGTTTGTCACGATAGCGGCCATCGGAGCGGAGACTTGTGGCGAGAATGCCGCGATCGCTCATAGTGCCGTTCAGCTTCTGGGCCTCGACCACCACCGCGCCGGCGCCGTCGCCGAACAGAACGCAGGTCGAGCGGTCTTCCCAATCGAGGATCCGCGAGAACGCCTCGGACCCGATCACCAGGGCGCGCTTGAATTGGCCGCTTTTCAGATAGCTATCGGCGGTGGTCAGCGCGAACACGAAGCCCGAGCAGACCGCTTGCAAGTCGAAGGCCGCGCCATGGGTGATGCCAAGCTCGGCTTGGATGGTCACGGCTGTGGCGGGAAAGGTCTGATCGGGCGTCGAGGTGGCAAGGATGATGAGGTCGATGTCCTCGGGCGCCAGGCCCGCGTCGTCGAGCGCCGCGCGCGCGGCGTGAGTGCCCATGGTCGAGGTCAGCTCGCCATCGGCGGCAATGCGCCGCTCTTTGATGCCGGTTCGCTCGGTGATCCAGCGGTCGGAGGTGTCGACCCTCGTGGCGAGTTCGGCATTGGTCACGACCCGCGCGGGCAGATATCCCCCGCACCCACTGATGACCGTCCTGACCATACTCAACGCAGTTCACTCCTAAGCCTAAGCGGCACCTTCCAGCTCCAACTTGGCGTGGAACCCGGCGACGTCGCTGGCCAAATGTTTCACCACACCGGTCGACGTCATGTCGTAGGCGACATCGAGGGCGCTGGCGAACCCGGTCGCGTCGGTTCCGCCGTGGCTTTTGACGACGATGCCGTTTAGCCCCAGAAATATGCCGCCGTTCAGCTGGCGCGGATCCATCTTCTCTTTAAGAGCGCGGAACGCGCCCTGCGCCAGGACTGCGCCGAGGCGGGCAAGGATGGACCGCCCCATCGCGGCGCGTAAATACTCGCCGATCTGCTTAGCTGTTCCCTCTGCCGTCTTCAAGGCGATGTTGCCGGTGAAGCCGTCGGTGACCACCACGTCGACCACGCCGCGCCCGACGTCGTCGCCTTCGACGAAGCCGTGATAGCGAATGGGGATCGGGGCTGTCTTCAGCACCGCCGCCGCCTTTCGAATTTCGTCGAGACCCTTGACCTCCTCGACGCCGATATTGAGCAGCCCGATCGAAGGCCGCTCGACACCGAACAGGGCGCGGGCCATGGCGGCTCCCATCAGCGTGAACTCGACCAACTGGCGGGAATCGGCTCCGACATTGGCGCCCACGTCGAGCACGATGCATTCGCTCTCGATGGTGGGCCAGATGGCGGCGATGGCCGGACGATCGATCCCGGGAATGGTCCTCAGGCAGAACTTGGCCATGGCCACGAGGGCGCCGGTATTGCCGGCCGACACAGCGGCATCGGCGCGGCCGTCGCGGACCGCCTCCAGCGCCAGCCACATGCTCGACTTCCACCGGCCCTTGCGCAGAGCCTGACTCGGCTTGGCATCCATGGCCACCGCCACGTCGGTATGGATCAGTTCGGACTTGGCGGCGAGCGCAGGATGGGCGGCCAGCTCGGGCTTAATGCTCGCTTCGTCGCCGACCAGGATGAACCGCATGTCAGGATGGCGGATAAGCGCAATCGCGGCAGCGGGAATGACCACGCTAGGTCCGTGGTCCCCGCCCATGGCGTCGAGCGCGATGGTGACTGGAGCACCCATTTTCTCACTGCCGATCAGGATGGATTCTGTCTATGCCGCGGGACGACCGCGCGGCAACCCCCGGAAAGCCCGAATAGACTTAAAAGGCGGCCAGTGACAACCTGATTTTGCCCTGTGGGTTGGTCCTAGCGCCGTTTGAGGGCGGCCAAGGCCGCAAATGGGCCGCTCTTGGCCTCGCCGGCCTCTTCAGGCAAGCCTTGCGACCAATGGAAGCTCGCGCCCTCGCGCCTGGGATAGGGATCGAGCGCCGTGGCCAGGGTCTCGTAGATGACCGGCCCGAGATCGATCCGGCCCTCCACCACCGCCTCGGGCCAGTCGATCAGCCCTTGGGTCCCGGCCTCCTCGGCGTCTTGCCGAGCCAAGTCGTCGACCAGAGCCTGGGGCCAAAATTCGACCTCCACGGGCACATCGAGATTTGCCGCAACCGGCTCGAGCGAGACGACGCACCTCTGCACGACACTGGCTGCGAGCCTGCCGGTGAGGTGCCAGCGCCCCCCTCCCCGGTGATCGAGCCGATAGGAGAAAGTAAGCCCGTCAAGCGCGAGAAGATCGAGGAGGCGCGCGATGGTCTCGATCTCGGCCGGGGTGGCCGCGGTCTCTCCGCTGGTACCGTCTTTGATCTCATCGAGCTTTAGCGGCCGCGACAACACGGCAGATTGGGCTTCGTCCGTCATGCGTCTTCCAGCTCCTCGCCAGGGATGATCCCCGGAAATTCTACCTCGCCGGCGGCAAGAGCTGCCAGGCTCTGCACGCCGACGTGGCGCACCGCCTCGGTTAGATAGTGCGCGAGACGCCGGCTTGCAGCCCCGGACGGCCGTTGGAGTTGGGGCAGCGCCGCACCCAGGGCGGCAGCGACGGCTTCCTCGCCGCCTGCCAAGGCCTCCTCATAGGCTTGCATTAAGGCGCCGCTCTGGGTGGCGATCCGCCGCATCTTTTTCGGAATGGTGATATCGCCGACGCCGATCTCGCGCAGCACCGTCTCCATGTCGGCGCTGAACCGGTCGGTCAGTTCCTGGGCCAAGCCAAGAGCGGCCGATCCTTCGTTCTTGAGCCGGTGCAGGACGGCAAACAAATGTAACGACAGCACCAGGAAACGCCCTTCAAGCGTATCGGGAACCGCAAGCCCCTGGTAGAAAACAGGAAGCCGCGCCTGCGCCACAATCGCGCCATAGAGTTTGCCGGCAGCAGGATTGGTACGGCGCCACGGTGCCAGGGGACCGAGAGGGTTCAAAGGACGGACCGTTTCGGCCAGTCCTTCACCCGGTTATCGAGGGACATCGGGATTTGCCTAGGTTCAAGCTGGTCTCCGTCAGGGCTTCGCGGCCCGCGCTGATGGCGCTGATGCTTGGCGCCGCTCTGGTCGCCGGGTGTGGCGCCCAGATCGACCGGCATGGGCATGTGTTCATCGATATCGATCTTCAACAGGTTCAGCCCGGCATGACAAAAGAGCAAGTGGCCACCGTGCTCGGCTCGCCCGACACCACCAGCACGATCGGCGGCGACGCCTATTACTACATCTCGACCACACAAAAGACGGTCGCCTTTTTCAAGCCGCAAGAAATCGACCGCCAAGTGGTTGCCGTCTATTTCGACGGCGGCGCAAACGTGCAGCAGGTCGCCAATTATGGGCTGAAAGACGGCATCGTGATCAATTACTACAAGGGCGAGACGCCAGCGCGCGGCAAGGATCTCGGCCTGCTCGAGCAAATCTTCGGCAATCTCGCTAATCGCAGCATGTTCAAAAAGGAAGTGGACCCGAGCCATCTTCCCGGCGGCAATTAAGCAACAGGGTGCAAGCCCTATTGGTGCGCGAGCACTGCGAGTAAGAGCAATGCCACGATATTGGTGATCTTGATCATCGGATTCACCGCCGGCCCGGCCGTGTCCTTATAAGGATCGCCGACCGTATCGCCGGTCACCGCTGCCTTGTGCGCCTCCGAGCCTTTGCCGCCGTAATGGCCGTCCTCGATATATTTTTTGGCGTTGTCCCAAGCTCCTCCCCCCGCCGTCATCGAGATGGCGACGAACAGACCGGTGACGATCACGCCGAGCAGCATAGCGCCGAGCGCGGAGAATGCCGCGCTCTTGCCGGCGATCCAATCGATCACGAAGAAGAAGGCGATCGGCGACAACACCGGCAACAGCGAGGGGATGATCATCTCCTTGATCGCCGCGCGGGTTAGGAGATCGACCGCGCGCTTATAATCCGGGCGCTCGGTGCCCTTCATGATGCCGGGCTTCTCCTTGAACTGACGGCGCACCTCTTCGACGATGGCCGAGGCGGCGCGGCCCACCGCCGTCATGGCGATACCGCCGAACAGATATGGCAGCAGCCCGCCGAGCAGCAGGCCGACCACGACATAGGGGTTGGTTAGGCTGAAGGTAGCGTCCACGCCGTTGAAAAACGGGAATTTGTCGGCATTGGCGACGAAATATTTGAGGTCCTCGGTATAGGCCGCGAACAGCACCAGAGCGCCGAGCCCGGCCGAGCCGATGGCATAGCCCTTGGTCACCGCCTTGGTGGTGTTGCCGACGGCGTCGAGGGCGTCAGTCGTTTTGCGGATGTTGGCGGGCAGGCCGGCCATCTCGGCAATGCCGCCGGCATTGTCGGTGACCGGGCCGAACGCGTCGAGCGCCACGATCATGCCGGCGAGCGCCAGCATGGTGGTGACGGCAATGGCGATGCCGAACAGGCCAGCAAGCTGATAGGCAATGACGATACCCGCCATGATGACGAGCGCCGGGAGCGCGGTAGACTCCATCGATACGGCGAGGCCTTGGATCACGTTGGTGCCGTGGCCGGTCACCGACGCCTTGGCAATCGACTGCACCGGGCGGAAGGTCGTGCCGGTGTAATACTCGGTGATGACCACGATCAGCGCCGTGACCACCAGCCCGACCAGACCGCAGAAATAGAGCGAGTTGCCGGTGAAGCTCACATTGCCCACCGTCATAGCTGTATCGGTGCCGACGATCCAGTAGGTCACCGGCCACAGCAGAATGAGCGACAGCACGCCGGTGGCGATCACGCCCTTGTACAGTGCGCCCATGATCGACTGGCTCTTGCCGAGACGCACGAAATAGGTGCCGACGATCGAGGTGATGACGCAGGTCGCGCCGATGGCCAGCGGATAGATCATCATCGGCATGACGCGATCGCCGGCGAAGTAGATAGACGCAAGCACCATAGTGGCCACCACGGTCACCACATAGGTCTCGAACAGATCGGCCGCCATGCCGGCGCAGTCGCCGACATTGTCGCCGACATTGTCGGCGATGGTGGCGGGGTTGCGCGGGTCGTCCTCGGGGATGCCGGCCTCGACCTTGCCCACCAGGTCGCCGCCAACGTCGGCGCCCTTGGTGAAGATGCCGCCGCCGAGACGGGCGAAGATGGAGATCAGCGAGGCGCCGAAGCCCAACGATACCAACGCGGCCACAACCTCGCGCGAGGCCGGGTCATAGCCGAGCACACTGATGAGGATGAGGAAATAAATCGTGACGCCGAGCAGGGCGAGACCCGCCACCAGCAGCCCAGTGATGGCGCCGGCGCGAAAGGCGATGCTCAAGCCGGCGGCCAGGCTCTTGGTCGCGGCCTGCGCGGTCCTCACATTGGCGCGCACCGAGACATTCATACCGATATAGCCAGCCAAGCCCGATAGCACGGCGCCGACGGCGAACCCGGCGGCCTGAGCGATGCCGAGCAGATAAGCGAGGATGGCGAAGATGACCACGCCGACGACGGCGATGGTTTGGTATTGGCGGGCGAGATAGGCCTGCGCCCCCTCCTGAATGGCGGCGGCGATTTCCTGCATGCGCGCCGTGCCGGGATCGGAAGCGAGGACGGCCTTGGTCGTGTAAGCGCCATAGGCGATCGAGAGCGCCCCGCAAGCGATAATCAGGTAGAGAACCCAGGTCATGAATGCTGCCTCTATGCTTAAATTGGGAAGTGGCGGGAGAATAGAGCGCGGAAGTCGGGGCAAAGGATCATGCCCCGGGCCCTAAACCCCCAGAATCGGCGGTGGTGGGAAAGCCCGCGGGAAAATGCCAAAGTTGCGCCGCGGACGCAACAGATGCCTGAAGGCACGCCATTTGGCTAGGGCCCCCCACGAAAGCCTTAGAAATGGGTGTATCCCGTGCGGTCCAGGCTAATCGCCCGCCCATCAGGGCCCAGAACCTCGACCTCCCTGCCCGCGCCGGCGATGCGGCCGAACAGGGTCACCAACACATCTTTGTCTTTCGCCTCGGCTTCGAAGGCTGAGGCGCTGGCCTCGGGCACCGCCGCCACGATCTCGTAGTCGTCGCCCGCGGTGAGCAAGGTGTCGAGCAGCTCCGGTTCGCGCATGAGGGCCTTCCGCGCGGCCGGCGACAGCGGCACCTTGGCCGCCTCGATCACCGCCCCGACATGGGAGACTTGGGCGAGCTTCTCGACGTCGCCCACTAGCCCGTCGGAGATATCGATCGCGCTCTGCGCGAAATTGCGGACCGGGATCACCAGCTCGGTGCGTGGCTTAGGACGCCGGTAACGGTCGATCAGGAATGCCTGATCTTCCTGCGAGAGGCCCCAGGCCGAAGCGCGCGCAGGCTCCTTGAGCAGGCGGAGACCGAGACAAGCATCGCCGATGGTGCCGCTGACATAGAGCCGGTCGCTGTTCTTGGCGCCGTGCCGCAGGACCGCGTGGCCATGGCGGACCAGGCCAAGCGCGGTGATGGTGATGGTCACTGGACCCGGCGAGGCGGTGGTGTCGCCACCGACCAAACTGATACCGGCCGCTTCCTGGAGCTCGCGCAGACCGGCGGAGAAGCCTTCGAACCACGCAGGCGGCGTCTCGCGCGGCAGCGCAAGCGACAGAAGATAGACGTGGCCGCGCGCCCCCTTGGCGGCGAGATCCGAGAGATTGACCGCCAGCGCCTTGTAGCCGATCGAGGCCGGCGGATCGTCGGGAAGAAAATGCACGCCGGCGATCAGCGTGTCGCAGGTGGCGATCAGCTCGTAGCCTTCAGAGATTACCAGGATGGCGGCATCGTCGCGCAACCCGAGCGCCGCCTTGTCGGTGGCCAGCGGGGCAAAATAGCGGGCGATGATGTCGAACTCGCCAAGGGGCTTGCCCCCGACGCGCTGGATCTTGTCAGCCATCGTTGGTGCCCTCGGCGGCGAAGTCCTGCGGCCGCGCGCGATGCGCGAGCCGGTCGAGAATGCCGTTCACCACCTTAGGCTCATCCTCGCCGAAGAACGCATGGGCGATGTCGACATATTCGGAGATTACCACGCGCGGGGGGACATCCTTGCGCAGCAAGATTTCATAGGCGCCGGCGCGCAGGATGGCGCGCAGAATGGAATCGACGCGGGTCAGCCGCCAGCCTTCGGCCAGCTGCGTGTCGATCACTGGGTCGATCGCCAATTGCTCGCGCACGACGCCCTCGACCAGGTCACGGAAGAAGGCGGGCTCGACCTCGGTATATTGGCAGCCATCGACCTCTTTGCCCAAGCGATGGGTCTCGAACTCGGCGATGACCTCGTTGAGGTCGATCCCGGTCATGTCCATCTGGTAGAGCGCCTGAACCGCGGCAAGGCGGGCGGCGCTCCGTGAGGAGGCGCGGGGTTTGGTCTCGCTGCGCTTGGCCATGCGGCTAGCGCCGGCTCGCGGAGGAGAAGTGCTGCTCGAGCTGCATCAGGGTGAGGCAGGCGCGCGCCGCGTCGCGGCCCTTGTTGCGCCCCTCGACGCTGGCCCGTTCCCAGGCTTGCTCGCGGTTCTCGCAGGTCAAGATGCCGAAGCCGACCGGCACGGCATGCTGCACGGCGAGCTGATGCAGTCCGGCCGCCGATTCCCGCGCCACGATGTCGTAGTGGCTGGTCTCGCCGCGAATGACGCAGCCCAGCGCGACGCAGCCGCGATGACGCCCGGCTCGGCCGACGAAGCCGTTGGCGAGCGCCAGGCTGAGCGCGAGCGCGATCTCGAGCGAGCCCGGCACCGCCTGCCGCTCATAGGCCATGTTATTGGCCTCCAGCTCCTCGATGGCGCCGCGGACGAGCTCGTCGGCGATGTCGTCATAGAAGCGCGCCTCGATGATGAGGACCGATTTTGGGCCTTTGCGGGTCATCTCAAGCTCTACCCCAGGCCCCGGTGACCGGCCACCTTGAGCCCATAGCCCTCCAGACCAACGATCTTGCGGGCCGGAGAGTTGCTCAGCAGCGTCATCTCGCGCACGCCGAGGTCGAGCAGGATCTGGGCGCCGATGCCGTATTCGATCAACCGCTGCTGGCCTTGGCCGCCAGCTTCCTGCTTGAGCCGCGCGGAGATGGCGTCAGGCCGCGACTCGCGGATGAGCACGATCACGCCCCGACCCTCGCGGCCGATGATGTCCATGGCCTTGTGCACCAGCGTCTCGCGGTGATTGCCGGTCGAGATCACGTCGTCGATGGTATTGAGCGCATGCACGCGCACCAGCACCGGACCGCCGGAGGCGACATCGCCCTTGACCAGCGCCACATGCTCGGCCGGATCGACCGTGGTGGCATAGACTTTGAGGTCGAAGGCGCCGCCATAGGCGCTTTCAACCTTGGTTTCGGTCACCACCTTGACCAGATGATCGTAGCGCAAGCGGTAGGCGATCAGATCGGCGATGGTGGCGATCTTGAGCTGGTGGCTCTCGGCGAAGGCGATCAGGTCGGGCAGCCGCGCCATGGTGCCGTCGTCATTCATGATCTCGCAGATCACGCCGGCCGGATTGAGTCCGGCCAGGCGGGAGAGATCGACGGCGGCTTCGGTATGGCCGGCGCGCACCAGCACGCCGCCCTCCTTGGCCACCAGCGGGAACACATGGCCTGGGGTCATGATCTCGCGATAGTCCTTGGTCGGATCGATGGCGACGGATATGGTGTGGGAGCGATCATGAGCCGAGATGCCGGTCGACACCCCTTCCCGCGCCTCGATCGAGACGGTGAAGGCGGTCGAGTGGCGTGACCGGTTGGAGCGCGACATCAATTCGAGATGGAGCTGCTTGGCGCGCTCGGGCGTCAACGCGAGGCAGATCAGGCCGCGGCCATGCTTGGCCATGAAGTTGATGGCGTCGGGCGTCGCCATTTGCGCCGGGATGACCAGGTCGCCCTCGTTCTCGCGCTCCTCGGCATCCACCAAAATGAACATGCGGCCGTTGCGCGCATCCTCGACCACCTCCTCGATCGGAGAGAAATATTGAGGCTGGCGCGCTTTCGACACGACGGTCACCGGGAAAGTCCTTCTTGCTCTCTCAAGCGGGCGAGGTAGCGCGCTAACAGGTCGACTTCAAGGCTTACCAGATCGCTCGGGCGCCGGTCTCCCCATGTCGTATGGGCAAGAGTGTAAGGAATGATGTTCACCCCGAAGCGCGCGCCATCGACATCATTAACGGTGAGCGAGACGCCATCGAGCGCAACCGAGCCCTTGGCGGCGATGAAGGGCGCAAACTCCTTCGGACTCTCCAGCGTAAATCTCATGCTGTCACCGTCCGCCTCGCGCGCCACGATCCTGGCGCGGCCGTCGATATGGCCGGTCACAAGATGGCCGCCGAGTTCGTCACCGAGCGTCAGCGCCCGCTCTAGATTGATGCGCCGTCCGGGTTGCCAGGCGCCGAGCGTGGTGCGCGCCATGGTCTCATTGGAGACTTCGACGGCGAACAGCGCGCCGTTGCCCTTGGCCTTGCCGATTTCGACGATGGTCAAACAGCTGCCATCGCAAGCCATGGAGGCGCCCAGTGCGAGGCTGGCGCGCTTGTAGGGACAGGCGATCACGAAGCGTGCGCCCTGCCGCTCCTGGAGCGTGCCTATGCCGCTGACAATGCCAGTGAACATCGCTGTACCCGCCGCCACCACGTCATTCGGTCGGGCCCGAACGAGCGAGCATCAAGCCGCGTGAAATGCCCGCTCGCGATGACCCGATCTAGTCCTTCGCTGACGAACGGCATGATACCGTCGCCGACCGTCTTGGCCCCCTGATAGATCACCGCTTCGTCGACCAGATCGGCATCGAGGAAAGCGCGCGCCACCGATGGGCCGCCTTCGACCAGCACGCGGGTGATGCCGCGGCTGGCGAGCGTTTCGAGTGCGTCGCGCACGTCCAGCAGGCCGTGGTCGTCGACCGGTACCGGCACGATCTCGGCGCCGCGCTCATGAAGCGCATCGGCCGCGGGCTGATCCTCATCGGCGCAAACGAGCCACACCGGCACCATGAGATCGTCGAACAACCGCGCCTCGGGTGGCGTCCGCAAGCGCCGGTCCAACACCACGCGCACCGGGGAGCGGCAGGACATGCCGGGCAAGCGGCATGTGAGACTCGGATTGTCGGCCAGAATGGTACCGCGGCCGACCAGAATGGCATCGTGCCGCGCCCTGAGCAGATGGCCGTGGGCGCGGGCGTCCGGCCCGGTGATCCATACCGGCGCGCCGTTGCCCTTGGGGATGAGGCCGTCGGCGCCGACGGCGAGCTTCAGAGTCACGGCGGGGCGCCCTTCGGTGACGCGCAGGATATGACCAAGCGCCACTTCGGTCGCCTCGGGCGCCAACACGCCCTCCGTTACCTCGATGCCCGACGCGGCGAGATGCTCAAGCCCGCGGCCGCCGGTGCGTGGGTCGGGGTCGCGCAGCGCGATCACGGCGCGGGCCGGCCCGGCGGCGGCGATGAGGTCGGCACAAGCGGGGCCCCTGCCGCCGGCATGGGCGCAGGGTTCGAGCGTGAGATCGAGGGTGGCGCCGCGCGCGGCCCGGCCCGCTTTCTCAAGGGCGATGGCTTCGGCGTGGGGCCGACCGCCTGGGGCGGTCCAGCCGCGCGAAACGATGTCTCCGGTCGGGGCCACCACCAGTGCGCCGACCGACGGATTCGGCCAAGTCAGGCCGAGCCCGCGCCGGGCGAGTTGCAGCGCCTGCGCCATATGGTGTTCGTCGCTTGCGCTCATCTGGGTGATGTAGGGTCTCGAGCTAATCTTCGGCAGGGGCCGAGGCCTTGCCGGGCCGCTTGCCCGACGGCGGCTTATCGTCGTCGGTGGCGGCGAGCTCGCCGAGCAGCGCCTCAAAATCCTTGGCCTCGCGGAAATTCTTGTACACCGAGGCAAAGCGCACATAGGCGACGTCGTCGAGCGATTTCAGCGCTTCCATCACCAACCGGCCGATGGCCTCGGACTTGATGTCGTTCTCGCCCATATTTTCGAGCCGGCGCACGATGCCGCTCACCATGCGCTCGATACGCTCGGGATCGACGGGGCGCTTCCGGAGTGCGATCTGAACCGAGCGCATCAGCTTGTCGCGATCGAATGGCGTGCGGCGGCCGCTTCGCTTGATGACCGTCAGCTCGCGCAGCTGCACCCGTTCGAAGGTGGTGAAGCGCCCACCGCAATCGGCGCACACGCGGCGGCGGCGGATGGTGGTGTGATCCTCGCTAGGCCGTGAGTCCTTCACTTGCGTGTTGGTGCTGCCGCAATAAGGGCATCGCATTGGCGGCCGCCCTCCCCTTTCTCACCATCACGCGCGAAGTCATCGATAGATGGGATAGCGCTCGCATAACTCGATGGCACGCTGCTTCACCGAGGCCTCGACCTTGCCGTTGCCCTCGTCGCCGTTGGCGATCAGGCCGTCGAGCACTTCGATGATCATGCCGCCGATCTGCTGGAACTCGGCGATGCCGAAACCGCGCGTGGTTCCGGCCGGCGACCCCAGGCGGATGCCCGAGGTGATGGCCGGCTTCTCCGGATCGAACGGCACGCCATTCTTGTTGCAGGTGATGTTGGCGCGGCCGAGCGCGATCTCGGCGGCCTTGCCGGTGAGCTTCTTTGGCCTGAGATCGACCAGCATCAGATGGGTGTCGGTGCCGCCGGACACGAGCGCGACGCCGCCTTTCACCAGGGTCTCGCCGAGCGCCTTGGCGTTGTCAATGACGCTCTTGGCGTAGAGCTTGAAATCGGGCCGCAGCGCCTCGCCGAAGGCGACCGCCTTGGCGGCGATGATGTGCATCAGCGGGCCGCCCTGGAGACCGGGGAACAGCGCCGAATTGATCTTTTTGCCGATCTCTTCGTTGTTGGACAGCACCATGCCGGCGCGCGGGCCGCGCAACGTCTTGTGCGTGGTGGTGGTGACCACATCGGCGTGCGGCAGCGGGCTCGGATGAAGACCGGCGGCGACCAGGCCGGCGAAATGCGCCATGTCGACCATGAGATAGGCGCCGACCGAGTCGGCGATCTGGCGGAAGCGCGCAAAGTCGATGATGCGCGGATAGGCCGAGCCGCCGGCGATGATCATGGCCGGCTTGTGCTCCTTGGCAAGCCGCTCGACCTCGTCATAGTCGATCAGATTGGTGTCCTGACGCACGCCGTAAGGAATGGCGTTGAACCATTTGCCGGAGAGATTGGGCGGCGCGCCATGGGTGAGATGGCCGCCCGCGGCGAGGCTCAAGCCCATGATGGTGTCGCCGGGTTTGATCAGCGCGAGCATCACCGCCTGATTGGCTTGCGAACCGGAATGGGGCTGGACGTTAGCGAAGTTGCAGTTGAACAGACGCTTGGCGCGATCGATGGCCAGTTGCTCGACAATGTCGACATATTGGCAGCCGCCGTAATAGCGCCGGCCAGGATAGCCTTCGGCGTATTTGTTGGTGAGGAGCGAACCGGCTGCATCGAGCACGGCTTGGGAGACGATGTTCTCCGAGGCAATCAGCTCGATCTCGTGCTGCTGGCGATCATATTCTTCCTCGATCGCACCCCAGACCTCGGGATCGGTGTCTTCCAGATGCTTGGTGAAAAAGTCGACTCCACGCGCCTCGGCGCGTCTCGCATCACTTGCCGTCATGGCCTACTGCTCCTCGAACTCCATCCGTCCCGCTCCAAGGGAAGACTTATCCGCAGGCTTGGTTCCTGCGTCCGCGCTTCCTTCGGTATTTGGCTGGCTCTACCACATGTCGCGCGGACACGCCAGCAACGCGCAAGGCCTGGGCCCCTGCCGCAACAAGCACGCTGTTAGCGCCGGAAATCCAATCGCTTCGCCGCGAAGCCGGGGCCGCGGGCGCCGCTCTCAGATCAATAGGCCGAGGCGGTCGCCGAGCCCCCGTCGAGGCCATAGATGTCGCGGCCGAAATGGATCTGACCGTCGGGTGTGCCCCAGCCGGTGATATAGGCAAGATAGACCGGCACCGGCTTGGTGAGCTTCACGTCGAGCTGCTCGCCGCTCTGCTTCATGGACATGATTCGCTGGTAGCTCCAGCCCGGCGTATCACGCAGCAGCCACGCCACGAGCTGCGCGACATTATGCACGCGCACGCAGCCCGAGCTCTCGAAGCGGACGGCCTGGCCGAACAGGCTCTTGAGCGGCGTGTCATGCATGTACACGCTGTCTTTGTTCGGGAAATTGATCTTCACGAAGCCGAGGGAATTTTCCTCCCAGGGAAGCTGGCGGAAATTGTAGCTGTAGACCGCTTGGCCGTTCCAATCGATCTGCCGCGGGTCCAGTTGATTGCCGGCGGCGTCGAAGGCTTGCATGCGATACGACGCCAGCACATCCTGACCTCTCGCGGCGAACAGGCGGCCCTTTGGCACTAGGTCCTTGATGATGATGCTGCGCGGCACGTACCAATAAGGATTGAAATTGACCTCCACGATCTTGCTGGAGATCTCCGGCGTCGGGCGCTCGGGCTTGCCGACGACTGCAGCATGCCGCTGCGCGACCTCGCCGCCATCAATCGCCTCAACCTGAGCCGAGGGAATGTTGACGACGACGTAACGGCCGGCGGTATTGGGCGCTAGGCTTTGCAGGCGCTTCAAGCTCGCCTGAAGCTGAGCCAGCCGGATCACGGCCGGCACGTTCAGCGACTCGATCATCGCCTTGCTGTCGATCACCCCGGTTGCCGGCAAGCCATGGCGCGCCTGGAAATTCTTCACGGCCACCACCAGGGCGGCATCGTATTCGTCGGGGATGCTCTGTCCGACCAGATCGCCGGAGATCTCAAGCCGGCGATGCAGCGTGACAATCTCGGGCCCGCGCTGGCCGGGCTTCATTGCCATGGCAGGCACCGTCGGCCAGCCGCCTTGCGCCACGATCGCCCGATAGCGCTCGATGGCAGCCTTGGTGGCCCCGACGTTTCGGCTGGACAGCGTGGGCATGCCAAGCGCGGGATTGGTGATCAAGAGCGCTTCGGGCGTGTCGACCAGGTCGCTCCGATGCGCGTCGGTGGAGGCAGACGGCCCCCGCCAGGCCTGGTTACCCCTGCCACCGCCGAAGAACGGGAACCCGGAGCCACCGCTCGATTGCCCGTCCTGCTGCGGTTGCTGTTGGTTCTTGCCGGTCAGCCACTGGAAGGGACCGGCGCTAGAAGGCTCTACGCTGGCCATGAGCAAGGTCGCGGCTAAACCCGCCGCGGCGAGCATGCTCCCGCCCTTAAGCCAATTCCGCCATGTCAGCATATGCCGCTCCCCGTGCGTTGCGGCTTCTATCCCACGCAACTATAGGCGCTTTACCCTAATCACTCTAGTGCCAACGGACCTGAACCCACTCTCACAATTCGGCGAGAAGCTGAGAGTTGACGGCACAGTTCCGCAAGGTTGAGGGATACGTTAAGCCGCTACTGATTCAGAAAGATGTCCCTCGAAGCCGCCCAAGGCGTCCCGCATTACATGTTGCGGGCGATTCCGAGCTTCAAGGCCTAGCCGCAGAATTGGGCGATTTTGGGCTGAGAGGCGGCGGGCGCCGGCCAAAAAGAAAAGGCCCCGGCGGATCGCTCCACCGGGGCGCTTAAAGCTTGTGGCGTTACGCCAGCGATCAGAGCTGGTAGCGAATCTGATCGGTCCAGAAACGCTCGAGCCGGATCAGGGCCTGGTTGAGCGTCTCGAGATCGTTGGTGGCAATGCCGCCGACCTGCTGCAAGGATTTGAGCTGGCGGTGATAGAGGCCATTCACCACCTTGCACACCTCTTGCCCTTTTTCGGTGAGGCTGACCCGCACTGACCGGCGGTCGGTCGTGGAGCGCTGATGGCTGATATAGCCGGCATCGACCAGCTTCTTGAGATTGTAGGACACGTTCGAGCCGAGATAATACCCGCGGCTGGTCAGTTCGCCGGCCGTCAACTCGGCGTCGCCGATGTTGTACAGCAGCAAAGCCTGCACGCTATTGACGTCGGCACGGCCCAAGCGTTCGAATTCGTCTTTGATCACATCAAGCAGCAATCGATGAAGCCGCTCGATGAGCTTCAAGGAAACAAGATAGCGCCCCTTGAGGTCTTCTGCCTCAACCGCGCCAGTATGCGTCCCCATATTCAGGGCTACACTCATCGCCTACCCTCGTTAGTTGTTGTTAATCCCCAACTTGACGATGACTATAGGCGAAGCAACCTAAAATCTGCTTAAGCGAGACGCTTAAGATTGCATGAAATTCTAGTATTAAGTTTCGGTGATCTTGCTGGTTTTTGGGGAGTCTACAGGCCTGGCGTGAGGTGCTCGAGGTCGAGTTCGTCCTCGGCCGGGGTCGTGAACAGGCGCTCGATGGCCTCGTCGTCAACTTTGTCGAGGGTCGCCGGCTGCCAGCTGGTGGCGCGGCCTTTGCCGCCGATCCGCGCGGCGATGCCCTCGCGATAGTCGGGGCTGGCGATCAGATGGGAGGTCAGGCGAAACTCAAGCTTCAGTCCCGCGGCGAGGTCGAGCGCCTTGCCGCGCTGGTACTGGGCGAAGGCGATCTTGAGCGAGGTCGGCGATTTCTTGCGGATCTCGGCTGCGGTCTCCTGGGCGAAGGCTTGATCGTCGCCCTCCTGCCGGTCGAGCCGGTCCAGAATGGCCGCGACCGACGGGGCGGAGAACGCCCGGTCGATCAGCGGCGTGTGCGCCACCAATTCGCCTTCGCCGGGATCGCGATGCAGCCCGTCAAGCAACCGGTCGATCGGTTGATTGTCGCTCAGCGCATCCTTGATCACGTGGAAATGGGCGGCCGGGATGCAGTGGCTGACGAGATGGTGGCGGTAGGCCTCGGCCGGCCCGATAAGGCGTCCGGTCAAGGCCAGATAAAGTCCGGTGCGGCCGAGCATGCGCGGCAGAAAATAGGTGCCGCCGATATCGGGGAGAAAGCCGATGCCGACTTGCGGCATGCCGAAGCGGTAGCCCTCCCCCGCCACGCAATGCGTGCCGTATAGGCTGATGCCGATGCCGCCGCCGAGACAGAGCCCGTTGATCAGGGGCACGTTCGGCCTGATGAATTTCTCCAGCACCCAGACATGGCTATAGGCCGCGCGGTAGAACTCGCGGATCGCGCCCTGAGCCCCCTGCTCGGTCCATTCCTGCAACAGTTTGAGATCGCCGCCGCTGGAGAATACCGAGGGGTGCGAGGACTGCATCACCACGCCGTAAATATGGGGCGCCGGCGCCCAGCGCCGATAATGCTCGCTCAAGGCCTCGAACATTTCCCGGTTCAAGGCGTTGAGTCTGGTGGGACGGTCGAGGGTCACCACTGCGGCGCGATCGATCTCCTCGAAACTGATGCCAAGCGCTTCCGACAAAACTCAATGCCCTCAGCTGGAAACCCGTGCAAATGCGCTACTTGCGAGGCTTGCCTTGAAAGGCTTGCCTTGAAAAGGCCCGTCTTGTCCTGAAAAGGCCCGGGGCAGCTAGCATTCAATCATCGAAACCACAAGTTTCCCAACCAACGCAGGCGAACCGACGCATGGCTCCTCATCCGTTTATCGGCCTGCTGTTCGCGCTTGTCGTAGCGCTTCCGGTTGCGGCGCGGGCCGAGACCGACGAGGTGCCCCCGCCGCCTGACCGCAAACCTGCCCAGGTGGATGCGCCGGTAGCTGAGAAGCCGGTGCTCCCTGGCGACAACCCGACCGTGGCGTGGACCGACGGCGAGATCGCAGCGGCCAAGGCGGACTGCGCGAAGACGCTGGCCGGCATTGCGCTCGACTACGAGCCGCTGCCGCCTCTCAAAGAGGGCATTTGCGGCGCGCCGTCGCCGATCCTGGTCAAAGCGATCGGCAGCGATCCCAGAGTCGCGATCGAACCGCCCGCGACCCTGACCTGCGCGGTCGCGGCCGGGGTCAGCAAGTGGCTCAGCACCACCGTACAGCCTAACGCGCGCGCGCTGCTCGGCGCCCCCGTGGTCAAGCTGCACAACGCGACTTCCTATGCCTGCCGCAATCGCTATGGCGGCGAGACCACGCCGCTCAGTGAGCATGCGCTGGCCAATGCGCTCGACGTCTCGGAGTTCGTGTTCCAGTCGGGCCAGAAGGTGAGCGTGCTCGGCAGTTGGCACCACGCGCCCGTGCCGCCGGCAACGGAGATCGCCGTGGAAACAACGGGAGCGGTCACCCCGGTTCAGGCCGCGTGGCCAAAAGCCGAAAATGTCATTGAGGTGACCAAGGCCTCGGCGAAAATGAATCCGTTCGTGGCGCCGGCCAACGCCAAGACCAATCCCTTCGTCGTCCCAGCCGGCGTGGCCAACGCCCCTCCCCCCGCGCCCCCCGCGGAGGCGACGCCGCCTCAGCCGGCGTCAGGCCCAGACGCCAAGAGCGAGTTCGTCCGGACCGTGCATGACGATGCCTGCAAGATTTTCGGCACGGTGCTCGGGCCGGAAGCCAACGACGCCCACAAGAACCATTTCCACCTCGACATGAAGGCGAGCCGGCGCTCGGCCTTTTGCGAATAGGCTGGCCAGAATGGCAAACCATGTCGGGCGAGAGACATTGGCACCGGGGAAGCTCGGGTGGTAGCCTGCCGGCAGGTTCAACAGCCAGTCGGCGGAACGCAGGTGTCTTCATCTTCTAAACCCAAGGCGGTGTCGTTGCGGACCGAGCGCGCCAAGCGCGCCGGCAGCAAAGCGCAAGCCCCCGCCGGCGCAGGTTTCCCCGCGACGCGGCTGCGGCGCAATCGGCGCGCCGATTGGTCGCGCCGGCTGGTGCGCGAGACTTCGCTGACCACCGACGATCTGATCTGGCCGATCTTTCTGATCGACGGCACGGGCGCCCGCGAGCCGATCGCCGCCATGCCGGGCGTCGACCGGCTGTCGATCGACCTCGCGGTCAAGGCCGCCGAGGAGGCCGCTTCGCTCGGCCTGCCGGCGATCGCGCTGTTTCCTAATACCGATCCCTCGCTGCGCGACGACCAGGCGAGCGAGGCGCTCAATCCGGGAAACCTGGTGTGCCGGGCGGCGCGGGCCATCAAGCAGGCGGTGCCGGAGATCGGCATTATCTGCGACGTGGCGCTCGACCCTTACACCAGCCACGGCCATGACGGGCTTCTGGTCGACGGCGAGATCGACAATGACCGGACGCTTGAGCTGTTGATCCATCAGGCGCTGATTCAGGCCGAGGCCGGCTGCGACATCCTCGCGCCGTCGGACATGATGGATGGCCGCATCGGCGCGATCAGGGCGGCGCTCGAGGCGAACGGCTTCACCCACACCCAGCTCCTGGCTTACGCGGCGAAATATGCGTCTGCCTTCTACGGGCCGTTCCGCGACGCGGTAGGCTCCGCCAACATGCTCAAGGGCGACAAGCTCACCTATCAGATGGACGCGGCCAATGGCGACGAGGCGCTGAGAGAAGTTGCGCTCGATATCGCCGAGGGCGCCGACATGGTGATGGTCAAGCCCGGGCTCGCTTATCTCGACATCGTGTGGCGGGTGAAGGAGGCGTTCAAGGTGCCGACCTTCGTCTATCAGACCTCGGGCGAATACTCGATGCTGATGGCGGCGGCCGAGCGCGGTTGGCTCGATCGCGAGCGCGCGGTCATGGAGAGCCTGCTCGCCTGCAAACGCGCCGGAGCCGATGCGGTGTTCACCTATTTCGCGCGCGACGTGGCGCAGCTGCTGAAAAGCAGGTCTGGCCGTTAAGCACCGCTAGGCGGTTCGGGTAACGGGTGATGGGCTGGTTCGACGCGTGGCTCGATCCCGACTACGTTCCTGAGGGCAATCCGCGCGCCTTGATGCGCATGGCGGTCAAGGCCAAACGACCCTCCAGCGGCGGCGCGCAATTTATGCCATGGCCCATGTGCCGTGCAGCGATGAGATGTTTGCTCTCCTGAACAGCCTGCTCGATGACCAGGCGGTCGCCGACGCCGCGGCCTACGCCCTGGGCTACAACGCCGATCCGCGCTGCAAGGAGACCGCCGAGCGTATTGCCCGCTCTGGAGTACCCTTGGCCAAGGAGGCTGCCAGAGGTATCGGCTTCGACGTGCGCCCGCCGGTCGAATTGTTGCAAATCGCGCTGACCGATGAGGTCAAGCGGTTCGTGGTCGAGGCCCTCAGCGGCCTCCGGGCCTGGGGCACGCCGGAGGCCAAAGCTGCGCTCGAGACTTTTCGCCAGGGAAGCGCCCGCCCCCTGATCTCACGGTCGGGCGACATGGAGGATGGCGACGGCACGTGGGAGGAGTATGAATCGTCTCTGTTCCTGGGGCAGCAACCCTCGACGGAGCAGATCGATCGCACGCGGCGCAAACTTTCGGCACTCGACCCGATCCGATGCGCGCCGCGGGATGAGGCCCTGGCCCGGTTGCGGCAGAGTTTCGATGTTCCGGACTCAGCTCTGCTGCGCCAGGCATCGGCGTTCCTGACCGAATCTGTTTTCCACATCCCGCCGGGTGCTCAGTACTTGCCGCGCTACGCGACCGACGAAGAGGGCACGCTCGAAAACAGATGGCTCGTAGCGTGCGAGGCCGAGGCGCCGGAGCGGCGGACTGCACTGCGGGCGCTGCTGGCGAGCGCGCCGGAGGGTCCGCTCAAGGCGCATCTGCGCGCCAATGTCGATGCGCCTGACGGGGCTTGGGCGCGCGACCTTCTGGCTATGACCGGGTCAGGTTAGAGCAGAAGACGGACAGAACTCAGTTTGTGACCTTCACCGTCTTGAACACCACTTTCGCCTCTTTCTGCTTGTCGAAATTGTCGCCCGACAGGCCGAACCGCCAGTCGCCCTTCGGCGCTTGGCCGCGCAGGTCGCGAACCTTGGTGCCGTTGATGTAGAACGTCACGCTGTTGCCGCTGGTCTTGACGCGCAGCGTGTTGGTGGCGCCCGGTGCTTTATTGATCGCCGAGGAATCGACATTGGCGGCGATGGTGCCGAGCCACTTGCCCTCCTGCTTGCGCGCGATCCAGAATTTGCCGCTGTTGAGAATGCCGAACTGGAAATAGGTGCGGTTGTCCACGCCCCAGAACAGCAGGCCCGCGCCCAGCATCGGCTGGTCGCCGTCCGGCCACACCGTCTCAGAGCAGATATCGGCATCCTTCACCGTGAAGGTGACGTTCAGATTGGATTGCATGTCGTCGGGCGGCAGTTTGAACACGAAGGCGCCGTCCTTCACCTCGACGGTGTCGCGCAACGGCCAGCCGCCGGCATCGTCGGCGAACTTGTCCTCGAAGATAATTTGATCGCCCTCGCAGGCGGCGGCCGCTTTCTGCCAGGCGGGATTGGCCGCGAAAAAGACGGCAAATCCAAGCAACAGCACTGTTTTCCGCATAGATGCTTCCCCGTTGGCTTGGCCTCACAGCCCCTCGGGGAAAATTGTTAACGTGTCGACACTGGCTCGGCAACCGGTGCCGCTCGCGGACGGCGCCGCTCAGACTGGCCGGGACGGCGCGCATCGCGCTTGTTTGCCGGTCCGCACAAGACCATGTAAGGCCCGAGAGTTGAGCTTTATGCGGGATCGGGAGACGAGATGACCAGCCAGCACACATTGCCGCCGCGCGACGGCACCAGTTTTGCCGACCAGCCGCATGCCTACGATCCGGTGAAGGCGCCGCAGCCGTTCCAAAGCGTGATCCGCAAGCGCGTCCTCGCCTTTATCGTCGACGCCGTCATCATCACCGTGCTCACGGGGGTGGCCTATCTCGTGGTGGGGCTGCTCGGCATTGTCACGCTCGGGCTGGCCTGGCTGCTGTTCGGCCTGGTCTTTCCCGCGGTCGGGCTTGGCTACAATGCGCTGACCATCGGCGGCCCGAATTCGGCGACCATCGGCCAGCGGATGATGGGGCTCGAAGTGCGCATGTGGTTCGGCGGCAAAGTGACGCCGCTGATCGCGGCGTTCCATGCCCTGCTGTTCTGGTTCTCGCTGGTGGTGTTCTGCCCGATCCTGTTGTGGGCATTTTTCGACCCGCGCAAGCGCTGCCTGCATGACATTTTGGCGGGCGTGGTGGTGGTCAACCGGCCCTAGTTCCGACTCATTCTAAAGTTGCCGGACGGAGCGTTTCGGGGTCGCTTGGCGCATTGCATTTCCGGCCGTCCATCCACTAAGCTTGGCTCAAGGAACAAGTTCGGATTCGCTTCCGGGCGGTGGAACGTGACAGAGCACAAGAGCAACTTTCCAGAGTTCTACATCACCGCGCCGCAGCCCTGTCCCTATCTGCCCGGCCGGCTCGAGCGGAAGCTGTTTACCCACCTCACCCGCGACAAGCCGCGCTTCCTGATCGACAACCTCTTGAAGGGCGGGTTCCGGCGCAGCCAGAACATCGCCTATATGCCCTATTGCGATGCCTGCTCGGCGTGCGTGCCGGTGCGCATCCTGGTCAACGAGTTCGCGCCGCGGCGCTCGCTCAAGCGCATCGCCCGGGCCAATGCCGATCTCGTCGCCACCCGCATGACGCCGGCGCCGAGCTCGGAGCAATATGCGCTGTTCCGCGACTATATCGACGCGCGTCACGCCGATGGCGGCATGGCGGAAATGTCGGTGCTCGACTATTCGCTGATGGTCGAGGACAGCGTGGTCGAGACCTTCGTCACCGAGTATCGGCTGAAGCCCGACGCGTCCGGCGACGGCACCTCACCGCTGATCGGCGCGTCGCTGTGCGATCGCTTAAGCGACGGCATCTCGATGGTGTACAGCTTCTACGATCCGACCCAGAAGCAGCGCAGCCTCGGCACCTACATGATCCTCGATCATGTCGAGTACGCGCGCGCGCAGGGCCATCCGTTCGTCTATCTCGGCTATTGGATCGAGGGCTCGCGCAAGATGCGCTACAAGAACCGGTTCGAGCCGCAGGAACGCCTGACCTCCAAGGGCTGGGTGCGCAGCTAGCTCCGGTCAGAAGCGCGGGCCGAACTTGCCCGATTTGGGGAAGCCCTTCGGCGGCAGGCGCCCGGCTTGGGCGCGAACACCCCACCAATCTCTCAGCTCCGTTGCCGACAGGGTGAAGCTGCGCATGGCGGAGTCGACATAGGTGAGGCCTTCCTTCTTGCTGAAGGTCTTGGCGTCGGCCAAGCCGCCATCCTTGTAGCGCTGGAGCCGCACTCCCTTGCCGCGCGGCATCTCGGGCAGTTCCTTCAACGGGAACAGCAAGAGCTTCCGGTTATCGCCGATCACCGCCACGCTGTCGCCCGCCACCGGCGCGCATAGCACAGCCTCCTCGCCGGTCGGCACGTTCAGCACCTGCTTGCCCTTGCGCGTCAAGGCGAGAACGTCGTCCTCGGCCACGATAAAGCCGTGGCCGCTGGTGCCGGCGACCAGCAGCTTGCGGCCCGGCTCATGCACGAACAACTCGACCGCGTCGCCCGCCTCTTCGATGTCGATCATCAGCCGGAACGGCTCGCCATGGCCCCTGCCGCCGGGCAGCTTATCGGCGCCCAGCGCATAGAAGCGGCCATTGGTGGCGAACAGCAGCACGGTGTCGGTGGTCTGCGCCTTGACCGCGCGCTTCAGCCGGTCGCCCTCCTTGAAGGCGAGGCTGTTGGTCTCGGTCTGATGGCCGCGAATGGCGCGGATCCAGCCCTTCTCGGACAGGACGATGGTGACCGGCTCCTTCTCGATCAGCGCCTCGGCGAGTTCGATCTCGACGCCCTCCGGCGCATCGGCGAAGGTCGTCCGGCGCCGGCCGAGCTCAGTCTTCTGGCCGAAATGTTCCTTCAGCGATTTGATCTCGTCGGCGATGGTCTTCCACTGCTTGTCCTTGGAGCCCAGCAGCGACTTTAGTTCCTTGCGCTCCTTGGTCAGGCTCTCGTGCTCGCGCTTGATCTCCATCTCTTCCAGCTTGCGCAACGAGCGCAGCCGCATGTTGAGGATGGCCTCGGCCTGGATTTCGGTCAGCTTGAAGGCCTTCATCAGCGCCGGTTTCGGCTCATCCTTCTCGCGGATGATTTTGATGACCTTGTCGATGTTGAGATAGACGATGAGATAGCCGGCGAGCACTTCGAGCCGGTGATCGATCTTGGCGAGGCGGTATTTCGAGCGCCGCACCAGCACCATCTGGCGGTGGTCGAGCCATTCGCTTAAGACCTGCCGCAGGCCCAGCACGTTCGGCACCTGGCCGCGGCTCAGCACATTCATATTGAGCTGCACGCGGGTCTCGAGCTCGGTCAGCTTGAACATCGATTCCATCAGCAGGACTGGATCGACGCTGCGGCTCTTGGGCTCGAGCACCAGCCGCACGTCTTCCGCCGACTCGTCGCGCACGTCGGCAAGCAGCGGCAGTTTCTTCTGCAGCAGCAGCTCGGCGATGCGGGCAACCAGCCGGGCCTTGGGGACCTGGAATGGAATCTCGGTGACCACGATCTGATAGGTGCCTCGGCCGGTGTCTTCTTGTTCCCAGCGCGCGCGCAAGCGGAAGCTGCCGCGGCCGGTCTTGTAGGCCTGCACGATGTCTGCGCGCGGCTCGACGATGATGCCGCCGGTCGGCAGGTCGGGCCCTGGCACAAGTTCGACCAGCTTGTCGGCGGTGGCGTTGGGAAATTTGATGAGATGCAGCGCCGCGTCGCATAGCTCGCCGGCATTGTGCGGTGGAATATTGGTCGCCATGCCGACGGCGATGCCCGAGGACCCGTTGGCCAACAGGTTGGGGAAGTTGGCGGGCAGCACCGACGGTTCTTGCTCGCGCCCGTCGTAATTGGGGCGGAAGTCGACCGTGTCCTCGTCGATGCCATCGAGCAGGTGCGCGGCCACCTCTGTCAGGCGCGCCTCGGTGTAACGATCGGCGGCCGGGTTATCGCCGTCGATATTGCCGAAATTGCCCTGGCCATCGATCAGCGGGTAGCGGACCGAGAAGTCCTGGGCGAGCCGCGCCAGCGCGTCGTAGATTGCCTGATTGCCGTGGGGGTGGAAGTTGCCCATGGTGTCGCCGACGATCTTGGCGCATTTCCGGAATTCGCCTTGCGGGCTCAGCCTGAGTTGCTGCATGGCGTAGAGCAGCCGCCGGTGCACGGGCTTCAGGCCGTCGCGCACGTCCGGCAGCGCCCGGTGCATGATGGTGGAGAGCGCATAGGCGAGGTAGCGCTCTTCCAGCGCCTCGCGCAAATTGACCGGCTCGATCGGTCCTTGCGAATCGGGCGGCGGAATCCTCTTTCCCATG
>JBBQXL010000018.1:0-39379 GCA_038209695.1 Hyphomicrobiales bacterium
GTGGTGTCGCCGATGACGCTGCCTGCCCCGCCGGCGTTGGCCGCGGCGACAATTGCTGCGAGATAGCCCACGCGGACCCGGCCCTTGAAGACGTGGCGTGCCACGGTTGCGCCGATCAAGGCCCCGGCGATGTTGTCTAGGAATGCGGAAAGAACGAACACAAGTGTCAAAAGCACGAAACCACCGGTCCAATTGTCCGGAAGAGCGGCAGGCATCCAGTCGGGGACTCGGCTAGCCTCGAAATGTCGTGCAAGGAGCGCGAAACCGACCAGAAGCAAAAACAAGTTCGCAAGGAGCACCCATTCATGCGCAAAATGGGCACAGAGGCCTGCCAGGCCTGCGCCCTCGGCAAAGCCGTCGCTCAAGAGCTTCCAGATGATGACGGCGCTGAGGCCGATGAGAGCGGCGGCGAGCGTATGGCGATGAAAAATGGCGACGCAGGCAAGCGTGGCGCCGAAAAGCAGAAAATCGATCAGTACGGATAGATCGTGAGCGCTGAGGAGGGGGGCGACGTTAACGGCCACGCCTAAGTTCCTGCCGGTTTGTGGTCGATTTAGCCGAGGGATAGACTACTAAGTGAAAGTCACGCTGACGAATCACTGTCGGCAGCGCTGCTCAGGCTTCTGTTAGCATCGTTCGCTAATGGCACACAGCAGACAACAAACGCCGCGATCTGCACGTACGGATCTTCGACTGGCAACCTCCGCCCTGATGATTCTGAGGGTTCGGCGCGCGGGGCTGTGTACTCCTCACACAACCTTCAGCGGAATGTTCGCACCGGACGAATCGTCCATTCAGTTGACCCTCATCAAGGTGCAGCGGAATCGCCGCCTCCAAGTTCCGTCCAACAAGTTATGCTTCGCCAAGGAGCCAGCCAGATGCACAAGCTGCTCGTCCCGTTCGACAACTCAGACAATGCGATGCGTGCGCTTGAGTACGCGATCCGGCTTGCCAAGGAGCACGGGCCCATGGAACTCGTGATCGCCTACGCGCACCAACCCCCTATCATCTATGGAGAGATTGCCATCTACTTGCCAGAAGAGAAGGCCAAGGAACTGCAGCGGCAGCATAGTCAGGACACACTGAGGCCAGCCATCGAGAAGGCAAAGCGAGCCGGGGTCACGTTCACCAGCAAAGTCCTGATTGGCGACATTGCGAAAACAATCGTCTCGTGCGCCGAAACCTTGGGCTGCGACGGGATTGTGATGGGAACACGCGGTATGAGCGCGATCGGCAATCTCGTCATGGGGTCTATTGCAACGAAGGTCATTCACCTCAGCAAGATTCCGGTCACGCTCGTGAAGTAGCGTTGGGTTCAGCGCAGGATCGGGCGTCATCCTGGGCGAATGTTGGGTGGGTGGGTGGGTGGGCGAATAACAGGTTTCCCCCGCAGCATGTATTTCTTGAGGAGTGCGCGTGAGCGCCGTGGGCCGTCCATCATGTCTGCTCATGGCACAAAGCGGACATGCTAGCTGAGCTACTTCACGGCCGCTTTTGACCTAATAACGGTCATTGTAGATCATCAATTTTCCATCGTCCTCGGGCAACGCAGATGCCCGTATCCCCAGCGCCATGCCAGCCAGCTGCAGGGGAGCCCGCCAATGCGAACCGCATCAAGCATTGCGTTCGCTATTGCTTCGTAGGCTGCGTGAATCTGGTCTTCGGACAAAGCATACTTTGGCTGATAAATCGGCTGAACGCTTGTGTCCGGTGCCCAATACGCACTCCCTCAAGGCTTGGTCGGCAGACAGCCGCAATTTTGCTCCGTAGACCTGAGCCGCGTCCGTCAGACAGCTATGGGTGGCAGAGTCAATTCTCGGTGGTTGCAGGCCCCCGCAACCAATTCTGCCGACCGGGCCGTCCTCGCCACGAGGATGAGCCCTTTTTTCTTATCTTCCTCCCGATGATCTGGACGGCGGCATTTGAGGCCGTCCTCCTTGCGCGCCATCAGACAACCATCCTGAGCGCCAAGCTGGCCACGGTGGCTCAATCCCCCGGGTTTTGATCCTCGTCAAGGTTCCAGCGCCGGCGCTCGCCCATGGTGCTGCACAACACTGGCGGGGATTCCCGATTATGACGGCCATGCTCGAACGCGAGGAGTGGAAGGCGTTTTCCGACGCCATGGCGCTTGGCGCCTCGGGCCTGTTGACCCTGGTCGGGCTGGTTCTCGCGGTGGCCGGCAAAGACCCGGCAATGGCCTTTCACGGCTGCATCCTGCTCGGCGCCGCCGGCCTCGCCTTTCTTTATATCCTCACCCAGATGATCGAAGGCGCTGAGCCCCGCATCGAGGCGGGGTATGCCGACGGCGTAATCCGCGCCGGCGTGATCGCCACCGTGCTCTGGGGACTGGCCGGCTTCCTGGTCGGCGACATCATCGCCTGGCAGCTCGCCTTTCCGGCGCTCAATCTCGATCTGCCCTGGACCACCTTCGGGCGCCTGCGGCCGCTGCACACGTCCGCCGTCATCTTTGCATTTGGCGGCAACGCGCTGATCGCCACCTCGTTCTATGTCGTGCAGCGCACCAGCTTCGCGCGGCTGGCGGGGCGCTGGTCGCCCTGGTTCGTGTTCTGGGGCTACCAGCTGTTCATCGTGCTGGCCGCCACCGGCTATATTCTCGGCGTCACCCAGTCGAAGGAATATGCCGAGCCTGAATGGTACGTGGATCTGTGGCTGACCGCCGTCTGGGTCGTCTATTTCCTCGTCTTCGTCGGCACCCTCGCCAAGCGCCGCGACCCGCACATCTACGTGGCGAACTGGTTCTACCTCGCCTTCATCGTCACCGTCGCCATGCTGCACATCGTCAACAATCTGGCGGTGCCGGTCTCGCTGCTCGGCTCAAAGAGCTACGTGATTTATTCCGGCGTGCAGGACGCGATGACCCAGTGGTGGTACGGCCACAACGCGGTGGGCTTCTTCCTCACCGCGGGCTTCCTCGGCATGATGTATTACTTTGTGCCCAAGCGGGCCGAGCGGCCGATCTATTCCTACCGGCTGTCGATCGTGCATTTCTGGTCGCTAATCTTTCTCTATATCTGGGCCGGTCCCCACCATCTGCACTACACCGCACTGCCTGACTGGGCGCAGACCCTTGGCATGACCTTCTCGATCATGCTGTGGATGCCGTCCTGGGGCGGCATGATCAACGGGTTGATGACGCTGTCGGGCGCATGGGACAAGCTCAGAACCGATCCCGTCATTCGCCTGCTCGTGGTCGCCGTCGCGTTTTACGGCATGTCGACCTTCGAGGGGCCGCTGATGAGCATCAAGTCGGTCAATGCGCTATCGCACTACACCGACTGGACCATCGGCCATGTGCATTCCGGCGCGCTCGGCTGGGTCGCCTTCATTACCTTCGGCGCGCTGTATTGCCTCGTGCCGTGGCTGTGGCACCGCAAGGCGCTCTACTCGCAGCGCCTGGTCGAATGGCATTTCTGGGTCTCGACGCTTGGCATCCTGCTCTACATCACCTCAATGTGGGTGTCGGGCATCCTGCAAGGACTGATGTGGCGCGCCTACGACTCTCTCGGCTTCCTGGAATATTCCTTCGTCGAGACCGTCGAGGCGATGCATCCCTTCTATGTCATCAGGGCGATCGGCGGCCTCTTGTTCATCATCGGCGCTGTGCTCATGGCCTACAATCTCTGGCGTACCGCGCGGGGCGATGAGCCGGTCGACGCGGCCGAGCAGCCGCGCATCGCCGCCGCGCCTGAGTTCCGCCCCGTGCCGGCCGAGTAGGGGAGCGGGTGATGGACTGGTCCAAACATCAGGTCCTGGAGAAGAGCTCGATCCTCTTATTGATCGGCATTCTCATCACCGTCGCCATTGGCGGCCTGGTCGAGATCGCTCCCTTGTTCTGGCTGAACTCGACCATCGAGAAGGTCCAAGGCATGCGGCCCTACACCCCGCTCGAGTTGGCCGGGCGGGACATCTACGTTCGCGAGGGCTGCTATCTCTGCCACAGCCAGATGATCCGCTCGTTGCGCGACGAGGTCGAGCGCTACGGCCATTACAGCCTCGCCGCCGAAAGCATGTACGACCATCCGTTTCAGTGGGGGTCCAAGCGCACCGGACCCGATCTTGCCCGGGTCGGCGGCAAATATTCCGACGAGTGGCACGCGGCCCATATGACCGACCCCCGCGCCGTCGTGCCGGAATCGGTGATGCCGGGCTATCCGTTCCTCGCCAAGCGCGAGCTCGACTACCGGGACATCGCCGAGCGGCTTGAAGTGCTCCGCCTCGAGGGCGTGCCCTATACCGACGAGATGATCGCCAATGCCAAGGCCGATCTCGAGCTCCAGGTCGACCCGGATGCTGCGGCGCTCAAAGATTTTCTCGCACGCTATCCGAAGGCGCAGGTGAGGCAGTTCGACAGCGATCCCGGCTATGTGTCCGAACTCGACGCGCTCATCGCCTATCTGCAAATGCTCGGCACGCTGGTCGATTTCGCCACTTTCGACGCCGCCGGTCCCAATCTGAGGTGAGGCTTCGATCATGACCTATGAGCAAGTGGCATCGATCACCCAAGTGGCAGCTTTGGTGTTGTTCGTCGTGCTGTTTACCGGCGTGCTGATCTACGCCTTCTGGCCCGGCAACAAGAAGCGCTTCGAAGACGCCGCCCGGCTTCCGTTGGAGCAAGACCCTCCCGAAGACGAGAAAGACGACTAGGCCATGGCCAGCAAACGGAGCGAGAGGGCGGAAGACGCCGATACCACTGGGCACGAGTGGGACGGCATCAGAGAGCTGAACAATCCGCTGCCCAAATGGTGGCTCTATACGTTCTACGCTTGCGTGGTCTGGGCCATCGGCTATTGGCTGCTCATGCCGGCCTGGCCGCTGGTGTCGAGCTACACCAAAGGCTGGCTTGGCTACAGCCAGCGGGAGACGGTGGCCGAAGAGCTCGATCAGGCCAAGGCCGGCAAGGCCGCCTTCCGGCAGCAGATCGCCGCCAGCGATCTTGCTGCCATCAAGGCCGATCCCGAGCTTCTGAACTTCGCGCTGGCCGGCGGCGAGGCGGCTTTCGGCGACAATTGCGCTCCCTGTCACGGGCGCGGCGCCCAAGGTGCGTTCGGCTACCCCAATCTGCGTGACGATTCCTGGCTGTGGGGCGGATCGCTGGACGCCATCCACCAGACCATCACCCATGGCATCCGGGCCAACGACGCCGAGACGCGCACCAGCCAGATGCCGGCCTTCGGCCGTATGGGCCTGCTCGATGCCACGCAGGTCAACGACGCCGCCGAATTCGTGCTGTCGCTGTCAGGCCGTGCCGACGATAGCGAAGCGGCGGGGCGCGGCGCCAAGATCTTCGCCGACAATTGCTCGCCCTGCCACGGCAAGGACGGCAAAGGCAACCAGACGCTGGGCGCCCCGGATCTCACCGACCAGCTTTGGCTCTATGGCGGCGACAAGGCCACGATCGCCGAGACCGTCATCAATGCGCGCAACGGCGTGATGCCGGCTTGGGGGGGGCGCCTCGATCCGGAGACGATCAAGGAGCTCGCCGTTTATGTGTATTCGCTGGGCGGCGGCCAATAATCGAGGCCGTTGAGAAATGCTGATGACAGAAATACCTGGACGCGTCGAGCGGGCCGCGGGCCGCGAGGTCGAGTCGGCCCCCGGCATCGTGCAGAGCGACACCCCTGCGGTCGGCGGCGCCAACCGCTCGCTCTATGCCGATCACGTCAAGATCTACCCCAAGGAGGCGCACGGCACCTTCCGCACGGCCAAATGGATCGTCATGGCGGTGACTCTCGGCATCTACTATCTCGTCCCCTGGCTGCGCTGGGACCGTGGGCCGTATCTCCCCGACCAGGCGGTGTTGATCGACCTTCCCTCGCGGCGCTTCTATTTCTTCTTCATCGAGATCTGGCCGCAGGAGTTCTATTACATCACCGGTCTGCTGGTGCTCGCCGCGCTGGCGCTGTTCCTGGTCACCTCGCTGGCCGGACGCGTTTGGTGCGGCTACACCTGCCCGCAGACGGTGTGGACCGACTTGATGATTGCGGTCGAGCGCTTCTGGCAGGGCGACCGCAACGCGCGTCTGCGTCTCGAGAAGAATAAGTGGTCGGCCGAGACCCTATGGCGGAAGTCGGCCACCCACCTGACGTGGCTCGCCATCGCCATCGCCACCGGCGGCGCCTGGGTGTTCTATTTCGCCGACGCGCCCACGCTCGCCCGCCAGCTCGTGACCTTCGAGGCGCCAGCCGCCGCCTATCTCTTCGTCGGCATTTTCACCGCCACCACCTACGTCTTGGGCGGCCTCGCCCGGGAGCAGGTGTGCACTTACATGTGCCCCTGGCCGCGCATCCAGGGTGCGATGTTCGACCGCGATTCGCTGCTGATCTCCTATCGCCTCTGGCGCGGCGAGCCCCGCGGTCCGCATAAGAGCGGGCAGTCCTGGGAGGGCAGGGGGGACTGCATCGACTGCCGGCAATGCGTTGCGGTGTGCCCGGCCGGTATCGACATCCGCGACGGCCCGCAGCTCGAATGCATCCAATGCGCCCTGTGCATCGATGCCTGCGACGACATCATGGACAAGATCGGCCGGCCGCGCGGGCTGGTGGCCTACGATACCGTCCGCAATCTCGACGCCGCCGGCACGCACACGGTCCCCATCAATCTGCTTCGTCCGCGCGTGATCCTCTACGCCACCGCCATGGTGGTGGTCGGGGTGGTCATGCTCATCGCCTTGCTGGTCAGGCCCGACCTCGACGTCAGCGTCCTGCACGATCGCAACCCGCTTTATGTCAAGCTGTCGGAGGGCGGGGCGCGCAACGGCTACACCATCAAGCTGCTCAACAAGCTCTACCAGCCGCGCTCTTTCAGCATCGGCGTCACCGGGCTGCCCGGCGCGGCGCTCAGCGTCATCGGTCACGACCGAGACAGCCGCCCGGTCGTGACCGTTCCTCCCGATCAACTCGAGTCGCTCCGCCTCTATGTCACGCTCGACCACAGCGCGGTTGCCGCGCTTCCCGACGCGGCCACCGAATTCTCCTTCGTGGTCACCGATCTCACCGACCACACGGCCGTCGAGCACAAAGCCAATTTCCAGGGACCGCCGCGATGAGAACGGAAGGCTGGTTCGCGAGCGAGCTTAAGGGACACCATGTGCTGATGGCGCTCGTGGGCTTTTTCGGCGTGATACTCATCGTCAATGGCATCTTCGTCTATTTCGCCCTGGCCACCTTCAGCGGCGGCGACACGTCGAATCCTTACCGCAAAGGGCTCGATTACAACGAGACGCTGGCGGCGGCCGAGCGGCTGGCGGCGCGCGGTTGGCAGACTGAGATCGGCTATGACGACCAAGCGGGGCGGCTTAGCGTCAGCGTGCGCGACCGGGAGGCGGCGCCGGTCACGGGGCTTAGCCTCGCCGCGACGCTCAGCCGTCCGGTGACCGACAAGGAGGATCGAGCGGTCGGACTGACCGAGGCGGAGCCCGGGGTTTATGCCGCGAACATCAGGCTGGCTCCGGGACATTGGGTGATCGCCGTCGCCCCCGCCGCGGAAACCGACCGGAGCACGCCGGCCTACCGGCTCAAGCACCGCCTGTTCGTCGCGGGGCGGCCATGACCGCCCACCTGCTCGCTGCAAAGCTGGTCGAGGAAGCGACGTCCGCGCCCCCGACCGCGACCCTCACCCTCGCCGTCGACAACATGCATTGCGGCGGTTGTCTGCGCTCGGTCGAGCGCGCCGCGCTTCGCGTCTCGGGGGTAATCAACGCGCGGGCCTCGCTCACCGCCAAGCGGCTGACAATCATCTACCACCCAGCGCAGGCCGGCGAGGTCGACCTGATCGCCGCCCTCGACCATGCCGGCTTTCACGCAGCCCCGATCGAATCGGCCAAGCAGGATCGCGGCGACGCCAGGCAGAAATATCTGCTGCGCCGGGTGGCGGTGGCGGGCTTTGCCGCCATGAACATCATGCTCATCTCCATCGCGGTGTGGTCGGGGACCGCGAGCGACATGGAGCCGGGTGTTGCCGGCGCGTTTCGCTGGCTGTCGGCGCTGATCGCGTTGCCCACCGTCGTCTATGCCGGGCAGCCCTTCTTTGTATCGGCCATCGGCGCCCTCAAGGGCGGACGCCTCAACATGGACGTGCCGATCTCGCTCGCCATTTTGCTCGCGACCGGCATGAGCCTCTATCAGACCATGCTCGGCAATGAGCAGGTCTATTTCGATGCCGCGGTCGCGCTGCTGTTCTTCCTGTTGGTCGGCCGGTTTCTCGATGAATCCTTGCGGGTCCGCGCGCGGGGAGAGGCGCAGAACCTGCTGAGCCTCCAAGGCGGCATCGCTACGCTGATCGCGGCGGACGGCTCGACGTGCCAAGTCGCGGCGCATGCGCTCCGTCCGGGCGATCGCTTGCTGGTCGCAGCCGGCGAGAGGGTGGCCGCCGACGGCGTCATCGCCTCAGGCCGAGGGCAGATCGACCAGAGCCTGATCACCGGGGAAACGGCACCGGTTACCGCCGCGCCGGGAACGCAAATCTATGCCGGGACGCTGAATCTGACCGACGTGCTGCGGATTGAGGTCACGGCCGCCGACAGCGCCACCTTGCTGGCCGAGATCAGCCGCCTCATGCTCGCGGCGGAACAAGGCAAGGCGCGCTACCGGAGGCTCGCCGACCGTGCGGCGCAGATCTACGCCCCTGCGGTGCATGGCCTCGGGTTGGCGACGTTCCTCGGCTGGCTGTTGCTCGGCGCCTCCTGGCAGACCGCGTTGACCTACGCCATCGCCGTGCTGATCATCACCTGCCCGTGCGCGCTGGCCCTTGCCGTCCCGGCGGTGCAGATCGCCGCCGCGAGCCGCCTGTTCCGCCAGGGCATCATGCTCAAATCGGCCGACGGTCTCGAGCGCCTGGCCGAGACCGACCTGGTGGCGTTCGACAAGACCGGCACCTTGACGCTCGGCCGCCCCGAACTGATCGATGAGCAAGAGACTCCCGACCGCGTGCTGGCGGCGGCGGCGCTTGCCGGATCGAGCCGCCATCCTTATGCCCGCGCCATCGCCGCGGCGGCCGAACGGCGCTGCGGCAAGGTGGCGGCCGCTGCCGGGATCGAGGAGCGCCCCGGTGAAGGACTGTTGCGGGTTTCGCCGGAGGGCGAGGAACGGCTCGGCTCGGCCGCCTGGTGCGGGGCGGAGAGCGGGGGCGAGGGCAGCGAGGTGTGGTACCGGCGCGGCACCGAGACGCCCCACTGCTTCCGCTTCGCCGACATACTCCGGGCTGACGCAGCCGAAACCGTCGCGTCCCTGAAACGCCGGGGCTTTGGCGTGGTGCTGCTTTCGGGCGATTGCGCCGCGGTGGTCGAGGACATCGCTCGCCGGAGCGGCATCGAGACCTGGCGTGCCGGGCTCAAGCCCGCCGACAAGATCGCCTGGCTCGAGGTCAGCGCGCAGGAGGGCCACAAGGTTCTGATGGTGGGCGACGGGCTCAACGATGCCCCGGCGCTCGCCGCGGCGCATGCCTCGATCTCGCCGGCGAGCGCCGCCGATATCAGCCAGCGCGCCGCCGATTTCGTGTTCCAGGGGGAGAAACTTGCGCCCGTGCTCGAAGCCATCGCCACGGCCAGGCGCGCCCGAGCCATGGCCTTGCAGAACTTCACCGTCGCCGCCGGCTACAACGCCTTATGCGTGCCGCTGGCCATGGCGGGCTTCGTCACGCCGCTCATCGCCGCCATCGTCATGTCGACCTCGTCCATCCTGGTGACCCTCAACGCCGCGCGTCTCGCCGGGAGGGGACGGCCATGACCGCGCTGGCTTGGCTGGTTCCGGCGGCGCTGTTGCTGGGCGGCATCGGTCTTGCGGCCTTTCTCTGGGCGCTCCGCTCCGGCCAGTTCGACGATCTTGACGGCGCCGCCTATCGCGCGCTCGAGGACGAGCCCCCGGATCAGTCTTAGCCGTGCGGCGCGAGGCAATTGACCTCGCGCGGTCGTCAGGCCTCATCGTCACCCGACAGATCGAGCAACTCGGCGACCAGCGGATTGGCCGGCCTTGCCATGACCTGTTCGACCGTGCCGGTCTGGAGAATCTGCCCGCCATTCAGCACGCACATCCGGTCGGCCAGCCTGACCACGTCGTCGAGATCGTGGGTCACCAGGATCACCGGCATTGACAACTCGCGGCGAAGTTCGCCAAGCTCGCGCCGCAGGCGCCGGCGGGTCACCCGGTCGACGGCTGAGAACGGTTCGTCCAGCAACAGCACGTCGGGCTTGCGCGCCAGCGCGCGCGCGACCGCGACGCGCTGCTGCTGGCCGCCGGACAAAGCGGCCGGCCGGCGATCCTCGAGCCCATTGAGATGCAGGCGCTGGAGCAGGGCGCGGGCCTGATCGCGGCGCTGCTCCGGACGCACATCGCCGAGCGCCTCCATGACGTTCTCGGCCGCGGTCAAATGGGGAAACAGCGCATAAGACTGGAACACCATGCCGACCCGGCGCTCGCGCGGCGGCACGCTGATGCCGGCATCGCCATCGAACCAGAGCGATCCCCGGCACGCGACCCGCCCGCCTTCCGGCGCATAGAGGCCGGCGATGGCCCTGAGCGTGGTCGACTTGCCGCTCCCCGACGGCCCCACCAGCGCCAGGATCTCGCCAGGCGCCACCGCGAATTCGACCGCGAGGGCAATCGGGCCATCCTGCCGGAGCGTGACCGCGAGGCCGGCCTGGGTAGCCGCGTCACGCATGACGCCGCCCGATGCGCTGCGACAGAGCGTAGCTGAGCGCAATCGCTGCGATCGAGATCAGCAGCAGCAACGCCGCCATCCGTCCCGCCGCCACATCGTCGAACGCTTGCACCCGGTCATAGATGGAAATGGCGACGGTCTTGGTCTCGCCCGGGATGCTGCCGCCGACCATCAGCACCACGCCGAACTCGCCCAAAGTGTGGGCGAAGGTTAGCACCATGCCGGTGAGGATGCCGGGCCAGGCGAGCGGCAACTCGATCCGCCGTACCATGCGCCACCACGACATGCCGCAGGTCGCGGCGGCATCGCGCAGATCCGGCGCGATGGCCTCGAAGGCGCGCTGGATCGGCTGCACCGCGAACGGGATGTTGACGATGACCGAAGCCGCCAGCAGTCCCTGGAACGAGAAGATCAGGGTGTGGCCGAATAGCTTTTGATAGGCGTGGCCGAGCCACGATCCCGAGCCGAACGCCATCAGCAGATAGAAGCCGAGCACCGTGGGCGGCAGCACCAAGGGCAAAGCCAGCGCCGCCTCCACGATCGGCTTGCCGCGAAACGATCGTACCGCGAGAAAGCGCCCCAACGCGGTGGCCAAGGGGATCAGCACCAGCACGGTGAGGCCGCCGAGCCGGAGCGATAGCCAGAGGGCGTCCCAATCCATCTGGCCGCTCAGGACGATTCGCCGGGCAGGACGAAGCCGTAGCGGCGCATGATGGCGCGGGCGCTCGGTCCGCGAATAAAGTCGTAGAAGGATTGGGCGGTCGCGCCGGCGCCCTTAATGAGCACCATGCGCTGGTTCAGCGGTTGGTGCCACTCTTCGGGGATCAGGGCATAGCTGCCGCGCTTCGCCACATCGGGCGACATTGCTAGCGAATAGGCGATGATGCCCCCTTGCGTCGCGCCGGAGGTGGCGAACTGCGCGGCCTGCGCCACATTCTCCCCATACACCAGCCGGTCCTTGATCGCATCCCACAGTCCGGCATGGCGCAGCGCTTCTTCCGCGCGGCGCCCATACGGCGCATGCTCGGGATTGGCGATGGCGAATTTCTGCAAACGCCCGTCGGCCAAGGCTGCTTTGAGATCGACGAGCTCGCCGTCGACTTTCAGCGGCGAGCCATGGGGCGCGATGATGACGATGTGGCCCCTGGCATAGAGCGTGCCGTCGCCGATGGTCAGGCCCTTGGCGGCGAGATCGAGCACGAATTGCTCGTCGGCCGACAGAAACATCTGTAATGGCGCGCCCTGCTCAATTTGCCGGAAGAAATTGCCCGAGGAGCCGAAGATCAGCTTCACCTCGCGCTTGGTTTCCCGCGCGAAGGTCGCTGCGATCTCGGTCAGCGCAAATTGGAGATCGGCCGCGGCGGCCACCACCGGCACGTCCTGGGCGCGGGCCGGCGCTGATCCGCCCAACCCAAGCACAGAACTGCTAAGGACAGCCGCCAGGCAGAGCCATCTCATCTCGCCGCTCCTCATAGCGATATAGCCGCGTGGCCATATCGCTTCAAAGTGGGGCATGCGAACGGCGATGGCGTCAACCGGAAATATCGCTCAAGGCCGCGCTAGGCCTAGTCGTGCGCCTTGCGCATCACCCGCTTCAGGGCCGCCAGATCGTCGGCAATGGCGTGGGCGCTCGCGCTTTGCATGCGCCGATAGCGGGCCAGCACCTCCTCGCCGAGCGGGGTCAAATGGGCGCCGCCGCCCGATTTGCCGCCTTTGACCGCCTCGACCAGCGGCTTGGCAAAGCAGCCATTCATGGTGTCGATCAGCAGCCAGGCCTGCTTGTAGCTCATGCCCATGGACCGGCCGGCTGCCGCGATCGACCCGGTCTCGCGGATGCCGTCCAGCAAATCGGCCTTGCCGGGGCCGAGCGCGATATCGCGGCCGAGCACCACGCGCAGGCGCGCCACCGGGCCGGTTGGATCAAATCCCATTCACGCTGTATGGCGCACGTTCTGGCCTGGGGCAATTGGCCACTCCAGCCGCCACGGGCACGATTTTTCGCCGGCAATAGGGGGCTTTCCCGCCTCGCGAGGTTGTGTTGCCGCCCGTCCCATGCTTTCTTTCCCCGCCTTTCGGGGAGACCGCCTCTATGCCGAATTCCAGCGCGGGCAAGGCCAAAGCCGGGCGCGCAGGCGCAGAACTGTTCGAGAACGTCACCAGCCCTTTTTGCGGGACGCTGCCCGACGATCTCACGGTCGAGCGGACCGATAAGGGACTCAAGGTCGTCAATAACGGCTGTAGCCAGTCCGTTACGGGCTTTGAGCGCAAGCTCCCTCCGTCCAGCCCACAAATCGGCGGCAAGGACGTCGATCTCAACAGGGCCGTCAAGGAAGCCGCCAAGCTGATCGGCAAGGCCAAGCTGCCTTTGTTCGGCGGGCTTGCCACCGATGTCGAAGGCATGCGCGCCGTGTTGGCGCTGGCCGAGCGCTCCGGTGGCGTCGTCGATCACGCCTTGAGCGAGGTGCAATACCGTAACTTCAAGATCGTGCAGTCGACCGGCTGGATCATGTCGACCCTGACCGAGACCCGCAACCGCGCCGATCTCTTCATTATCGCCGGTAGCGACATCCATGCGATCCATCCCCGGTTCTTCGAGCGGATCGTGTCGCCACCGGACTCGATGTTCGACGTGACGGCGCCGAAGCGCATTGTCGTGTTCATCGGCAAGGGGCTCGACCGCTCCGGCGCCAAGGGCTCGCGCATCGGCAAGGTGATTACGCTCGGCTGCGACAACGAACGGGCCGGTGACGTGGTGGCGCTGCTCCGAGCGCGGATGCGCGGCTTCACCATCAAGGCGCCCAAGATTGACGGCGTGAAACTGGCCGAGATCGACGCGCTCGCCGAACTCTGCCGCAACGCCAAATACGGCGTGGTGGTATGGGCGCCGCCTTCGCTCAATTTTCCCTTCGCCGACCTCGCCGTCGAGCAGTTCACCGGCCTGGTCAAGGACCTCAATCAGACCACGCGCTTCGCCGGACTCGCGGTCGGCGGCGCCGAAGGCGCGGTGACGGCGTCGGCGGTGTGCACCTGGATCAGCGGCTATCCGCTGCGCGTCAGCTATGCCAGCGGCGCGCCCGACTACGATCCCTACCGCCACGCCATCGGCCGGATGCTGAAAGACGGGGAGGGCGACCTATTGGTGTGGACCGCCTCGATTTCGCCGCGCCTGGTGCCGCCGCCGACCAAAATTCCCACCGTCGTGCTCGGCACGCCGGGTCTGGCGCTTACCGGGACGCCTCAGGTGTTCATACCGGTCGGCACGCCGGGCCTCGATCATGCCGGCCGGCTGGTGCGTGTCGATAATGTCGTGTCCTTGCCGCTCAAGGATCTCGGCCGGGCGGATCTCCCGCCGGTGGCCGATGTGCTGTCGGCCATCGAAGCGGCACTTTAGGTCCGGGAGCTTCACCCATGCTGATCAAGCTGACCGGCGGCAAGGTCTATGACCCCGCCAATAAAGTAAGCGGCGAAGTCCGCGACATCTACGTCGAGGACGGCAAGATCGTCGCCGCCAAGCCCCATGCTCGGGCCGATGCCACCTACGACGTCAAAGGCCGGGTGATCATGGCCGGCGCCATCGACCCGCACACCCATATCGGCGGCGGCAAAATGACCATCGCCCGCATGCTGTTGCCCGAGGACCATCTCGGCGACCCCGTCACCCGCACCATGTTGACCCGCGCCGGCTCGGGCCGCTCCGTGCCCTCGACCCATGTCACCGGCTATCGTTATGCCGAGATGGGCTACACCGCCTGTTTCGAGCCGGCCATGCTGCCCGCCAATGCCCGCCAAGCGCATATGGAGCTGGGCGACACGCCGATGGTCGACAAAGGCGCCTTCGCCATGCTCGGCTCCGACGATTTCTTTCTGCGCCAACTCGCGGCCAAGAAGGATTTCGAGGCGATCAAGGATTACGTCGCCTGGACCATGCACGCCGCTCAGGCCATCGCCGTGAAGGTGGTCAATCCCGGCGGCATCAGCGCATTCAAGTTCAACCAGCGCAAGCTCGATCTCGACGAGGAGCACGTCTATTACCACGTGACGCCGCGTCAGATCATTCAGACACTCGCCCGCGCGCTGCAGGAGCTTGGCGTCACCCACCCGCTGCACATCCACGGCTGCAATCTCGGCATCCCCGGCAATATCGAGACCACGCTCGCCACGGTGCGCGCCTCCGAAGGCCTGCGCATCCACATGACGCACACGCAGTTCCTGAGCTACGGCACCGAAGGGGACAAGAAATTCTCCTCCGGCGCGGCGCGGCTGACCGAGCTTGTCAACAAGACGCCCAACGTCTCGATCGACGTCGGCCAGGTCCTGTTCGGCCAGACCTGCACCGCCTCGGGCGACAGCATGCGCCAATATGCCATCGGCAAGAGCGCCAATCCGAAGAAGCCGGTGATCATGGACATCGAGTGTGACGCCGGTTGCGGCGTGGTGCCGATGCGCTATCGCGACAAGAGCTTCGTCAACGCCATGCAGTGGGTGATCGGGCTCGAGACCTTCCTGCTATTCGACGATCCCTGGCGCATCTTCCTCACCACCGACCATCCTAACGGCGCGCCGTTCTTCTTCTATCCGCATCTCATCAGGCTGCTGATGGACAGGAGCTTCCGCAACGACATGCTGCAGAAGATCAATCCGGACGCCCAAGCCCAGAGCGAGCTGCTCAAGTCGCTCACCCGCGAATACACCCTGGACGAGGTTGCCATTCTCACGCGCGCCGGGCCGGCCAAGAGCCTCGGCCTGGTCGATCACGGCCATCTCGGCGTCGGCGCGGCCGGCGATATCACCGTCTATCGTGACGATCCCGACCGCGAGGCGATGTTCGCCACGCCCGAATATGTGTTCAAGGGCGGCGAACTGGTGGTCAAGAACGGCAAGGTGGTGAAGGTGGTGCAGGGCGCGACCCATGTGGTGCGCCCCGATTACGACAAGTCGATCGAAAAGCCGCTTAAGGATTATTTCGAGCGCTACCACACCATGACGATGGAGAATTTCAAGCTCGCCGACGACGAGATCATTCGCGGCGACAAGGGCTCGATCGTGGTGCAGCCGACCGGTGCGCGCGCCGCCTAGTGAGCGTCGCGCCTCAATTGGCTGCCTTGGGCGGGCGGCCGAGAATGTCGAAATCGGCTTCTTGCAGATGATATTTCTGCACCACACTGGAGGTCTGCGCCAGTGCGCGCTGACAGGCCGCATGCGCCGTCTGCTTCTGCGCCTCGTCGATCGTGCCGCCGTCGGTCACCTTGTCGGCCGTGTCGTAGCAAATCTGAGCATCCTGAGCGCGCGCCGGCTCGGCAGCGCTGGCGAAGGCCAGGACGAACAGGCAGAGCAGGGTCAAGTTCCGGGCAATCATGTTGGCCTGTCAGGTTTTGGCGACATTTGTCCGGTTATTTAGGGTCCGGCGGGCCCCTTCGCGATGCCCGCGCGCGCAATTTTTGTTGATGTCCGGGCGCTGGGCCGGGCCGGAGAACAGGGAAAATTTCGATGCCGCAGGCGGGACCTTTGCTGGAAGCCCCCATCCAGCTCTCCAAATTGCTGCAGATCGGGGTGAACGATCGCCCCCACGAGGCGGCTCTCGTCTCCATGGAGGGGGTCTGGTCGTGGTTGAACCTCGACCAGGCGACCGACCGTCTCGCGGCCCAATATCTGGCGCTCGGCCTGCAGCCGGGCGACCGCGTGGCCTCGCTCATGCCCAACCGCACCGCGCTGTTCGTCCATTACCTCGCCTGCTTCAAGGCCGGGCTGGTGCTGACCCCGCTCAATTATCGCTACACGCCTCCGGAGATAAACCACGCCCTCGACGTCAGCGCCGCCAGGATCATCCTCGCCCATGCCGAGCGCGCCGAGGATATCTCCGCGAGCAAGGCGTCCAGCCTCCCGCTCGGCGCCATCCTTTATGGCGATGAGACCGGCAACGGGCCGAGCTTCGAGGCGCTGCTCAAGGCCGAGGCGCCCGCGGGCGCTCTACCCGAGCCCGGTCCCGATGCGCCCGCCGCCATCTTCTTCACCTCAGGCTCGACCGGCCCGGCCAAGGGCGTCACCCACACCCATGCATCGCTCGGCTGGATCTTTGCCAGCGCCGCCTTGGCGTTCGAGTTGACCCCCCACGACATTTTGCTGCCGGGCTCGTCCTGCTCCCATATCGGCGGGTTCGGCTTCTCGTTCTCGGCCCTGTCGTCCGGCGCCCGCGTGGTCGTCGCCAGAGGCTTCGACCATGACGAGATCGGGCCGCTATTGCGCACCACCAGACCGAGCTTGCTGTCGATGCTGCCCACCGCGCTGCTCCATCTCATCCGCGAGCACGACATGACCACAGCCGATTTCGATTCGCTGCGACTGTGCCGCTCCGGCGGCGACAAAGTGCCCGCCGAGCTCGAGAAGGAATTCATTGCCCTCACCGGACGTCCCGTCAGCGAAGGCTACGGCATGACCGAAATCGGACTTGCCGCGCTCAATCCGCCGATGGGCGTCGACAAGCTCGGCTCCATCGGCGTCCCGAGCCCCGGATTCGCTTTCTCCATCCGCGACGACCAGGGGCGCGAACTCCCCGCCGGTCAGGAAGGCCGGCTCTGGGTCAGATCGCCGACGCAGAGCGCCGGCTACTGGAACGATCCCAAGGCCAGCGCCGAAGTCGTGCGCGACGGCTGGTTCGATACCGGCGACGTCATGAAGGTCGATGCCGACGGATATTTGTGGTTCTGCGGCCGGCAAAAGCAGATCATCGTGCATGACGGCTCCAACATCTCGCCCCAGGAGGTCGAGGATGCCTTGCTCGACCATCCTGCGGTGGAGAGTGCCGGAGTTATTGGCGTGCACGATCTCATGCACGGGGAGACTGTGCGGGCCTATGTCGAGCTGAAGCCGGAGGCGAAGCGGCCGACCGCCGGCGAGCTGATCCAATTCGCCCGCCAGCGCGTCGGCTATAAGGCGCCCGAGGAGGTCGTTATCCTCGACGCCATGCCGCTAAATCCGACCGGCAAGGTCGATCGCTCCGCCTTGAAGAAAATGGCCGCTGGCGACCACGCGCATCACGCTTAGTCAGCCCCATTTCTCGCCCAGCGCATCGAGCCCGGCACTTTGGAGATCGGCGGGGCTCATCACGATCCTCATTCGGACCTCGGCGTCGAAATTGAGAAAGAACGGCTCGGCGAGCCTCGGCACGTCCGCGGGACTGGCGATGTCGACCACCATCAGCACTGCTCTCATGCCGTCCTCCTCGGTGAAATAGACCGTCTCGGGCTTAAGCTCGGCCACGATCTTTTGTAGGATCTCGCCCGCTTTGCCGCTGCGGACCAGCGCGTTGAACGGCTCCGTCGGGAAAATGGCGTTGAGTAGCATCTTCATAGGGTCGTCCCTCCACGTTTGTCGTTTCATCCCGCTGGCCCAACCATATCCTCCAGGATCGCGGCGAGCAGCCGTGATCCTTTAGCAGCGGAGGTGAGTGCGAGGGAAGCGAGGCCGGCATCGTCGTGTGTCAACCAAGCCCGCGTGGAAGGTCACGCCCCCTTAAAGGCTGGCTGAGGCGCTCTTTACCACCTGACCTTCATGCCCACTCGGCCGGAATAATTCTGCCCTTCGCCCGATCCGGCGAACGCGACATCACCGCCGCCGACGCCGGCGTAGCTTTGGGTTCGGTCGCCGAACTCGCCTTCGAAAAAGCCCCACAGCGCTATTCTCTCGCTGAGATCTAGCCTCAGGCCGGCATCCACCCGCGCCACATCCTCCGCCGCAGAGGCTCCGTCAACGATGAACGACGCGGCGGGCGATGCGGTCAGAAACGATTCGACGCTGCGCTCGGGATTGTACTCGTGCACCCAGGCAACGCGCACGAACGGCGAGAGCACTCTGTCGTAGGCAAGCGCGTATTGCGTATCGAACTGGATGCCGAGCGAGCTCGTCACCGACGTCACGGAATCGGACTTAAAGGTCAGGCCCAGAATGCCCGGACCGCCGTTGAGGTTCTGGCTGTTCTCGGTGAAGCCGTCAGTCTCGAGCTTGTATGCGTCCACGCCGATGAACGGGGTCACAAAGTGACGGCCGAAGGGCCGCCGCCAGCCGGCTTCGAGGCGCCCGCCGAACGAGTTGCTATCGAAGTTGCCCTTGGCGCGCTCGTCCACGACGAAGTTGAGGATCCGGTCGGTTTTATTGTTGAAATTGGCATATTCGGCGGTTCCCGCCAGGTAGGCCATCCCAAAGCTCTTCACGCCATAAAGCCCGACATGCGCGCCGTGCACCGTTCCGTCGGTGTTCAGCTGATCGACCGAAAAATCAGACTCGGTAAAGCCGCCGGCGATGCCGATGAGAGCCGTGGGGTTGAACCTGTAGTCGAGCCCCGCTGCCATGCCCCCTACATTATTGTCCAGGGTTCCCGAGCCTTTATTGCCATCGAGCGAAGACGAGCCGCCAAGGCCGGCGGCCCATGCCCGCCACCGGCGCGGCTGATAGTAATAGTCGCCGTCGATCACCTCCGACTCGGAGGGTCCGACTTTCAATGGAGTGTATTTTTCAGGACGGGTCGTTTGCGATCCGGGACCGGGCGCGCCGACGGCAAGATAAGGGAACACGGTATGGGCCAGCATTGCCGAACCGAACAGCCTCGATGCGTCGAAGGCCGTCTCCTGTGTCCCGGACACGCCTTCGCGCCGAGCTCGTCTTCGGTGATATCGCCTTCGTTTCCGCCCGAAGCGCAGACCGTGACGGTGTTGTTGATCATCGTCATGGCACCCACGAGTGCTATGGCCCTCCCGCACACGATCGACGCGGCATTGAGGAAGCTGATGCTCTGATCCGCGACAATGGTGCCTTGGAACACTGAGGACGCGCCGAGTGTCGCTGAGCTACCGACGGCCCAAAACACGTTGTTGGGATCGGCTCCCCTGATCAAGATAACGGCCGAGCCAGTGGCCGTTGTCAGCGTGCTGGCGATTTTGAAGTCCCAAAGTGAATTAGGGTCGTTTTGGCCGTCGAGCGTAAGAACGCCCGTGATCTGCGCTGCTCCGCCGGCAAACTCATAGACGCCCCCTACCAGTGTCGAGCCGCCGAGCTGAGCTGGAATGACGAAGTCGCTCGGCAGGCCCATCAACACATTGAAGAGGGTGGTCGCATCGCCCTGAGCCGTTTGTGCAACTCCATCGGTTTGGTGGATCGCCCCATTCACGATTCCCGGCCCATCGTCTTCCACGGTTCCGAAGAACCCCGTGATCGCGGTGCCGGCATAGACCCCGAGGTCGCCATTGAGGATGGTGGGGCCCGTGTTGGTGACGGTGGACGCGCCCAGGACCGCGAAGGCCTCGGTCGCACCCAGCACTTGCGCCTCGGCCTCGCTGTTCGAAGCGATCACAACGAGGCCGAGGGCCGCCGCCACCGCAAGCGCAATCTTGCGCGTCCAAACCCGTCTGTCCAGAACACGGGAAGGCTCCTTCGGTCGGCTGCAAAGATTCAGAGTCGTGCATATGGTTCGCCACATCGTTTCCCCCGCCCCCTGTGCTGAATCGCACACTTACGAGGGGGAACCCAAAAGGCGGGAGGGTCTACTGGTGTAAATACTGATGGTAGAAATACCTGGATTGCGCCGGGTGGTTGTCCCTTTCTGGCGGTTTTGAAGGGTGTAGACGGCGCATTTTGCCTGTGACCGCAAAGACACGGTTGCCAGGGAAATCGCGGCGGTGATTTAGCTGAGAACCTTGCGCACCAGCTCGGCGGTGTTCTTTGCGCCGAATTTTTTCAAAAGGTTGGCTCGGTGGAATTCGACGGTGCGCGGGCTGATGTCGAGCGCGCGCGCCACCTCTTTGCTGGAGTTCCCCCTGACGATTTCAGCCAGGATCAAACTCTCCCTCGGCGTCAAATGCCCTTCAATTTTGAAAGGTGTGGAGGCCCTGGAAGCCTCCGCCGCCGGCCAAGCGGTAACCACATCCCTCAACTTGGCAGGGATATCTGGATCGAAGAAGTTTCGTTGTGGCTGCCTGGCGGCCATCGCGGCGACCACCTTTCCGTAGTGGCAGAAGCAAAAGGCGCGGCTGAGCGTATGGTTTGTAGGTCGTTCGCCCCGTCTGGTTGTGCCGAATCGATATTTTTATTCTGGTTGAGTCGGGGCCTGGAAGCAAGCCATCAGTACGGTCTCGTACAAATCTCGCAGAAAACGGCCCGGATTGACTAGGACCCTGGGCCAAATAAGCCTAGCGTTGGATATCGCCTGTCGACGCCCCGGACTCAGGCGGCTAGGAGAGGTGATCGCGCTCTTGTCCCAATGGACTGAGAGCCATGACCCAAACCTCCCCCTCTCCCGACCGAAACCTGCTTCTCGCGTCCTTGTCGTCCGCCGATCTCGCTTTGTTGCAGCCGGACCTCGATCCCGTGTCGCTGGAGCTAAAGCAGGTTCTCGAATCCGCGAACGAGCCGATCACGCATAACTATTTCATCGACCACGGTCTTGCTTCGGTTGTCGCCAGCAACGGAAATAAGCGGCGAATTGAGGTCGGACTCGTCGGGTTCGAGGGCATGAGCGGCCTCGCCGTCGTCCTGGGCAACGACCGTTCGCCCAATGAAAATTTCATGCAGGTTGGCGGAGACGGCAGACGCATAAGCTCCGACCGGCTGATTGCGGCGATGCAGAAAAGTCCCTCACTGCAACGCGTCTTGCTCAATTTCGTCCATTCCTTCATGAACCAGATTTCAAGCACCGCGCTGTCAAACGGCACATCCAGCATTGAAGATCGCTTGGCCCGCTGGCTTCTCATGGCGCATGACCGCTTGGACGACGATGCGATACCGCTCACGCACGAATTCCTGTCGCTCATGCTTGGCGTGCGGCGTGCCGGCGTCACGGTCGCTCTGAACGCCCTTGAGCGCAAAGGTGTGATCAGTCTGACGCGTGGTCAGATTCTCATAACGGATCGCGAAGGACTGAAGGCCGGCGCCAATGGCGCTTATCATGAGCCAGACATAGCCGTCGCCTAGCGGCCACCCGAATTGATCAGCCCGACATCGCGGCCTCGAGCAGATCGTCGCGGATCGCGGCAAGCACCCTCGACCCCTTCTCGGCCGTAGCGAGCGTCGGATCGCCGAAGCTGCCGCTGGGCGCGTAATTTGGGGCGGACGGATCATCCGGCGAGAGTGGGCCGCGCTCCGGCCCGGTGGGAGAGAACGGCATCGGCTCGGCTCGGCTCATATCGACCAGCTCCGGCGCGATCGCCAGCATCAGCGAGGTCTCGATCTCGTCGGCATGGGTGCCATAGGGTTGCTGCTTGATCTCGTCGGCGGTTGTCGTAAAGCGCGGCCCGGCAAACAGCCTCACATGGCGGATCCGCGAGGGCTCGCGCACGGCTTCTATGGCCGCCTCGACCGGCGCGATGGTGCTCAAGCCGGTATCGAGGATGATCACGCGGCTGGCGCCGAATCCCAACAGGCCATCGGCGATCTGGGTGACCACGTCCTGGAAGGTGCGATTGAACAGGCTGACGCTGCCGGCATAGGCGACGAACGCCGGATAGGCGCCGTAGCTGAGCACCGGCCAGATCAAGGCATCAATCTTGTCGGCCAGCACACTGGCAAAATACTGGGCGAACACCTGATCGGTGGCCATCGGCATATGCAGGCCGTGCTGCTTGGCGCCGGCCCCGATCGGCAGGATCGCCGCGGCGCCGTCCGCCAGCCGCGCCTTAACCCGGTCCCAGGTGAGACCGGCAACCTCATGCGATGACGCGTCGCGTTTCATCAACCTGCCTCGGCCGGGCCTCTAGGCCACGATCATAGCCGCAAGCGTCTCCAGCCGGTCCGCCTCTTCGGCCGGCTTGTCCCAGCGGATGCGGTGGACGCGGGGAAAGCGCATGGCCACGCCCGATTTGTGCCGGCTCGAGCGATGCACCGAATCGAACGCCACCTCGAACACCAGCTTCGGCTCGACCTGGCGGACGGGGCCGAAACTGTCGACCGTGTGGTTCCTGACCCAGCGGTCGAGCTCCTTCAGCTCCTCGTCGGTGAAGCCGAAATAGGATTTGCCCACCGGCACCAGCTCCTTCTCACCCGCTTCGCTCATCCGCCAGGCGCCGAACGTATAGTCCGAATAATAGGACGAGCGCTTGCCGCTGCCGCGCTGCGCATACATCAGCACGGCGTCGATGGTGAGCGGCGCCCGCTTCCATTTATACCAATGGCCCTTGGGGCGGCCGGCGATGTAGGGGCTGTTGCGACGTTTGAGCATCAAGCCCTCGATGCCGGTCTCGCGTGCGCCGGCCCACAAGGTCTCAAGCTCGTCGATCGAACCAAAGTCGATCATGGTGGAAATGTCGGTGCGGTCTGGGCCATGCGCTCGGTGCCAGGTCTCGAGCCGCGCGCGCCGCGCGACGAAGGGCAGCGCGCGCAAATCCTCCTCGCCCTCGAACAGCATGTCGTAGAGGCGGATATGGGCCGGATGCGATTTCAGCATGGCCCCGGTCACGGTCTTGCGGTTCAGCCGCTGCTGGAGGTCGTTGAACGGGGCGACCTCGCCGTTCCGCACCACCAGCAACTCGCCGTCGAGCACCACGCCCTCCGGCAGCGCCTCGACCACGTCGGGAAAGGCGCCGGAAATATCGTCGCCGGTGCGCGAGAACAGCCGCTTCTCACCGCCCTGATGGGCCGCCTGCACGCGGATGCCGTCCCATTTCCACTCGGCGACGAAATCCTCTGCCGCGATCGACTGCAACTCCTTGTCCTCGATCTGATGCGACAGCATCAGCGGCCGGAACGTCGCCCGGCCTTCCATGTCGGGACGGGGGCCGGAGCCGGACAGCCAGGCGAACAGCTCGCCATAAGGCGGGCTCAGCCCGTGCCACACCTCCTCGATATCGGCGAGGGGCACGCCCGACCATTCGGCCAGCGCCGTCTTGGCCAGGCGCGCCGACACCCCGACGCGCGCGGCGCCGGTCATCAGCTTGAGCAGAGCCCAGCGGCCGGTGGCGTCGAGCTGATCGAGCCAAGTGGTCAGCAGGGCAGGGACTTCGGCCGGGGGCGCCGCCTGCAACGCCTCGACGATGGTTGCGAGCCGGGGCGGCTTGCCGCGCGCGGTCCCGCCCGGCCAGATCAGCGCGATGGTCTCGGCGGTGTCGCCGACATAATCGCGCGACAGATCGAACAGCACCGGATCGACCCGCGGCCCGAGCAGCTCGGCCAGAATGCGCCGCACCGGCAGCCGGAAGAACAACCCGTCACTCAACGCGGCGAGCGCGAAGCCGCGGTCGGGATCGGGCGTGGTCGCGAAATAATCGGCCAGCAGGCGGAGCTTGTCGTTGCGCGACGGCGTGTAAGCCAGCCGGTCGAGCAGCGCGGCGAAATCCTTCACTGGTCCTCGTCCTCGCGGCCGACCAGCGCCAGCGCGCGGCCCTTGCGCCCGGTGGTCGCGAGGTGATGCAGCAGCGCATCCTCGCGGCCATGGGTGACCCACACCTCTTCGGCGCCGGTCTCGGCGATGGTCTCGGTCAGTTCGCGCCAATCGGCATGGTCGGAGATCACCAGCGGCAGCTCGACGCCTTGCTGGCGCGCCCGCGCGCGCACCCGCATCCAGCCCGAGGCGAACGCGGTCACCGGGTCGGGCAGCCGGCGCGACCAGCGGTCGGCGATGGCCGAAGGCGGCGCGATCACGATCTCGCCCTTGAGCTCGTCGCGCTTGGCGCCGGTGGCGAATTTCAGCGGGCCAAGGCCCACGCCGAACGATTCGTACAGCGCGCAACAGTTGACCAGCGCGCCATGAAGATAGATCGGCCGCTCATAGCCGGCCGCGCGCAGCAGCGCGATCACCCGCTGCGACTTGCCGAGGCCGTAGGCGCCGACCACATGGGCGCGGTCGGGGAACTGCGCGCGCGATTTGAGCAACTTCGCCACCTCGTCCGCCGCATCGCCATGCTGAAACACCGGCAGCGCGAAGGTCGCTTCGGTGATGAAGAGATCGCACGGCACTAGGTCGAACGGGGGACAGGTCGGGTCGGCGGCGCGCTTGTAATCGCCGGAGACCACCGCGCGGACGCCCTGCCATTCGATCAGCACCTGCGCGCTACCAAGCACGTGTCCGGCCGGGAACAGCGTCACCGCCACGTCGCCGATCGTGATCCGGTCGCCATATGCAGCTTCCTGGGTTCCCGATTTGGCCGGCGTACCGAGCCGCAGGGTCATCACCGCCAGCGTCTCGCGCGTGGCCAGCACGTGGTCATGTCCCGGCCTTGCATGATCGGAATGGCCGTGGGTAACCACCGCGCGCTTGGCGCCGCCAAAAGGATCGATATGGAAGCCGCCCGGGCGGCAATACAGGCCTTTGCGATCCACCGTGAGCCAGCTGTCGAATCGCTCGGGTCTCATTTCTTCCTGCGCTGTGCTGAAGAAATCACGATTTTAGCGGTCTCCGGTCGCCAATTTCGACCTGCGGTTGAAGTGTATTGGGTTGTGCGCCATGCAGTTGCTAAACCTCCTATAGGGACGGCGCCGAACCTGCAGCATAGTCGAGGCTGATGCGGCGGGCGGGATTTCGCCTTGCTGGGTGGCATCATCACAGGCGTCGGGGCTTGGCTTCGCGTCAGCGGAGCGGGGGGACTTTTGTCCCTTGGCCTATACCTGACCGCTCCGGCTTCGTCCGCCGCGCAAGACGCACCCCGCACCGAATATTTCACCGGCTTCGAAGTGAGCGACAACTACGCTAGCGCCTATGTGGGCGGCGGCTACGCCTTCGGCAAGGCAGGTCTCTACGACGAGGGTTGGCGGGTGCGGGCCGTGGGCGCCTATGGCCGCTATCACTATGACGGCGCGCTGCCCGTCGATGGCGTCTACCTGCCGACTCTGTTCGACGGCCAGAACAGCTTTGCCGCGGCGCTGGTCGGCTACGAGCTTCGGCCCCGCGGTCTCATCCTCAAGCTCTATGCCGGCATCGAGGCCGAGGATCAGCACATCGTCCCGCACGACCCGAACAATTCGGTGCAGGGGAGCGCTCTCGGCTTAAGGCTTCAAGCCGAGAGCTGGCTCGATCTCAACGAACGCATGTTTGTCTCGGCCGATGCGACCTACGGCACCGCATTCCAGGAATATTGGGTGCTGGCGCGGCTCGGCTATCGTCTGCGCGAGCGTTTCTCGCTGGGGCTGGAAGGACGGCGCGCTCGGCAACGAGGAATATAATGCCGGACGCGGCGGCGGGTTCGCGCGCGTGACGTTTCGCGCCATGGAAGTCACGCTGTCGAGCGGCTTCACGGGCAATTATCTCGAAGACGACCCGAGCGTCTATGTCGCGCTCGGACTCTATCGGCCGTTCTGAGATTTAATTTAGGGGGGAAGTGCACTGCCGGCCCCGCTCCGGCAGTGCTTGCCTCATCGGCTACCAACCTTGACGGTCAAACGGAAACCGTTGGTCAAGGCGGCGTCGCCCTCTTGTGTGTGCATTCTGTGTAAGAGGGACGTCCCGAAGGACTCTCTCCGACGCCAAGCATGACATGAACAAGACAAAACGCAAACACGAGTTCAGCGTTACCCGCATTTTCTTTTTTTGCGTGGCCGGCGTGCGTTGAGACTTGACGTGCGGCCTCGGCAACACGGTCGGCGCGCGCTACGGCGTCGCTTGCGTGGCCGGCTCGGTGTCTTGCGGGTTGGCCTCGACGATGGCCGGCTTGCCTTGACCCGGCGCCATCGGCCCGCGCCATTCGGCGAAGCGCTTCTGCAACTCTTCGCCGTTCGCGCTCCACCAGGCCTCGTCGAACTTGAGCGCCCGCTTGAAGTTGTCGGGCGAGGTGGGGAGAAACTCCTTCATCTCGACATCGATCACCGGGTGCTTGCCGACCAGGTCAAGCGCCGATTTTCGCATTGGGCCATAAGCGATTAGCTGGGCTTGGGCCGCAAGCCGCGCGGGAGCGGTGGCGAAACTGATGAAGCGCATGGCGCCGTCTTTGTTCTTGGCGCCTTTGGGGATGGCCCAGAGGTCGAGGTCGTAGATTTGGCCGTCCCAGATTACGCCCACCCGTTGGCGGGCACCGACTGCGGCGCGGAAGATGCGGCCGCTATAGCCCGCCGCCATCACCACCTTCTTTTCCAGCAGCCAGATGATCGGCTCTTGGGCCGCGTCCCACCAGTAGATCTCGCCCTTGATCTTATCCAAGGCCTTGAACGCCCGGTCGGCCCCCTCCGGCGTGGCCAGCTCGGTATAGACCGTGGCGGGGTCCACACCGTCGGCCAGCAGCGCCAGCTCGAGCGTGTAGCGCGCGCTGTCGGGCAGACCCCGCTTGCCTGGAAACTTCTTGGTGTCGAGCAGGTCGGCGATCTGCGTCGGCTGAGCTTTGCTGAAGGCCTGGCGGTCATAGGCGATCGCCGTCGACCAGGCGACGCTGGCCACGCCGCACGAGGTCAGGGCGCCTGAATAAAAATCCTGCTCTGCGCTTTCGCCCGAAAGCGCTGCGCCGAGGCCCGCGGCTTCGATCGGCTCCAGCAGCCCGTCATTGCACAGGATGCCGAGCGTCGCCGCCGAAACGTCCACCACATCGACACTGGGCGCGTCGCCGCCGATCATCTCCTTGAGCTTGGCGAGCGTGCCGTCATAGATCTCCGTCGAGATGCTGGTGCCGGTCTCCTTGGCGAACGGCTCGAAAAACGCGATCTCCTGCGATTGGCTATAGGCGCCGCCCCAGGTGGCGATGCTGAGCGTGTCCTCCGCCAGTGCCACCGCCGACGTGCTGATACCGGCGGCAAGGAGCGCCGCCAGCGCGCAGGCGGTTGCGATCGCAAGGCTTCCGTAAAGATGGCGATGAAGTTGCCCAGACACTGTCATGCTCTCAGTTGAACCACATCTTCCGCGAGTCTCAGCGCGGCGAAACGCTGCTGGTTGCCGGGTTCGCCGGCACCGACCCATCGCCAACGGTTGGCCGGTCTGCGCGCCGGATCATTGGCTGCGACAAGGCCCCGCTGATGGAGATCCGCGGCGGGGACTCCGTGCTCAGCTGGGACGCATTTAGCGGCCGCGCCTGATCCGCGACAAACAAGTTCCAATCGATCGTCTGCTGCCCCAAATCGACATCCCCCGAGCCGGAAATCAAGCCGCGCCGCGTTTGCATATTGAACGTCTCGCACCAAATGTGGCCGGTACCGAGGCGGCATTCGGCGGTGAGCTGGTCGAACAGGGTAACATTGTTTGTGCTCCAGCCATCGCCGTCCGGAGGGCCCGCCGCCGTCAGCAGGCGGGCCAAATCGACCGGAACGGCCCCGTTTTGCGCATTAACTTTGACTGTACCCGTAACGCCCTGAACCAGCTCGTCGTAATTGCGGCCCTCGGCCGCAAGCTCGGCCTTCAGCCCGCCCGTCCCGTTGACCGGGACATCGAGGGCAAACTGCTTCAAACAGTCCGCGACCGGTACCTCCGAGACCCGCGCCATGAAATTGGCTTTCGCCATCTCTTGCGACATATCGAGACCGATGCGGCCCGTCGCGGAGCCGCCACACAGCTCAAGCTCGCCGACTTCGCCCGTCACCACGCCTTGCTTGGCGCTGATGGTGAAGCTACCGCGGCCAAGCGTGACGGTAGGAGCGGTGATCTCCGCCGCCGAGATGCGCAAATCGGCATCGAAATATTTGAGCAGGGGTTGGTCGCCCGAACCGGCTTTCGCAGCGTCCGCCGCCGCAGGCGCGCCGCCACCGAGATAGGGATCGAGCGCGAGGTGGTCGAAGGCGAGCGTGCCATCGATGCGCGGGCGTCCGCCCGGCGTGAGCGCCAGCAGGCCGACCGCGCTGTTGCCGTCCAACGTGAACGAGCCGTCGTCGAAGGTCAGAGTCGTACCATTCCAATGCGCGGCGCCGGATGCCGATAGCTTTTGCAGGCTAGTGCCGTCGGGCAACGCGACGCCGGCCCATCTCAGAAAGGCGCGGGCATTGGCCATGTCGGCTTGCACGTCGCCGTCGAATTGAAGCCCGTTGGCGAGCGCGGCGACGCCTTTGATCTTGGCCGCCACCGGCGGTGCGGTGATGGTCAGACTGACGGGGATGCGTAGCCCGTCGGCCGTGGCGGAGGAAGCGCCGCAGTCAAGCGCGAAGCGGACCGTCTCGCCCCTGAGCTGGAACGAGCCGAAACTCGACATCGCTCCGGCGCCGGCACGGGCATCGAAGCGTGCTTCGATCCTGGTGATGGTCTCGGTGCCCGACACCCTTGGTACCTTGAGGGTTCCGGCGCGCACGCGGAGTACGCCGACCGGCGTGCCGCTGAGCAGGTTTGCCACCCGCGCCTGCATCGTCTGGTCGGGCCCCATGACCAGCGAAGGCGCCTCCTTGAGAGTGATCTCCGGCCTGATCAGCCGCATGGCATCGACCCTGATGCGGCCACGCAGGAGCGCGGCGAGATCGAGCGAAATCCTGGCCTCGCCCGTGGTGATCGACTTCACCAGCGGAAAGCGCGAGGCATTGGTGAGCTCGAACCCGCTCTTGATCGCCACATCGGGGAAGTACTGGACCCGCAACGGCCCGGTGAATCTAACCTCGCCGCCGGTCCAGGCGGACAGAGCGTCGGCGACGCGGTTGGCCAGGCGCGTCGAATCGCCAAACTGGCGCGGCAGGATGGCAAGGCCACCAAGGATAAGGGCAATCGCGCCGAGGAGAAGCCATTTCCAAGGGATTTGGCGCGGCTTCATGCGTCCCGACCCACCCGTTCCGGACGTAAGCCTGCAAGCCGAGGCGCCGTCCTGTTGCCATTGCGTTAGACCCCGCCTTTCTATCCCGATTGGCGCGAGATAGCGAGACCAACTCCCGCATTTTGTTGGTGATTACGACATACGTAGGGCCCATTCAGGGCCTATTCCGGCCGCCGCCGGCCGGCTCATCGCGGCGCCCGGCCTGCTCCCCACGATGATGCCGTGCAGCAGCAGGACCGGCGCCAGGCTGACCAGCACGATCGTCAGCGCCGACAGTCCGGCCTCCTCGTAGCGATAGAGCGACACCAGCGTGAACACCTGCGTGGCCAGGGTGTCGAAATTGAACGGCCTGAGCAGGAGCGTGGCCGGCAGCTCCTTCATCGAATCCACGAACACCAGCAGCGCGGCGGCGCCGAGCGCGGGCCGGAGCAGGGGCAGATGCACCTTGAACAGCATCTGGCTGATGGTCGCGCCAAGGGTGCGCGCGGCGGCGTCGATATTGCGCGAGACCTTGCTCAAGCCGGCCTCTACCGCGCCGAGCGAGGCGGCGAGAAAGCGGATGGTGTAGGCGAGCACGATGGCAAAGGCGGTGCCCGACAGCACCAGCCCGGTCGAAACGCCGAACAGCGACCGCATCAGCGCATCGACGGAGTTGTCGAACCCGGCGAGCGGAATGAGCAACCCGATGGCCAGTACGGTGCCGGGCACGGCATAGCTGATCGCGGGGAGCGTGCTGGCGCCTTGAATCAACGTCGAGCGTGTCTGCCGCCGCGCATAGGCGAGCACCACGGCGAAGCCGACGGCCAGCACGGCTGCGGCGGCGGCCAGCAGCAGGCTGTTGAGCGCGGCCTGCCAGAATTCCGGCGCCAGCCCCGCCGCCACATGGGCGAGCGCGTCGTGAACCAGCACGCCCGCCGGCAGCACGAAGCCGAACAGCACCGGCAGGGCACAGGCGAGTGACGCCAGCACGCCGCGCGCGCCACCGAGCGTCTCTTCCGGGAGATCGCGATATTTGCCGGTCGTGTGGTGAAAGCGGCGTTTGGCCCTGAGCGCCCGCTCCAGCAGCAACAGCGCTGCCACGAAGAGCAGCATGACGCAGGCGATCTGCGCCGCCCCGGCCAAATTGTTGCGGTCGAGCCAGGTGTCGTAGACCGCGACCGTCAGCGTTCTCACGCCAAAAAACTCCACCGCGCCGATATCGTTCAGCGTCTCCATCAGCGCCAAAGCGACACCGGCGGCCAGCGCCGGTCGGGCCAGCGGCAGAGCGACTTGCCAGAAGGTCTGCGCCGCGGTGCGCCCAAGCGTGCGGCTCACTTCGAGCACGCAGACCGACTGCGCCAGGAAGCTCGCCCGCGCGGTGATGTAGACGTAAGGGTAGAGCACCGCGCTCATCACCAGGATCGCGCCATCGAGGCTGCGGATGTCGGGGAACCAATAGCTCCGCGCGTCGCGCCAGCCGAATGCCGCGCGCAAGGCGGTCTGCACCAGCCCGGAATAGTCGAGCAGCTCGAGATAGGAATAGGCGATGATGTAAGTCGGGATCGCCAGCGGCAGGAGCAGCAGCCACTGGAAATAGCGCCGTCCCGGGAAGCGATACATGGTCACCAGCCACGCGGTGCTGGTGCCGATCACCAGGCTCAGCGCGCCGACGCCCGCCATCAGCAGCAGCGTGCGGCGAAGCGCCCCCGGCAGCACATTGGCGATCAGATGCGGCCAGGTATCGCCGCTCGGCTTGAGCGCGATGAAGGCGATGGCGAGGATGGGCAGCAGCGCGATCAGCGAGATCAGGAACGCCGCGACCGACCAGCCGAGATTGCCGCTCTCTTTGAGCCGCGCCAGCCGCCGGCGCAGAGGAGGGCGCCCGGCCACCATAGCGGCGGCCAACGCCTCTCGATTAGCGGCTTCGCGTGAGGCCGTCCCCACCTCCCTTGCGCCCGCTCGCCATCAGCGCCGCGACCGCGTCAGGCGACAGGCGCTGATCGGCCTCTTGCATCACGTCGGCGAAGGCATTGGCGGCGTCGAGCACGGGATCGACCAGCTCGGAGCCGGTAAGCGCCGCCGCGCAGGCGCGCATGGCCGGGCAGCGGTGATGCTGCGAGGCGGCGATCAGCGAGATCGCCATGCACTCGTCGGCGCAGAAACCAGGGCAGCCGACCGGGGAATACTCGATTCTACGCGAGGCCGTGGCCCGCACCGCCCTGACCCAGCAGGCGAGTTCGGTCACCGCCCGCTTGGCCCGCTCGGTGCCGAGCGCCCGCGCATAGGCGGTCCAGCCGTTCTCCCAGCAGCCGATGTCGCAGGTGTCGTAGCCGGCGAGCCAGCAGCGGAAGCCCATGCCCACCAGCCATTCCGCGCCGGTAGGTGGCGCCACGGGAAACCGCTGCGCGCCTGGCCGGTCGATCTTGTTGTAGAAGCTCATCGTCGTCCCCTCATGAGCTAGGACCTTCGTCGAAGCCGACCTTGTCGACCAACTCGCTCGCCTTCTTGCGCAAAGCGGCGATCTCGTTGAGCGAGATCGGGTCGGGCTTGAAGTCGCCCCACGACTTGACCAGCGGCGACCATGGCACGCCGTCCTTCACCGGATATTCGTTGTTCACGTCGGCGTACATCTCCTGGCCCTTATCGGACGCCAGGAATTCGACCAGCTTGACCGCGTTGTCCTTGTGCGGCGCGTATTTCGCCACCACGGCGCCTGAGACATTCACATGGGTGCCGCGATCGCCGGAATTAGGGAACAGGATGTTGACCGAGTTCGCCCAGTCCTTCTGCTCGGGCTCCTTATCGTTCTGGAGCATGACGCCCATGTAGTAGGTGTTGCCGACGGCGAGGTCGCATTCGCCGGCATAGACGCCCTTGACCTGGAGCCGGTCGTCGCCGGCGGGCTTGCGCGCCAGATTGGCCTTCACCCCCTTGAGCCATTTCTCGGTCCAGTCCTCGCCGTGATGGGCGATCATCGAGGCGATCAGCGCGACGTTATAAACGTGCTGGCCGGAGCGGATGCAGATCTTGCCGCGCCATTTGGGGTCGGCCAGATCCTCATAGTTGATGCTGTCCTGCTTCACCCGCTCCTTGGAGGCGTAGACCACGCGCGCGCGGCGGGTGAGCCCGAACCATTGGTCGTCCGTGGCGCGGTAGGCTTGCGGGATGGCGGCATCGAGCACCGGCGAATGGATCGGCTGCGCGATGCCGGCGTCGGTCGCCTGGGTGAGATTGCCGACATCGACGGTGAGCAGCAGGTCGGCCGGGCTGTTGCGCCCCTCGGCCTGGATGCGCTCGATCAGCCCCTTCTCGGCGAAGATTACATTGACCTTGATGCCGGTCTCTTGGGTGAATTCCTTGAGCAGCGGGTCGATCAGATAAGGCTGGCGGTAGGAATAGATATTGACCTCGCCGGGCTCGGCGGCCTGAACGCAAGGAACGGCGAGGGCAAGGGAGAGAAGCGCCAGCGCCAAGGCGCGCGCGAAGCGAAGCTGCATCGATTTCCTCCAATGGCCGAGGTTCAAGGCCCCGGTATCGGACTACGAGGATTCCCTCAAGGCACCGCCCTGGGGGCGCATTTCTTCGCTTAAGGCTTGGATACGGGGACTGTCAACAAGATTATCGCAATCTAACCGACTTTAGAAGCCTTCTAATCTCTCTAGCACAAGTATCGTGGCAAAACACAAAAGCATACGCGCAGAACGTTTATAGTATTAGAGATACAAGGCCTGTGGGGGTGCTGCGCCGGCGCAGTGGCTTCGCAGACGCGCAGAGGTATAGTGCGCCGGCTGCGGCTCGTTGCCGCCGCTTACGCCGTGAACAGCCGCTCGACCGGGAAGATCACATCGGCCGAGGTGCCGATGCCGGGCTCGCTGGTCAGCACCAGCCGCGCGCGATTGGCATCGACCAGCGCCTTGGTCACCGGCAGGCCGAGGCCCGTACCGGTCTGCTTGCGCGGCGCGGTGTCGAGCTGGTGGAACGGCTGCATGGCGAAACCGATCTCGTCCTTGGTCATGCCCACGCCGTTGTCGCGCACCCTGATGCGCAGTTCGCCGTCAACCATGGTGCCCGACACGATCACCTGGCCGCCTTCCTTGGTGAACTTGATGGCATTGGTGAGCAGGTTGAGCAGGATCTGCTTCAGCCGCCTTGGATCGGCGACCACGCTCGGCAGATCCGGCGCCAGCGACGTGCGGAGCACGATGCGAGCGCGCTTGGCCAGCGGCTGCAGGCTGGCCGCGCAGTCCTCGACCACCTCCGGCACGTCGACCGCGGTGAAATTGAGCTCGAACTTCCCGGCTTCGATCTTGGAGATGTCGAGCAGATCGTTGAGCAGGGACAGCGCGTACAGGCCGCTATGGTGGATGTCCTCGACATAGCCGGTGTAGCGCTTGTTGCCGATCGGGCCGAACCGCTCTTGCAGCATCAGCTCGGTGAAGCCGATGATTGAGTTGAGCGGCGTGCGCACCTCGTGGCTCACCTTGGCGAGAAAGTCGACGCGGCCCGATGGCGGGTCGGCCTCCGGGCTCGGCCATTGCTGCTCCATCGCCACCGCCGCCACCGGCGGGGCAGGCGGCACCTCCTCTTCGAGGCTGGCCTGGTCGATCAGGCGCAACAGCTTGAGGTCATGCTCGGCATCGAGTGGCGTGACGGCGAAGGCGACCGTCACGCGGCGGCGCGAACGGGTCAGCGCATCGACCGCGGCGCTGCGTTCGGCACCATTGGATCGCACGAGGGAAGCGCCATCGACGAGAATCGCATCGAGCCCGCCCGCGTCGATCAGTTCGGCCGTCGAGCGATAGCCGAAGGCATAGGCGAAGGCGGTGTTGACGTGGATGAGCGCGCCTTGCGCCAGGATGCCCACCGCCGCCGGCATGGCCTCCAGCAGCATCTTCAAGCCTTGCGGCGTGAGCTGGAGCGTCTCGGCCGGGTTGGCCGCCTCGGCCGCCACCGAAACCACCCGGCCCTCAAGCGCGCGGGCGATATGCTCGAGGGCCTCGCGGTCCCCTTCCAGCCCTTCCAGCCCTTCTAGGCGTTTATGCAATCTGAGGTCGGCCATAACGGCCCTCACTAAGCAACAGGACAGAGCGCGTTCGGCCCCTTGGCGCCAGGAATTGGGCGATGGCCACGTCCGCACGCCCCAGTTCTGGGGCGCTCGCTCGACTCATCCACTAAATTTAGGCGAATTAGGAGTTTTTCCTAGGGTTAAACCGGAAACCTTCGTGTTCAGGGCTAAAAAAGTGCTCACGCCGCCGCAATCGGCCTTGTCCCGTCGCAATGCAGCAATTATATTGCACTGCAACAAACATGATGCGGCAACCCCTTCCATCGGACCGGGCCTATCCGCAGTCCCCCAGGCAAATGTGTCCAAGAGGTGCTGATATGAGCGAGACCTATTCTCCCCAAGCTGTTGCCGAGCAGGCGCGCGATAGTTTCCGTCAAGCCGCCAAAGACTTCGAGACCTTTAAGCTCGATACCGCCGTGCCTGAGAGCGTCCGCGCGCTCGCCGAGAAGACTGTGAACCAGAGCCGCGAGGCCTATGAGCGTGGCAAGGACGCCCTCGAAGAGGCCGTCGACGCGCTCGAGCGGTCGTTCGATGCCGCCGGGCAGGGCGCCACCGCCTTCAATCGCAAGCTGATCGACCTGGCCCAGCGCAATCTGAACTCCGCCTTCGATCTCGCCAAGAACCTGGCCGGCGCCAAGAATCTCGCCGAGATCGTCGAGCTGCAGTCGGCCTTCATCCGCCATCAGTTCGACGTGTTCGCCAGCCAGGCGAGCGAGGTCAGAGCGCTGACCACCAAGATTGCCGCCGACACCGCCGAGCCGATCAAGAGCCAGGTCGCCCGTTCGCTCGACTCGATCAAGAAGGCCTAACGCTCCGGCTCTACATCACTCGCGGACGATCCGACAAGTTAGAGGGTCGTGCGCAAAACAGGCCTGGGGTCCGCGCCCTGGGCCTTTTTGTTAGGATAGGCCGCCGGATTTCGGCTTCGTTCAAACTTAGCCCGCCACGACGAGCGCCGGGCGCGTCCCGCTTGCAACCTCTGCGCCCTCCGCATAGGTTCCCCGCTTGGCGATAGGCCGCTGTAGCTCAGTTGGTTAGAGCGCTTGACTGTGGATCAAGAGGTCGGTAGTTCGAATCTCCCCAGCGGTACCAACTAAATCAATAAGTTACTGCTTCAAGGCCAAGCCCAAAATCATAAAAGGTTGCAAATTAGGTAGCACTAGCGGAGCCTCACTCCGTTCCGGGCGATGAACTGCACGCCAGCCTTCTCCAGCGCCCCCCGAATGGCGGTTAGCGTCTCGGGGCGGCCCGCAATAGCGACCAGTCTCAAAGCTATTGACGGTGTTGTGGTGAATGCCAGCGGCACTGGCGAGCTCACGCGACTAGAAGCGGAGGGCAGAGCCACGTTTTCGTTTGACGAAATCGCCACCGGCCCTTGGGAGATGTACGCCGTTAGGGATGCCGTATGGGACAAGGCAGGCGCTGCGGATGGTGTTCTGTGTGTTGGCTGCCTTGAGAAGCGGCTAGGACGACGACTCAAGCCCAAGGACTTCAAACTTACAGAGTGGCTGAACCACCCTAGAATGCCAGCGTCAGATCGCTTAAGGCGGAGGAGAAAGCAGTGAATGAACTCAACGACAAACTTGTGGACCTGCTGAGGGAATATGACTTGTCGGATTCGATTTGGGCCCTCTCGTTCCAACTCTTGGCCGCAACGACGTTGGCTGCTAGGGCCACCAAGTTTGATGACAACTTTCTGATGGTGCTGGCGGAAGCCGAGAAAAAGTCTTTTTGGATAAACGATACCCTGAAGAAGATTCTCGCAAAAAACTAAGATCGCTTACGCCACATACATGTTCGGAAAAATGATCGGCTTGCGGAAGTTCGACAACCTTCCAGGCGCCGCAAATCAAAGGGCCATCACGCCACAGCCTGATTTGGGAACTTAATCGGCCCCCTGAAGCTACTCAGCCCGCCGCCCGCATAGGCGCCGGTTAGCGCGCCGGCCACGGCGTTAGCAAGATCGTCGTGGGCGCCTCTTGGGTGGTCGATTGAATCCTTGCCGCCGCGAGCGGTGCGACGTTCGAGCATGGTTAACTGCATCAGCAGCCTTTCATTATCTAACAATGCCACCGCCTTGCTGTTCAAGAGCGGCAGCAAATCTCTATACAGTTCCGATTTCGATTTATCGGCCGGCTGATAAAACACCCGACACTTGGCAAACTGCGACGCCACCCATTCGCCGCCGTACCTATCGCCACAAACCGTCGAGCAGCGGTATTGTGAGAGCACGTCGGTGAACTCGGCGACAACGGCTTCCGGCGAGAATGGCGGCCTGATCTCGCGGACGAGATCAAGGATTTGGGTCGAGCCCTCGGTGTGCGATATCGCCAGCGTCATGCTGTCATTGCTGCCACCCGACGGATCACAGAACGCGACATAGTTATTCGCCCGCAGCGGAGGCCGCTCTCTAACACCGTTGTCGACGCAAGCCTCGACCACCTCGCGCGGAATGAACGTCTCAATGTCGGTGCGGAACAAGGCCAAGTATTCAGCGTTCGCCGCGGCCGCGTCACGCTCGATGGCGCGATCGACGACGCTCTGCGGCAAGGCCGGATTGAACTGTCTGGTCGATCCCTGGCACACCAATATCGCCGGATCGTCATCATTACCGAAGTGCTTCCGATACGCTTCCCACAGCACGCCCCGTCGGGCGTATGGTGACGAGATCACCGCCATGATGCCTTGTGTCGTCGACAGGGTTGGGCGCAGGGCGTTGAGTATCTCGGTGTCTGGATTGGTCGAATCCTCGCTCATCCAGAACGCCGCCTCGTCGGCGAGGACGGCGACCGCGGTGATGCCCCGCACGCGACGGAACGATGCCGATCGAACCTCGAGCACGATTCCGTTCGTCAATTCCAATGTCTCCTTGGTGCGGTTGGCGATTAGCGCCTTGAGCAGCGGCGCCGATTCCAGCGCGCCTTCGGCGTAGTCGAGCAGCACGCGGGCCTGCTTCATGTCGGGCGCGACCATTAGCAGCACGCCCCGCTCGCCTCGGTCTAGCTTATCCCGGTAGTCGCATAATGCAGCCAAGTAAACTGCAAGAACAGCCATCGCTCTTGACTTGCCCCCCCGCCTGCCAATACAGCAGTATAGTTCGTCGACACGCTGATCGGGTGAGAGGGCCAGGCCGGTGAACTGGGTAAAGACCTTGAGCTCATCCGGGGTCAGAGCCTCACCCATAGCCGCAAGCAGGATCACCCGCCAAGCCGCCCACGTCGGCCCGTCAAGAGCCGAACCGAGCAGGGCCGGGTCGTCTAGGGCCTGGCGGAGGGTTACTTTTGGAGTCATGCAGCGGCTTCCTTGGTGGTGTTGACGGGCGGATTGGAAACCACGAGCTTGAGTTGGGGGCCATCAATCTCGGCAGCCATGATCCGATTTAGGTGGTCTATCCAGTCGCGTGGCTCGCCCCTCTGCTGATAGCGGTGGAAGTCTATCGCGGCCTGCTTTGCGACACTCAACGGTGACGCTGTGCTGCAATTATCGCCAACGCGGGCTACCCACCTGCCGGGGCAAATCTCCATGACGTAGCCGAGCGAGCGGAAGCCCCTGCCATACCCGGTGTTGACTTGTTTGCCGTCAGTCAGGACGTAGGTGATGCACGAATCTGTCCTCTTTTGCCGTGGAGGCCATTCTTCAAAACGGAGCGCACCCACCCCCTGGCCTAATTCATTAGTTTCGTGACAAAATTCCTCAATGCTTTCAACGGTCGAAATGGGGTCAATTTCCCCTGACGCTAGATTGTGCCTAGGGGGAGTTTCGTAACGCTTTCCGGCCGTGTGGAGGCGTCTCTGAGGCTCGCTTCGATAGGCGGCCTGACGACATGCGTCAGAACAATAGAGCCTGGCTCTGCCAGTGGCTGCCGTCTCGACTTCATTATCGCAATTTCGGTTTTTGCATTTTCGCCAATCCGTCATTCAATCCTCCAGGCAAAGAAAAAGCCCCGAAAGGGGGCCTTCTCGGTTTTAGTTTGGAAGGTTAACTACCGGCACAAGAACGTCAGGACGCGGTTCTCGGCGTTGTCGAGGTTGGTGAGCCCGAGCTCCTTCGTCAGCCACCGGGCCAGCGCGGCGAACATCGAGAGGTCGGGGTGGGCCTTCCGATATTCGTAGAACTCAGGGTGGGAAATGAGCGGCAAGCAATCCGGCGCCAATGCGTGCAGGGCGCGATAGATCGACTGCACGACATTCGCCGGTTTGCTTTTCTTGTAGCCGAAACGCTCGAACTCGGGACACGCTTCGATCCACAAGGCGGTGAACTCATTTAAGGTCACGCCCCCTCACTCCGCAAAAGCTTTTTGTAATCTGCCGTGACGATTGTGGCTTCTGCGGTGGTCTCTGTGTCCCGCAAGTGCTGGCCGATCTTGCTCATCGTGGTTCTGAGTTCGTAGTTGTAGAACCGCGCCCGAGCCTCGACCGTATTCGGGTCTTGTTTGCCGTGGCTCGAGCACCAATCGCGAAACAGCCTCGCTCGTTTTCCAGCCCCGAACGAACTCGGGAAGCCGTCGGCAGCACCCTCCGCATGGAAATCTTTCCACCCAAGGCGCATCAGTTCTTCGATCATCGCTTCTTCTTTCTAACGGTGCGCTTGGTGGCAGAGCGAGCAGCCACCGTGGCGAGATGCCGGCAATGGTGATCGTGCGTGCCTTTCCGGCTCTTATACTTTTTTTCTGAAATCCGCTTAGTGCAGCCGAGACAGAACTTCATTGTGATCCCCTAACAGGAACGGGTCGACATGGTTTGACCCGTGCCGACCCGCCCTTACTTGGCGCCACCCTTGGAGAGGAAGAGAGTCGCCTAGTCCACACTCAGCCGTTCGCCTTTTGAGAACTTGACGGCACCCTTGTCTTGCCGCCAACTCTCAATGCTGCCGTCCGGATAATATTTAACGTCACGCTTCACATCGACGTACTCTTTTACGGGACCGACCGAGTATCCCAACCGGGGATGTTTGTTCTCAGGCCACGGAACGGAACCGCTCTCGGCGTGATCGATAATCTGGTTGAGTTCGGCCTTCAGTTGCCCCAGGTCAAGTTGGTTCA
>JBBQXL010000019.1:0-38308 GCA_038209695.1 Hyphomicrobiales bacterium
AATATGGCGGAGGGGGAGGGATTCGAACCCTCGAGACGGTTACCCGCCTACACACTTTCCAGGCGTGCGCCTTCGACCACTCGGCCACCCCTCCGCAAGCGCGCCGCACTATAGCGAAGCGACCCCCTCAAGCAAGCCGCCGCGCCGTCGCTCGCTGTTCACGCGATCCTGAAGCAGCGCCGATTTGAACATCGGCCGGCAATAGCTTATGTAGGCGTAACAGCATCAACCCGCTATGAACCGGCTATGCTCGTGCTCTTACGCATTTTTGGCGTCTGGCTGCTTTTGCTTGCCATGGTCGCCGCCGTCGTCGACGCGACCAAGAGTTTGGCGGGGGGCGGCGCGTGGGTGGTCACGCCCATGGGCGAGCAGTGGCAGACGCTCAACGCCGATAGCCTGACGGCGACCAAAGCGTGGATCGAGACCAGCGTCAGCCCGCTGCTGTGGGACCCGGTGATGACCACCATCCTGCATGCGCCGACCTGGGTGGTGTTCGGCATTCTCGGCGTGCTGCTCTATTGGCTAGGGCAAAAGCGCAAGCCGGTCGAAGTGTTCATCAATTAGGGGATCATCGGGCTGGGGGAGCCCAGTTCAACGGAGAACTCCATGTTCACTCTGAAGCGCAAGCCCCTGTCCATGCCCTCGCCCGACCAGGCGCTGCCCGGCCGCGATCAGGCCCTTCCCACCGCCAAGACTCATTTCGTCACCGGCGCCCCGCTCAAGGGCCCCTACCCGCAAGGCGCGGAGAAGGCGCTGTTCGGGCTCGGCTGCTTCTGGGGCGCCGAGCGGAAGTTCTGGGAGGTGCCCGGCGTCACGGTGACGGCGGTCGGTTATGCCGGCGGGCTCACGCCGAACCCTACCTATGAGGAGGTCTGCTCCGGGCGTACCGGCCATAACGAGGCGGTGTTCGTGGGCTTCGATCCCAAGCAGGTCAGCTACGAGCAGCTGTTGAAGCTGTTCTTCGAGAGCCACAACCCGACCCAAGGCATGCGCCAGGGCAACGATGTCGGCACGCAATACCGCTCGGGCATCTATTATTATTCCGAGGCGCAGCGGCAAGCCGCCGAGGCCGCCAAGGAAGCCTATGGGCGCGCGCTCGCCGCGCAAGGGCTCGACCCCATCACCACCGAGATTCTTCCGGCGCCGGAATTCTATTTCGCCGAGGATTATCACCAGCAATATCTGGCCAAGAACCCGCGCGGCTATTGCGGGCTCGGCGGCACCGGCGTGTCCTGCCCGATCGGCACCGGCGTCGAAGCCGGCGCCTAGGAGCGGATGAAGCCGACGATGTCCTTGGTCTTGGCCAGGATCGGGTCGGCGATGGCGTGAGCACGCTTGGCGCCCTCGGCCAGAATGCGGTCGATCTCGACCGGATCGGCCATCAGGCGGCGCATCTCATCGCCGATCGGCGTCAGCTTGGTGGTGGCGAGTTCCGCCAGCGCCTCCTTGAACTTGGAGAAGGTTGCGCCGCCGAATTCGGCCAAGACCTGTTCCTTGCCGGTCTCGGCCAGGCCGGCATAGATGCCGACCAGATTGTCGGCCTCCGGCCGCGCCTCCAAACCTTTCAGCTCCGACGGCAGCGGCTCGGGATCGGTCTTGGCTTTCCTGATCTTCTTGGCGATGGCGTCGGCATCGTCGGTGAGATTTATGCGGGTCATGTCGGATTCATCGGACTTCGACATTTTCTTGCTGCCGTCACGCAGGCTCATCACCCGCGTCGCCGGGCCGGTGATGAGCGGCTCGGGCAATGGGAAGAAGCCTTCCGGGTAATCTTCGCGGGCGATCGTCTTGGCGAAGTCGTTGTTGAATTTCTGCGCGATGTCGCGGGCGAGCTCGAGATGCTGCTTCTGGTCCTCGCCGACCGGCACATGGGTGGCGTGATAGAGCAGAATGTCGGCGGCCATCAGGTTGGGATAGACATAGAGCCCGGCCGACGCCGTCTCGCGGTCCTTGCCGGCCTTCTCCTTGAACTGGGTCATGCGGTTCAGCCAGCCGAGCCGCGCCACGCAATTGAATATCCAGGCAAGCTCGGCATGGCCTGACACCTGGCTCTGATTGAATACGATGTGCTTCTCAGGATCGATGCCGGAGGCGATGAACGCCGCGGTCACCTCACGGGTGTTGTGCTTGAGCTGGTCGGGGTCCTGGAACACGGTGATGGCGTGCAAATCGACCACGCAATAAAGGCAGTCGTGATTGGCCTGCAGCGCCACGAATTTGGTGATGGCGCCGAGATAATTGCCGAGATGGAGGTTGCCCGTCGGCTGCACGCCGGAGAAGACGCGCGTCTTGGTCTTGGTCTGTTGCATGCTTCCGCCCTGTACGAAGGGCGGGTTATGGCTTGGGCGTGAGCCTAGCGCAAGCTTCCAGCTTCGAGGGCGCGATCAGGCGCAGGCCCGCTCCACCTCGCGGATCTGCTCGGCGATGGCGACGGTGCGCTGGGCCATGGCGAAATGCAGCCGCTCGACCATGCGCCCTTCGACCACGATCACGCCTTTATGCTCGTTCTCCGGGCTGCCGAACGCGTCGATCACTTTGCGCGACCACTCGACCTCTTCGCGCGTGGGCGAGAAGATCTCGTTGCACGGCCACACCTGGTCAGGATGGATCAGCGTCTTGCCGTCCATGCCGAGCGTGCGGCCCCGCTCGCATTCCTCACGCAGGCCAAGCTCGTCGCTGAAATCGTTATAGACCCCGTCGATGATGTCGAGGCGATAGGCGCGCGCGGCGACCAAAGTCATTGCCAGCCACGGCACCACGGCGAAGCGGTCATGCAGCGCGCGGGCGCGCGACTCCTTGATCAGGTCGTTGGTGCCCATCACCAGGCAGCACAGCCGGTTCTCGGCATAGACCGCGGTGGCGGCGATGGTGCGGGCATTGAGAATCGCCATCGGCGTTTCCATCATCGCCCATAGCCTGATTTTCTCCGAGGCATGCGCGCCTTGCAGGATCTTGGCGGCGCTGATGATGTCGCCGGGATGGACCACCTTGGGCACCAGGATGGCGTCAGGCTCGGCCTCGCAGGCGGCGAGCAGATCGTCGGTGCCCCAGGGGGTCTCGAGCGCGTTGACCCTGATGACGATCTCGCGATTGCCATAGCCACCGTTCTGGACGGCGGCGCAGACCTGGTCGCGGGCGAGGCCTTTGGCATCCGGCGCCACCGCATCTTCGAGATCGAAGATCAAGGCGTCGGCGGGGATGGTCTTGGCCTTCTCCAGCGCCCGGTCGTTGGAGCCGGGCATATAGAGCACGCTGCGGCGTGGCCGACCTTGCATGGGAAGCGTTCCTCGCATTGTTTGCAGCGTGATGTTGCACTGCAACATAGCCGAGATACCCCCGGTTGGCCAATCCCCAGCGCTCAGGAGTCGGTGTCTTCGATCAGATCGCGAAAGTGGGCAGCGCCGAACAGATGCGCTGCGCCGAGATAGACCAGGAGGCCGATAGCGACCAGGGTGACCAGGGCCGCCGCTTGCGCCAGGAGCCCGCTCTGCGGCGCGAACCAAGGATTGAGAACTCCGACGAGCAAGAACACGGCGACCCCCATCGCCGCGCTGGCGGCAATGGTGCCGGCAAAGCGGCGGCGGAAAATCGAGTCGAGGGCGAAGCCTTCGCGCTGCCGCAACTTGCCGATCAGGAGCACAACGTTGATCCAGCCGGACAGCGCGGCGGCGATGGCGATGCCGGTGGCGCCGATCAGCAGGAACAGGCTGAAACTCAGCATGACATTCGCCACCATGGAGATGCCGGAATAGAGCATCGGCGTCTTGGTGTCCTCGCGGGCGAAGAAGCTCGGATGCAGCACCTTAACCATGACATAGGCCGGCAGGCCGAGCGCAAGGGCGGCGAGCATCGCGGCGGTGGCCCGGGTGTCGACGGCGGTGAAGGCGCCGCGCTCGAACAGCACGCGCATGATCGGATCGGCGGCAAGGAACAGCGCGATGGTGGCGGGCATGGTCAGGAGCAACGCGAATTCGAGCGCGCGGTTCTCGCTCGCCAGCACCGCTTCGTGATCGCCGGAACGGAGCTTGTGGCTGAGGGTGGGCAGCAGCACCACGCCGATGGCGACGCCGATCACACCTAGCGGCAGCTGGAACAGCCGGTCGGCATAATAGAGCCAGGACACCACGCGATCCTGGAGCGTGGCGATGATGGTCGAGATCACCATGGTGATCTGGGCCATGCCGCCGGCCACGACGCCCGGCGCGGCCAGCGTCACCAGGCGCCGCATATCGGGGGTGAGACGCGGCCGCTGCCACGGCACACGCATGCCGACTTTGGCGGCGGCGACCGTCACCACAACCCCTTGCAACAGTCCCGACGCGGTCACGCCCCAGGCCAGCGCCTTGCCCGCCGCGGCCTGATCGAGGCTGCCCGAGGCGATGAAGGCCAGCAGCGCGGCGATTAGAGTGACGTTGAGCAGCGTGGGGACGGCGGCGGCGATGGCGAACCGGCCGAAGGCATTGAGCACGCCGGCATAGACCGCGACCACCGACATGAAGGCGAGATAAGGCAGCGCGATACGCGCGAGCAGGACGGCAAGCGCGAACTTGTCCGGATCGCTGGCGAAGCCAGGGGCCAACAGCAGCATCAGCCACGGCATGGCGATTTCGCCGAGCACGGTGATGGCGACGTGCAGCACGACCAGGCCGGAGAGCGCTTGCCCGGCAAACACCCGCGCCGCCTCCGGGCCCTCGGCATGAAGGCGCCCGGCAAACAGCGGGATGAACGCCGCGTCGAAGGCGCCTTCGGCAAACAGACGGCGGAACATGTTGGGAATGCGGAACGCCACAAAGAACGCGTCGGCGACATAGGAGGTGCCGAGCACGGCGGCGATCAAGACGTCACGCGCGAAACCGAGCACGCGGCTCAAGATGGTTATCGTGCCGACGGTGGCAAAGCCGCGATAGAGCCGCATCAGGCGGGTTGCAGCGCGGGTTCTTGCGCCGCCTGGAGCGCTTTCAGCAGCCGGTCGCGGACGGCGCTCTCGCGGCTCTTGCTGGTGATCTTCTTGCCGGTGAGATCGGTGACGTAGAACACGTCGACCGCCTTCTCGCCGAAGGTGGCGATGTGGGCCGAGGCGATGTCGAGATTGAGATCGGAAATCTCCCGCGTCACGTCGTAGAGCAGGCCGGGACGATCGAGGCCGTTGATCTCGATTACCGTGAGCGCGTCGGACAGGGTGTTGTCGATCACAACCTGCGGCTCGACGGTGAAGGCCGAGAGCCTCGACTTAGGCTTGCGCTTGTTCGATACCACGTCGACGAGGCGCGCCTCGCCCCTAAGCAGACGCTCGATGGTCACCGCAATCTTCTTGGCGCGCCGTTCTTCGTCCTCGGCATGATCGAACTCGCGCTCGAGGTGAATGGTGTCGAGCGCCATACCGTCGCGCGTGGTCGAGATCTGGGCATCGACGATGTTGGCGCCGGCGCCGGTGCAGGCGCCCGCGACCATGGCGAGCAGCCGCGGATGGTTCGGCGCAAGCAGGGTAATCTCAGTGACGCCGCGGAAGGCATCGGTGGCGAAATGGGTGACGATCGGTTTCGATTGCGCCTCCGCGTCGTGCAGGAGCTTGGCGTGCTCGGCGATGACGTCGAGATCGGTGCGCAGCCAATAAGACGGGTAGTGACGCTCGATGAAGCGTTCGAGGCTTTGGGCCGGCCAGCCCGCCAGCCGCTCGCGCAACGCGTCCTGGGCGCGGGCCACGCGCTCGGTGCGGCTGAGCGTGGTGTGGCCACCGCCGAGCAACGGCTCGGTCTCGAAATAGAGCGTGCGCAACAGCTGACCCTTCCAGCCGGTCCACACGCCGGGCCCCACGGCGCGGATATCGGCCACCGTCAGCAGCATCAACAGCTTCAGCCGCTCCCGGCTCTGCACCAGAGCGGCAAAGTCGCGAATGGTCTTGGGGTCGTTGAGGTCGCGGCTTTGGCCGAATAGGCTCATCGACAAATGATGCTCGACCAGCCAGGCGGCGGTTTCGGTCTCTGACGGGGTGAGGCCGAGGCGCGGCCCCAGTTCGCGGGCAATGCGGCAGCCGGCGATCGAATGGTCCTCGTCGCGGCCCTTGGCGATGTCATGGGTGAAGGCAGCGACGTAGAGCGCGCGACGGTTGTCGATAGTGCGGATGATCTCGCTCGAGACTGGATGCTCGGTGGCGAAGCGGCCACGCTCGATGCCCGACAAAAAGCCGATGGTGCGGATCAAATGCTCGTCGACGGTGAAGTGGTGATACATGTTGAACTGCATCATCGACACGACGCGCCCAAATTCCGGGATGAAGCGGCCGAGCACGCCGGCCTCGTTCATTTTGCGCAGCACGCCCTCGGGGTCACGCGAGTCAGTCAGGAGCCGCATGAACAGGCGGTTGGCGGTCGGATCGTTGCGGAGCTTGTCGTCGATCAGGCGGAAGTTCGAGCGGATCTGGCGCAGCACCTCGGGAGAGAACGACGCCTGATGCTCGTCGGCGAACGAGAACAGGCGGATGAAGTTCACCGGGTCCTTGGCGAAGGCATCCTTGTTAACGGTGGAGATGCGTCCATTCTCGATGCGGAAGTCGGACGTGCGCCTGAGCTTGGCGCGGCGGCGCCAGCTGAACGGGGCAAGCAGCGTGTCGAGGGTGGGCAGCGACTTCAGCTGCTTCATCTCCAGCGCCGAGCAGACGATGCCGGTCAGCGCGCCCACCTCCTTGGCGACCAGGAAATAGTGCTTCATGAAGCGCTCGACCGCGCTCAGGCCGGCGTGCCCGCGATATTCGAGCCGCTCCGACATGGGCTGCTGCACGTCGAAGCTGAGCCGCTCCTCGGGCCGGTCGGTGAGGAAGTGGAGATGACAGCGCACCGTCCAGAGGAAGGCCTCGCAGCGGCGGAAGCTGCGATATTCGTGGCGGGTGAAGACGCCGGCCTCGACGAACTCGGCCTCGGCCTTGTCGGGATAGAGGTGCTTGGCGAGCCAGTGCAAAGTATGCAAATCGCGCAAGCCGCCCTTGCCGTCCTTGATATTCGGCTCGACCAGATAGCGTGAGGCGCCGGCGCGGGCATGGCGCTCGTTCTGCTCGGCGAGCTTGGCCTCGATGAACGGGCGCGCGTGGCCCTCGAGCACCTCCTTGCGGAAGCGGTGCTGAAACTCGGCATAGAGCGCCTCGTCGCCGAGGATCAGGCGCGCGTCGAGCAGCGCCGTGCGAATGGTCATGTCGGAATGGCTGAGGCGCACGCATTGATCGATGTTGCGCGTGGCGTGGCCGACCTTGAAGCCCAAATCCCAGAGCAGATAGAGCATGTACTCGGCGACGCTCTCGCCCCAAGCGGTCTGCTTGTAAGGCAGCAGGAAGAGCAGGTCGATGTCGGAGCCGGGCGCCAGCAGGCCGCGGCCATAGCCGCCTTGCGCCACGACGGCCATGCGCTCGGCGGCGGAGGGGTTGGTGGCGGGATAGACGTGCGTGGTGGTGAAGTCGTAGGCGAGCTTGATCAGCGTGTCCTGGAATTCCGACAGGCCCGCGGCGCAGGCTCGCCCGTCGCCATCCTCTTCAAGCTGGCGCTTGGCGCTGGTCCGGGCATCCTCGACCAGGGTGCGGAAACGCTCGACCAGCGCCAGGCGGAGCTTCGAATCCTGGCCGGCATAGACCCGGGCCAGCTCGGAGGCCTCGTGACGCAGCAGGTCGAGGTCGAAATAGGGTGCTTGTTTCGGTGCGGGCTGATCCATAGCGAGCAATGTGAAGTCTAGCACATAGGGTCTTAAGGCTCGCTAGCAAGCAAAGCTTTGAGGCGATAGAGGGCTTCGAGCGCCTGTTTGGGTGTCAACGCGTCCGGGCTGAGCGCGGCCAGGGCCTGTTCGAGCGCCGTGGTCCGATCCTCCCCTGGGGTGGCGCTCCCCTTGGCGGCCCTGAACAGCGGCAGGTCATCGGCTAGAGCGGACGGCTTAGGCCGTCCGTCGGCCTTCTCCAGGGCGCTCAGGACCTCATTGGCGCGGGTCAGCACCGGTGGCGGCAGACCGGCGAGCTTGGCCACGTGAATGCCGTAGGAGCGGTCGGCGGCGCCCATGACCACCCGGTAGAGGAATACGATCTCATCCCGCCACTCCTTGACCTCGACGGTGGCGTTGGCGGCGGCAGCGAGCTTGTCGGCCAGCGCCGTCAGCTCGTGATAATGGGTCGCGAACAGCACGCGGCAGCGATTGACCTCGTGCAGATATTCAAGCGCCGCCCAAGCAATCGACAGGCCGTCGAAGGTCGCGGTGCCGCGCCCGATCTCGTCCAACACGACGAAAGAGCGTTTGGTAGCCTGATTGAGGATCGAGGCGGTCTCGACCATCTCCACCATGAAGGTCGAGCGGCCCCTGGCGAGATCGTCGGCCGCGCCGACGCGGCTGAACAGGCGATCGACGATACCGATATGCGCAGCTTTGGCCGGCACGAACGAGCCTGATTGCGCCAGCACGACGATCAGCGCGTTCTGGCGCAGGAAGGTGGACTTGCCGGCCATGTTGGGGCCGGTCACCAGGAGCAGGCGGGTACCGGTCCCATCGCTGGTGCCGAGACTGCAATCATTGCCGACGAAGCTCGCGCCGGCGCCGCGCCGCAAAGTCTGCTCGACCATGGGGTGGCGCCCCTCTTCGACGGCAAACACCAGGCTCTGGTCGATCTTGGGCCGCGCATAGTTCTGATCGACCGCAAGCTCGGCGAGGCCGGCATAGTGATCGAGCTCGGCCAGTGCGGCGCTCGCCGCCGACAGCGCGCCCTCTTCGCTCAGCACCTCCTGGACGAGGCCGGCAAAAATTTCCAGCTCGAGCGCCAGCGCCCGGTCGGCGGCCTGGGTGATGCGCGCCTCAAGCTCGGCCAGCTCCGGCGTCGAGAACCGCACCACATTGGCAAGCGTCTGGCGGTGGATGAACAGCTCGACATGCGGCGACTTGGTCAAGACCGGGCCATGCAGCGCCGTGACCTCGACGAAATAACCGAGCACGTTGTTGTGGCGGACCTTGAGCGATTTGATCCCGGTGGCTTCGGCATAAGTCGCTTGCAGACCAGCAATCACTTGGCGGCTGCCGTCGCGCAAGCGGCGATGCTCGTCGAGATCGGGATTGGCGCCGCTCCGGATGAAGCCGCCGTCGCGCGCATTGAGGGGAAGCGTTTCGTCCAGAGCCCCGAACAGAGACTGCTCGATCTGCGACGGCGCGGCGGCCAGACCTTCGGCAACGCCCATAAGATCGCGCGGCAGACCGAGCACCTCGCCGGTGCGCAACAGCTGCGCGGCAAGTTGCTGAGCGGCCACAATCGCCGCACGGACCGCGCCGAGATCGCGCGGCCCCCCTCGTTCGAGCGCCAACCTCGCCAGCGCGCGGGCCAAATCGGGAGCGGCCTTCAGCACGTCGCGCAAATCGTGCCGCAAGCGCGACTCGTCGGCGAGATAGCCGACAGCGTCGAGACGCGCGTTCAAGATCGCCGGGTCGGTCAGCGGACTGCCGAGCCGGCTGGCCAGTTCGCGCGCGCCGGCGGCGGTGACGGTGCGGTCGATGGCGGCGAGCAGACTTCCGGCGCGGGAGCCCTGGTTCGAGCGGACCAGTTCGAGATTGGCGCGGGTAGCGGCGTCGATGATGAGAAGGCTGCCGGCACTTTCCTTGCGAGGCGGGCGGAGCAGCGGCGTCTTGCCGACCTGGGTAATCTCCACATAGGTGAGCAACCCGGCGAGCGCGGCCAACTCGGCGCGGGTGAATTCGCCGAAGGCGTCGAGCGCCGCCACGCCGAGACGGGTCTTCAGCGCCCGTTCGCCGCTCACGGAATCGAAATGGGCGCGCGGGCATGGCGTCAGAGCCGCGCGGGCCTCCTCGATCTGGCGACGCAGCAGCGCGTCGCCGGCCAGATCGTCGCCAACCAGCACCTCGCCCGGCTTGAGCCTGGCAAGCTCGCCGGGCAGATCGCTCGTGCTGGCCGACGAGGCGATCAGCTCGCCGGTCGAGATGTCGAGCGAGGCCAGTGCATAGCCCGGCTCGCCGTCGTCTTTCGCCGGTGCGCGGAACAAGGCGGTGAGGAAGTTGTGGGCGCGGGCATCGAGCAGGGTCTCCTCGGTGAGCGTGCCGGGGGTGACCAGGCGCACCACGTCGCGGCGCACCACCGCCTTGGGACCGCGTTTCCTGGCCTCGGCCGGGTCCTCGATCTGCTCGCAGACCGCGACCCGCTGGCCGGTGGCGATCAGGCGCTGGAGATAGTCGTCGGCGGCATGGACCGGCACGCCGCACATCGGGATGTCTGCGCCCAGATGCTTGCCTCGCTTGGTCAGGGCGATGCCGAGCGCGCGCGAGGCGATTTCGGCGTCCTCGAAGAACAGCTCGTAGAAATCGCCCATGCGGTAGAACAGGAGGCAGTCGGCATTGGCCGCCTTGATCTCCAGATATTGGGCGATCATGGGCGTGGCGGGAGACGCCTCCTCGCTGCGGGAAGCGCCCGGATTCGCTGCCCCCATGACGGAACCGCCTCCGGTCCTCGTCTCCGTCTCGGCCATGGCCAAGGGTGGTAGCTTCTCCTCACCCCCCGCACAAGTGCGGGCGCGGATTGAGTTGGGGAAAGGACTTTGCCGCGGGCGCCCGCTCCTCTAGGGTTGCCGCAAATTTCAAGCCAGGAGACCAGAACCATCGTCCGTCCCTCCAAACGCGCGCCCGACGCGCTTCGCCCCATCAGCTTCGAGCGTGCCGTATCGCGCCATGCCGAGGGCTCATGCCTGGTTCGCTTCGGCGACACCCACGTGCTCTGCACCGCGACCGCCGGCGAGCCGGTACCGCCGTGGCTCAAAGGCAAAGGGCGCGGCTGGGTCACCGCCGAATACGGCATGCTGCCGCGCGCCACCAACGAGCGCACCAGGCGCGAGGCCGCGGCCGGCAAGCAGTCTGGCCGCACGCAGGAGATCCAGCGCCTGATCGGCCGCTCGCTCCGCGCCGTCACCGATCTCGCCGCTTTGGGCGAGAAACAGATCGTGGTCGATTGCGACGTGCTTCAGGCCGATGGCGGCACCCGCACCGCGGCCATCACCGGGGCCTGGGTGGCGCTGCACGATGCGCTAGCCTGGATGAAGGCCCGCAGCATGATCAAGACCGGCGTGCTGCGCGATCATGTCGCCGCGGTGTCGTGCGGGCTTTATGGCGGCGAGCCGGTGCTCGACCTCGACTATGCCGAAGATTCGGAAGCCGACGCAGACGCCAATTTCGTGATGACCGGATCGGGCGGCATCGTCGAGGTGCAGGGTACGGCCGAGACCGAGCCGTTCAGCCAGGAGAAGTTCGATCAGCTCATGGTGTTGGCCCGGCGCGGGATCGCCGATCTGGTGGCGCTGCAGAAGCTCACTGTCGCTTGAACCATGGCGGCTGAGCTTAAGCGCGGCGGCAGCATCGTCATCGCCAGCCACAACGAGGGCAAGGTGAGAGAGCTGGCCGAATTGTTCGCGCCGCTCGGCATCGACTGCATCTCCGCCGCAAGCCTCGGTCTCCCCGAGCCGGAGGAGACCGGCGCCACGTTCGCCGCCAATGCCAGACTCAAGGCCGAGGCGGCGGCCAAGGGATCGGGCCTGCTCGCTTTGGCCGACGATTCAGGCCTCGAAGTGGCGGCGCTCAACGGCGCGCCCGGCATCCACTCGGCACGCTGGGGCGGCGCCGACCGAGATTTCGGCCTGGCCATGGCGCAGGTGCACCGCGAGCTCGAAGCGAGCGGGGTGAGCGACACCCACGCCAATTTCACTTGCGCGCTAGCGCTGGCCGCGCCCGGCCACACGGCTCAAGTGTTCGAAGGCAAGGTGTTCGGCACGCTGACCTGGCCGCCGCGTGGCACGCGCGGTTTCGGTTATGATCCGATCTTCGTGCCGGACGGCTATGATGAGACCTTTGGCGAGATGGACCCCGCGCTGAAGAACGAGTTGTCCCATCGCATGCGGGCCTTCGAGCAATTGTTGGCTGAGACCTATGTCGCGGATGAGTGAGACCGAGCCATTCGGCGTTTATGTGCATTGGCCGTTCTGCCGGGCCAAATGTCCGTATTGCGACTTTAATTCTCATGTGCGCCATGGCGGTGTCGACGAGTCGCGGTTCCTCGCCGCTTACCTCACAGAGCTTTCTCATTTCGCCTCGCTGGCGCCGGGGCGCAGCGTTTCGAGCATCTTTTTCGGCGGCGGCACGCCATCGCTGATGCGCCCCGCAACCGTGGCGGCGATCCTCGAGGCCATCGCCAGCCACTGGTCCGTACCGGCCGATGCCGAGATCACACTCGAGGCCAATCCGACCAGCGTCGAAGCGGAAAATTTCGCGGGCTACGCAAATGCCGGCGTCAACCGGCTGTCGCTCGGGGTGCAGGCGCTCGACGATGCCGACCTCAAGGCGCTCGGCCGTCAACACACGGCTGCTGAGGCTCTGGCCGCGCTGGCGCTGGCCAAGCGCCATTTCGGCCGCGTCTCCTTCGATCTCATCTATGCGCGGGAAGGCCAGACGGTGCGCCACTGGCAGGACGAGCTCACCCGCGCGCTCAGCCACGCCGCCGATCATCTGTCGCTCTACCAGCTCACCATCGAGGCGGGCACGCCGTTCGCCGCGCGGCACGCGGCGGGCACGCTGCACACGCCGAACGGAGCCCAGGCGCGCGCGCAATATGTGCTCACTCAGGAGCTCTGCGAAGCGGCGGGCCTGCCGGCTTATGAGGTTTCCAACCATGCGCGGCCGGGATCGGAGTCGCGTCACAATTTGCTATATTGGCGCGGGGCCGACTATGCCGGCATCGGGCCCGGCGCCCATAGCCGCATCAGCACTGCCGGCGCCAAGCGGGCGCTGTCGGCAACCAAGTCTCCGGAAACCTGGCTCGCCGCAGTCGAAACGCATGGTCACGGCCTCGAGAGCGAGGAGATTTTGAGCGCGGCGGAGACGGCCGACGAATATCTGCTGATGGGCTTGCGCCTCAGCGAGGGCATCGATCTGACCCGGCTCGCCGCCCTCGCCGGCCATGGGCTCGATGAGCGGCGCCTAAGCGCGCTGGCGCAAGACGGCCTGATCGACCGAAGCGGCGCGCGGCTGGCCGCCACGGCCAAAGGCCGCCTGGTACTCGACCGGCTGATCGTCGAGCTCGCGGCCTAAACCTAATAAGACGAGGCGGTGGCGAATGAGCTCGGCGCGGGGTCGATCACGCGCGGGCCGCCTTCGCTCACTTCGAGAATGGCCAGGCCGCGCTCGGAGGTGCCGTCGGACAGCAGACGGAACAGCCCGTCGACCCCGGAGAAGCCGCTCGACCGGGTCAGCTGCGCGGTGGTGTAACGCTGGCCGGGCGGATTGGGCGACAGCGACACGGCCAGGCTGATGGCGTCATAACCGAGGCTGGCAATCCGGGGCGGCGCCGCGCCATAGGTTTTGGAATATTTCTCCACGAAGCCGCTCCAGCCCTTCGGGTCGGGCGCCGGGTACCAGCCGCCGACCAGCGCCCGGTCGCTGCCGATATTGGGATAATCCCACTGGCCGGTGCCGATGAACTGCACCCGCGAACTCGACAGATCGGCCGACGCCAGCAGCGGAGCGAGGTCGGGAAGATCATCACGCCCCGCCGGCAGGAACAGCGCATCCACCGCCTGTCCCGACTTGATAGCGTTGGCGACCTGCCGCACCGGCCCCAGCATGGCGGTCGAGTCGTTGGCGGGGTATGTCGCGCGCACCCCTGGCTGCCCGCCGCCGGCGGAGACTGCCCTGGCGAACGCCGTCTCGGCGATGCGGCCATAGGCCGATTGCGGGATCAGCTCGGCGAAGTTGCGCTTGCCGCGCGACAGGGCGAAGGAAACGATACGCGGCACGTCGCGCCCGGCCAGGAAGCTCAGCAGATAGACGCCGCCGCCGGCGACCTTCTCGTCGCTGGAAAAGGCAATCATCGGCACGCCGCCTTGGCGGGCGACCGGCGCGGCGCCGGAGACCTCCTGGGCAAAGAGCGGCCCGATGATCAGCTCGGCGCCGTCCTGCAGCGCGCTCTGCGCGGCCAGGCGGGCGCCCTCCGCCGTGCCCTTGGTGTCCTTGGGAATCAGCGACACGTTCGGATTGTCGAAATCGAACAGCGCTAGCTCGGCGGCCTGTTTGAGCGCCTTGGCCACGGCCGGGGTCGAGCCCGATGCGGAGATCGGCAGGAGCAGCGCGACCTTGACCGTGCCGCTCGAGCCGGTGATGCCGGGACCCGGTCCACCACCGCTGCCGCCGGGCGCGCCGCAAGCGACGACCAATACCGCCACCGCCAGGGTGGCAAGTACAAGCCTCGTCGCGCCGAGATGACGGCTAAAGCTTAATGGCAGCCGCATGGCCCCTTTTGCTCAAAGGCTCCCGCGCCTTCGCCGGCGCGCGCCCTGGTCGTTGGCGACAGTTGCGATGGCCCCGCTGACCGGTTGGATCGCGATCCGTCGCGCCGCCCTACCCCGCGCGCAAAACTTGCCCGCAACTATGGCTCAAACGTGATGGACGCGGGGTGACTATATCACGTAACGTTTTTGCGCCTAGCCAGCCTTAAGTTGCGGGCCGTGCGCGTGCAAGATCAGCGAGAGAACCAGCGAATCGACGAGGCGCTCGACCGGACGGTGACGCGCGCCGGCGAGGTGCTGTCCGAACTGATGGCGCGGCCGCTGACGCAAGCGCTTTATCTGGTGGCGACGCCGATCGGCAATCTCGCCGACATCTCGCTCCGGGCCCTGGCCGTCCTCGCCCGCGCCGATGTGATCGCCGCCGAGGACACGCGCCACTCCAAGAAGCTGCTCTTCCATTTCGGCTTGGGCGGCAAGCTCACCCCCTATCACGAGCACAATGCCGAGCGGGAGCGGCCGAAGCTGCTGGCGCGGCTCCGGGCCGGGCAGTCGGTGGCGCTGATCTCGGACGCCGGCACGCCGCTGATCTCCGACCCCGGCTACAAGCTGGTGCGCGAGGCGCTCGAACAGGAGCTGCTGGTGATCAGCATCCCCGGGCCCTCCGCGGCGCTCGCTGCCCTCACCAGCGCGGGGCTGCCGACCGACACGTTTCTGTTCGCCGGCTTCCTGCCGCCGAAATCCGGCGCGCGCCGAGCGCGGCTGGAGGAACTCAAGAGCGTCCCGGCAACATTGATCTTGTTCGAATCGTCATCGCGTCTCGCCAAGTCTCTCGCCGACATGGCGGAGCTGCTCGGCTCACGCGAGGCGGCGATCGCCAAGGAGCTGACCAAGCTGCATGAGAGCGTGACCCGCGGCCGGCTCGACCGTCTGGCCGCCGAGCTGGCGGATAGCGACACGCTGAAGGGCGAGTTCGTGGTGGTGGTGGCGCCGCCCGCCCCGGATCAGGCCGATGCCAGCGACGAGAAGATCGTCGAGCAACTGGAGACGGCGCTGAAGCTGGAAAGCTTCCGCGACGCCGTGCGCTCGGTGGCGGAAGTGCTGAATGTCAGCCGCGCCCGGGTCTACGAGCTCGGGCTTGCGCTGAAGCGCGAGTGAGAATGCGGCCGGCGCGGGTCAGGGCGTATCGGCGCGGTCTCTTCGCCGAGACCATTGTGGCCCTCCTGCTTCGGCTCAAGGGCTACGCAATCGTGGCGCAGCGCTACAAGACGCCGGTCGGCGAGATCGACCTGGTGGCGCTGAAGGGCAAGCGGCTCGCCTTTATCGAGGTGAAGCGGCGCAAGACCACAGCGGACGCCGCCTGGACCCTGCCGGCCAAGCAGCGGCGCCGCATTGTCCGGCGCAATATTGGCTGGCGAGCCACCCCGATTTTGCCGGCCATGACCTCGCCTTCGACGTGGTTTTGGCCGCGCCTTGGGCCTGGCCGCGCTATATCGAGAACGCCTTTTCCGTGTAATAAGGGCGCGCCATGGCTCTCAAAGTCGCCTTCCAGATGGACCCGATCGAGCGCGTCGATATCAGGGGCGATTCCACCTTCGCGCTGCTGCTCGAGGCGCAATGGCGCGGCCACGACGTGTTCTATTACACGCCCAACAATCTCTCGCTACGCGACGGCAGCTTGATCGCCGAAGGCCACAGCCTCACGGTCGAGGATAAACCCGGCGCGCATTACCGTCTCGCGCATCCTAAGCAAGTCGACCTCGCCGAATATGACGTGGTGCAGCTCCGGCAGGATCCGCCGTTCGACATGGCCTATATCACCACCACGCATCTGCTCGAGCGCCTGCAGCCCAAGACCCTGGTGGTCAACGATCCGGCTGCGGTGCGCAACGCGCCGGAGAAGGTGTTCGTGCTCGATTTTCTCGACTTGATGCCGCCGACGCTGGTCACCCGCTCACCCGACGAGATCCGCGCCTTCCGCGACAAGCACAAGGACATCGTGGTGAAGCCGCTTTACGGCAATGGCGGCGCGGCGATCTTCCGCATCCCGCCAGGCGACACCAATCTCAATTCGCTGATCGAACTGATGGGCATCAGCTTCCGCGAGCCAATCATGGTGCAGCGCTACCTGCCCGAGGTGCGCAACGGCGACAAGCGCATCATTCTGGTGGACGGCGAATTTGCCGGCGCCATCAACCGCGTGCCAGCGCCCGACGAGACGCGCTCGAACCTGCATGTCGGCGGCCGCGCCGAGCCGGCGACCCTGACCAAGCGCGACAAGGAGATCTGTGCGCGACTTGGGCCCGAGTTGAAGCGTCGCGGGCTGATATTTACCGGCATCGACGTCATCGGCGACTATCTCACCGAGATCAACGTCACCTCCCCCACCGGCATCAGGCAGGTGGCGCAGTTCGGCGGCGCCGACATCGCCGCCATGATTTGGGACGTGGTGGAGAAAAAAGTGAAGGCCGAATGCAAAGTGAGAACGCGATGAGTTCCGACCCCAAAGGGCTCGGCGCGATGTTCGACGCCCATTGCGCCGCCGAGTTCGTGACGCACGACGTCGACGCCACCATGGCGACAATGGGCGATGCGCCGCATATCACCAATGTCCCGACCATGACCGGCGGTAACGGTCGCGACGCGGTGAGGCGGTTCTACGATAGCTGGTTCGTCGGGCATTTGCCGGACGACTGGACGGTTACGCTGCTGTCGCGCACGGTCGGCGAGACCCAGGTGGTCGATGAGGTCGTGGTCAGTTTTACCCATGATTGCCCGATGGAGGTGTTCCTGCCGGGCGTCGCGCCCACCGGCCGCAAGGTGACGCTCCCGCTGGTGGTGGTGGTCGGCTTCGATGCGGCGAGCAAAGTCGCCCACGAGCATATTTATTGGGACCAGGCGTCGATGCTGGTGCAGGTCGGCCTGCTCGACAAGGCCAAGCTGCCGGTCACCGGCGCCGAGCAGGCGGCACGGCTGCTCGATCCGAGCCTGCCGTCCAACACGCTGATCCCCAAGGTCTAGGACTTGGGGCTTTTGCTGCGCGGCGTGCGTTTCGGCGCGGCGGCCGATTTCGTTCCAGCTTTAGACGGCTCGGACTTCGCAGCTTTTTCCGGCGCTGCCGTACGCCCGGGGCGCCGCCGGAAGAAGGCGCTCCAAGCGTGCGGAACGAGCCCCGCGCCCCAGCCGAGCGCCACCCAATAAAACCACCACACCTTCGGCGTCACGGTGAGATTGACAAGAAACAGCAGCAGCACCGTCGCCAAATAGGCGAACAGATGGACGGTGAAGCTTCGCGTGCATTTGTCGATGAAGACGCGTTCGCGCCGATGCGTCAGGCGCAACAGCAGCGCCAGGGCGTGGGTGGCGACCGCGATGCCCCAGCCCATCAGTACCCAGGGCCACCACAGCGCGTTCGGCGTCAGCCACAGATTGACGGCGGCACAGACCAGCACGGCGGCGACGAAGGCGGCGAGGTGGGCGACGAAGATGCGCATCGACCGGTCTGCAAACATGGCTCGCCCCTCCTGCTGTGTGAGTTCGTAGTCTACGCTACATTTGCGACAGCTTGGCGCTTTGATCGAGAACAAGTCGACCGGCGCGCGTTGCAGCGGCAGAAAGGCGCGATTCATGCAGAACTGGGAAGCGCTGGTACTGGTCCTGATCGCGATCTCCGCCGCTCTGCCGGGGGTGTTGCGGCAATGGCAGACGGACCGCTCGGGCGTGGCCAGGACGCTGTGGCTGGCCGCGCTTTATCTCGCCTATGTCGGGCTCGGGATCGCGCTGTTGTTCTGGTTGGTGCCGAGAGCGGGCGCTGCTGGAACCGGCGAGGACAAAGCGCTCGAGTTGACCCTGGCCATGCTCGGCTGGATCCTATACGGCGCGTTGATCCTGATGCGGTCGGTGCCGCGTTATCGCGAGCCGCCGGCCTGGCTGATGCGGTTCGGCATCGCCGATTTCGTCCTCATCGTGCTGACGATATTCTGCGTCGGCGCCTTTCTGTGGTGATAGGCCGATGTTCACTTATTGTTCTTGGACGGAGCGCTGAGGTCCGCGCGCGCGTCACCCAGGCCCGCCGCGCCCAGGCCGAACGCTATGCCGCACTCAGCCTCGCTCGCATCCGTACCAATGCCGAATGCGACGGCGCGCTGCTCGAGGACATCGCCGCGCCCGACCGGGCCGGGCTGACGCTGCTGCGCGAGGCGGCCGACGCGCTGTCGCTCAGCGCCCGCGGTTACCACCGGACGCTCAGGGTGGCGCGCACGCTGGCCGACCTCGACGGCGAGGACAAAGTCGCCCGCATCCATGTGGCCGAGGCCCTGAGCTATCGCGGCGAGACCCTGCGCCGGGCCCAGGCGGCAGCCTGAAAATCCCCAGGATTCAGCCTTTTTCAAGCATTCTCTGCTTGGTTTAGGCCGGGAAACTGCCGGCTTTGCCCGGCTGATAACAAACCGAGACAAACCGAGCGGCGTCAGGTGACTCAGCAGGATCGCAATGCGGAGCGACAAGGCGAGCGCGCGGGTGCAGCGGAGCGCGGGCGGCGCTTGCGCGCCAGGCTCGGCCGCGCCTTCGGCACGCTCGGCGGCGACATGCTGAGCGGAGTCGCGCTGGCGCCGGCGCTCGGACTGCTCGCCGCGGCACTCATTCTGATCTCGCTGGCGGCGCTCGGCAGCGCCATCACTCTGGCGCTGCTGCCGCTTGTACTCGGCGTGGCCATCCTGGTGGCGCTGATCGCCGCGCGCCGGGAGCGAGCCGGCAATGCGCGCGTCGCCACTCTGGCCGACCGCCTCGACCAAAGCCTCGAATCGCTCAAGGACCTGCAATGGGAGGTTCGCGAGCGCGAGACGCGCTATCGCGATCTGCTCGATCATCAGGGCGACGTCATCCTGCGCCGCGACGCCGATCAAAGACTGAGCTTCGTCAACGATGCCTTCTGCCGAACCTTTGGGCTCACGCGCGACGCGGCGCTCGGTCAGGTGTTCCAGCTCCCGGTAGTGGGCGCCGAGCAGGACGCGCCCGCGGCTTGGCCCAGAGACGGCGACGAGCGGCGCAGCCAGATCATCGAGCTCATCACTGCGGCGGGGCCGCGCTGGTTCGTGTGGGAAGACTTCGTCATCGCCGATGCCGGCGGCCGCATGAGCGAGATGCAGAGCGTGGGGCGCGACATCACCGAGCAGCGCGCGGCGGAGCTCCAGCTCGCCGAGGCCCGCGATCAGGCGATGGACGCGAGTAAAGCCAAGTCGCGCTTTCTCGCCTCGATGAGTCACGAGATCAGAACCCCGATGAACGGCATCCTCGGCATGACCGGCCTGTTGCTCGACACCGAGCTGTCGGCTGAACAGCGCACCTATGCCCGCGCCATCTCGAGCTCCGCCAAAACGCTGCTGTCGCTGATCGACGAGGTGCTCGACTTCTCCAAGATCGAGGCCGGCAAGGTCGAGCTCAGGCCGGCGCCGTTCGAGATCGCCGACGCCGCGCAAGGGGTGATCGAGCTGCTGGCGCCGCGGGCCCGCGATAAGGGCCTGGAGATCGGCTGGCTGGCCACGCCCGATCTGCCGAAGACGGTGATCGGCGACGAGATGCGAGTTCGCCAGATCCTGATGAATCTGATGGGCAACGCCATCAAGTTCACCGAAGCCGGCGGCGTGGGCCTGACGCTGCAACGCGCCCCGGGCGCGGCGCAAGGCGACCAAACCATGCTCCGCTTCGCCGTGCGCGATACCGGGCCGGGGGTGCCGCCCGATGCCATCGACCGCATCTTCGCCGAGTTCGAGCAGGCGGAACAGGGTTCGGCGCGGCGCCATGGCGGCACCGGTCTCGGTCTCGCCATCTCCAAGCGCCTGGTCGACGAAATGAGCGGCCGCATCGGCGTGGCGAGCGTGCCGGGCGCTGGTGCCATTTTCACCGTGGATCTGCCCTTCGCCGTGTCGCCGGGGGTCGCCGCGCTGGGGGCGTCCTGGCCAAAGCCGGCGGCGGGCGAAAAAATCCTCGTGGTGCTGGGCGGCGCGATCGAAGCGGGTTTAATCTGCGATCTGCTGGTGGCCATGGGCGCCGCCGTCGCCCGCGTGCCGCTGAAAGACGCCGAGCGCATCGCCGCAGGCGCCGCCACGACCGGCGTTCCGTTCACCGCGCTGCTCACCGACCGGAACGCGGTTCAGGCCGGTGCGGCGCGCCTCATCGGCCTGCTCGGTCCGGGACACGACGTTAATCGTCCGCCCCGCACGGTGGTGCTGATCGATCCGGCCGAGCGCGGCGACATCCCGAGCTTTCGCGCCGAGTCCTTCAACTTCTATTTGGTCCGTCCCGTCAGGCCGCTGTCGCTGCTCACGCAATTATTCGCCGATGTCGACGACATGCCGGACAAGGCGATGGACGCCGGCTCGCCGGTTCGGCTCGCCTTCCCGGCATCGCCGGCGGAAGGAAGAGGCGCCTCGATCCTGCTCGCCGAAGACAACGACATCAATGCGCTGTTGGCCTGCACCGTGCTGGAGAAATCCGGTGCGCGGGTGGTGCGGGTGAGAAACGGCGTCGAGGCCGTCGCCAGGGCCGGCAACGAGATGGCCCGCTCCAACGGCAAAGGCTTCGACCTGGTGCTCATGGATATCCACATGCCCGACATGGACGGCGTGGAAGCGGCGCGCCGGATCAGAGCGCTCTATCCGGACGATGCGCGCCCCGCTGCGGGCCGGCCGCCGATCGTGGCCTTGACCGCCAACGCCTTCGCCGAGGACCGCGACCTCTATCTGGCAGCGGGACTCGACGACTATCTGGCCAAGCCGTTCGAGCGCGCCGATCTGGCGGCGCTGTTCGCAAGATGGCGCCCGGGAGCGGAACGAGAGGGACAAATCGGGCGCGGCGCCGCCTGAAGCCGATCCGAACGCGCGCGGAAGTTGTGCGCTTTCCCCAGACTGTCACATAGAGTTCGAATTGGTTTGCTAACCGGCCAGTGTTGTGGCCGAATCGGGGGTACATGTGGGCAGAATGGCATCGGTAGCCTGCAGGGTCCCCCAAAGTCGCTCACGCCCAGACGCAAACCGGGCTGCTTATGCCGATGAAGCCAATGTCAGGTCGCTTAGCCGGCAGATTTCGCGGTGGGGCCATGTTTCCGGGATTGATGTTCAAACCAAGCCCAGCGGGCGGGTTGCCGTTCATGGGCAAGCGCTTCCAGCCGCCCAAAATCTATGGCCGGCTCGGCTCGCTCGAGGTGCGACTGGCCCGCAAGAAGAGCGAGATCAGGCGCGCCCAGCGGCTCCGCTACAAGGTGTTCTACGAAGAGATGTCGGCCATTCCCAACGCGCTCGCCATTCTCTCGCGGCGCGACGAAGACGACTACGACGCCATCTTCGACCATCTTCTGGTGATCGACCATGGCGACACCAGCGGCGGGCGGCGCTGGCGGCGCTCCAAGGTGGTCGGCACCTATCGCATGCTGCCGCAGGAGGTGGCCGACTGCTATGACGGCTTCTACACCCAAGGCGAATACGATATCGCGCCGCTGCTCCAGGCCAAGCCCGACTACAGCTTCATGGAGCTCGGCCGGTCCTGCGTGCTCAAGCCCTATCGCAACAAGCGTACGCTGGAGCTGCTGTGGCAGGGCGTGTGGTCCTATGTCCGGGAGCGTGGCGGCGACGTGATGATCGGTTGCGCCAGCTTCACCGGCACCGATCCCAAGGCGCATGCGCTCGCGCTCAGCTATCTGCACCACACGTCACTGGCGCCGGAGGAATGGCGGGTCCGGGCGCATGAGCATCGGCGCATCGACATGAACATGATGCCGGCCGAGGCCGTCAATGTGCGCGCCGCGATCAAGGCGCTGCCGCCGCTGATCAAAGGTTATTTGCGGGTCGGCGCCTATGTCGGCGACGGCGCGGTGATCGATCATCAATTCGGCACCACCGACGTGTTCATCATCATGCCGGTCGAGGCCATGAAGTCGCGCTACTTCGTCCATTTCGGCGCCCCGGACGAGTTCACTCCGGCCGCCGCGCCCCAATTCGCGCCACTCAACTGAAACCAAAATCCGGCTTCTGGTTTGACGGGTGCGCGGCGCGCTCCTAGATTTCCTCCATCATGCGCCATACCGACCCAAAAGAAGCCCGCGCCGCCGCCGAAGCCGCCGCGTCCCTGCGTCAGCTCAACGAGCGCTCCCGCGAGGTGTTCAAGCGCATCGTCGAATCCTATCTCACCACCGGCGAACCGGTTGGCTCGCGCAATTTGAGCCGCGCCCTGCCGATGACGCTGTCGCCGGCGTCGGTGCGCAACGTCATGTCCGACCTGGAGAATTTAGGACTGATCTACGCGCCGCATACCAGCGCGGGGCGGCTGCCGACGCATACCGGGCTGCGCCTGTTCATCGACGGGCTGCTCGAGGTGGGCGATATCAGCGTCGAGGAGCGCAGCCAGATCGAGAGCCGCATTGCCGGCAGCGGGCGGCGCCGGGCGGTCGAGGACGTGCTCGGCGAGGCGGGCGAGATGCTGTCGGGACTATCGCGCTGCGCCGGGGTGGTGCTGGTCGACAAGCAGAGCAAGCGGCTGAAGCATGTTGAGTTCGTCAATTTGGGCCCTGGTCGGGCGCTGGCGGTGCTGGTCGGCGACGACGGCGACGTCGAGAATCGCATTATCACCCTGCCCGAAGGCCTGCCGCTGTCCTCGCTGCACGAGGCTTCGAACTACATCAATGCCCGCATTGTCGGGCTGACCTTGGCCGAGGCCCGCACCCGCATCGAGACCGAGATCGAAGAGCGGCGCGCCCAGCTCGACGAGCTGACCGCCAGCGTCGTCACCGAAGGACTCGCCACCTGGTCGGGGCCGGGCAATGACCGCCAGAGCCTGATCGTGTGCGGCCGCGCCCATCTGCTGGAAGATGTCAGAGCGATGGAGGATCTCGAGCGGGTCCGCCTGCTGTTCGAGGATCTCGACACCAAGACCGACCTGATCCAGCTGCTCGGCCTGGCCGAGCGCGCCGAGGGCGTGCGCATCTTCATCGGCTCGGAGAACAAGCTGTTCTCGCTATCAGGCTCGGCGTTGATCGTCTCGCCGTTCGAGGATACTGAGCAGAACATCGTTGGTGTGCTTGGGGTGATCGGCCCGACCCGCCTCAATTATGCTCGCATCATCCCGATGGTGGACTACACGGCGAAGCTGCTGGGGCGCCTTGTCCCTTGATTTTTGCCGCCTGACGGTTGATATCCCCCCTGGACTTTCAAGTGAAGCAATTCGCCGAGGCTTGCATGCCCGACGACAAGACCGATCCGCGTGAGGCTAACGAGGATCAAGCGAGAGTCGCCGATTCTCCGAAGGCCGAGCCCAAGACTGGCGAACCCAACCCGAGCGCTCAGGTCGGGACCGATCTCGACGGCCTGCTGGCCGACAACGCAGAGATGCGCGACCGGCTGCTCCGCACCATGGCCGACATGGAAAATCTGCGCCGGCGCACCGAGCGCGAAAAGACCGACACGGCGCGCTACGCCATCTCCAATTTCGCCCGCGACGTGCTGACGGTCGGCGATAACCTCAAACGCACCATCGAGCACGTGCCGGCCGACGCGGCCGCCGGCGATCCGGCGCTCAAGAGCTTCCTCGAAGGAGTCGAGCTAACCGAGCGCGAGCTGCTCAACGTGCTGGAGCGGCACGGCGTCACCCGCATCGAACCGCTCGGCCAGCGCTTCGACCCGAACTTTCAGCAAGCCATGTTCGAGGTGCAAAATCCCGACGTGGCCGAGGGCACGGTGGTCGACGTCATGCAGGCCGGCTATGCCATCGGCGACCGCTGTCTCCGGCCGGCGCTGGTTGCGGTGTCGAAGGGCGGCGCCAAGGCGGCCAAGCCGAAAGGCGACGGCAATGGCGCCGCGCAGCGCAAGGCCGCCAACGACGATTTCCCGGAAGGCGAAGCGGACTAGCCGCGTTCAGCTTGGTGTGGTTACGCGCCGCAGCGTGAGATTGAAGCGGCCGCCTTCGGCAAGAAGATCGGACGTTCCGGGCAGAATGCGGTCGATGCCGTGATAGGCCAGCCGGTCCGTGCCGCCCAGCACCACCACGTCACCAGACTTGAGCTCGAATTTCTGGGTGGGGTCCTTGCGGGATATGCCGCCCACGCGAAAGACGGCGGTGTCGCCGAGCGAGACCGACAGCACCGGCGCGGCGAAATCTTGCTCGTCTTTATCCTGATGCAGCCCCATTTTTGCAGCGCCGGCATAGTAATTGACCAGGCAGGCTTGGGGCGGAAAGGGATAGCTGGCGACCGCACGCCACAGATCGAGCAGCATTGGTGGGATCGGGGGCCATGATTTCCCCGTCACGGGATGGCTGGCCTGGTAGCGATAGCCTCGCTCCCGGTCGGTCACCCAGCCGAGCGGACCGCAATTGGTCATGCGCACCGACATTGGAGTGCCGGAGCGGGGCATGGTTGGGGTGAACAGCGGCGCGTCCGCGATGATTTCCCGCAAAGCGGCAAGAAGCGTGCCTTGCGCCGCCCGATCGAGGTTTTGTGGAAAATAATTCATGCCGCCTTTGCTCCGACTCAAGCCTGTCATACGTTCTGCCATATAGCGCCTGAGCGGCGAATGAGGAGATCCAGCCGGTGACGGCAAAAGCGGGGACATTGAATCCCGACGGTTATGTGCATGCGCGGGAGCTGAGCGAATATCAGCGTCTGCGCGATCAGGCGTCGATGTGGCAGCGCGCGACCGAGCAGGTGCTCGACCAGATCGGCCTTGAGCCCGGCATGAGCTGCCTCGATGTAGGTTCGGGCCCCGGCACGGTCATGCGGCTGATGGGCGATCGCGTCGGACCTGCGGGCAGCGTCACCGGCATCGAGATCGACGCCGCGCTGGGGCGCCAAGCGCTCGCCGATCTCCGCGCCCAGGGCGGCGCGGCGTTCGAGCTGATCGAGGCCGACATGCTGACGCTTGATGAGGTGCCCGGCGCGCCCTTCGACCTCACCTTCTGCCGGCTTTTTCTCATGCACATGCAGGAGCCGGTGACGGCGCTGGAGAAGATGCTGTACTGGACCAAGCCGGGCGGCGTCGTGGCAGTCCAGGAGTTCGATTTCGGGGCGATAGCGGTCGAGCCCCTCTGTCCGGCCATGGCCGAGTTCAATCGCGTGTTTGAGAGCGTGTTCAGGGCGCATGGCCGAAATTTGCGGGCCGGGCGCCAACTCCCGGCGCAATTCGAGGCGGCCGGCATCGGCACCCCCGACGGCACTGCCGCCGAGGCGAAGTTCCTGCCGCTCAAAGACATGGCGCCAATGTTGATCGGCGTTTACCAAAGCCTGTTCCCCGCCGCGGCGGCGCTCGGCATCGCCGATGCGGCAAGGGCGGAGCAGTTCAAGGCCGATATGACCGAGGCCGGGCAAGACGGGCGCTATTACTGCCTCACCCCCATCCTGATCGGTGCATGGAAGAAAGTTTCGTGACGGGCGCTCGAAGGGCTGCCGTGATCGGCGCTTCTCCTTGCGGCTCATAGGCTTGCCACCTATATAACCGCGGAACCCTGCCGGATGAGTCGGCGGGCTTGCCGCATATTGGGGACCGACGCCTAGCCTAGCGCTGAATGCCGGGTGCCGCTCATGGGCCCGCACGGTCTGCCAGAAAGAGAGGTTCGTAATGGCGAAAGTGATCGGTATCGATCTCGGCACTACCAATTCCTGCGTCGCAGTGATGGACGGGAAGACTCCCAAGGTCATCGAGAATGCCGAAGGCATGCGCACCACGCCTTCGATGGTGGCCTTCACCGACGATGGAGAAGTCATCGTCGGCCTGCCAGCCAAGCGGCAAGGCGTCACCAATCCAGAGAACACATTCTTCGCCATCAAACGGCTGATCGGCCGCCGCTACGAAGACCCGATGGTCGAGAAGGACAAGAAGCTTGTCCCCTACAAGATCGTAAAAGGCGACAATGGCGACGCCTGGGTCGAGTCCCACGGCAAGAAATATTCGCCCTCGCAGATTTCTGCCTTCATCCTGCAAAAGATGAAGGAGACCGCCGAAGCCCATCTTGGCCACAAGGTCGAGCAGGCGGTCATTACCGTCCCCGCATATTTCAATGACGCCCAGCGCCAGGCAACCAAGGACGCGGGCAAGATCGCCGGACTCGAGGTCCTGCGCATCATCAACGAGCCGACCGCGGCCGCGCTGGCCTATGGTCTCGACAAGAAAGACGGCAAGACCATCGCCGTTTACGATCTCGGCGGCGGCACCTTCGACGTGTCGATCCTTGAGATCGGCGACGGCGTGTTCGAGGTCAAGTCGACCAATGGCGACACGTTCCTCGGCGGCGAGGATTTCGATATGCGCCTGGTCGATTACCTCGCCAACGAGTTCAAGAAGGAGTCGGGCATCGATCTGCGCGGCGACAAGCTGGCGCTGCAGCGCCTCAAAGAGGCGGCCGAGAAGGCCAAGATCGAGCTGTCCTCGACCACCCAGACCGAGATCAATCTGCCGTTCATCACCGCCGACCAGTCGGGCCCGAAGCATCTCACCATGAAGCTCACGCGGGCCAAGCTCGAGAGCCTGGTCGACGATCTCATCCAGAAGACCATCGGCCCGTGCCAGAACGCCCTCAAGGATGCCGGCCTCAAGCCGGCCGAAGTCAACGAGGTGATCCTGGTCGGCGGCATGACCCGCATGCCCAAGGTCGTCGAGACGGTGAAGACCTTCTTCGGCCGCGAGCCGCATAAGGGCGTGAACCCCGACGAGGTGGTGGCGATCGGCGCGGCCATTCAGGCCGGCGTGCTGCAAGGCGATGTCAAGGACGTGCTGTTGCTCGACGTCACCCCGCTCTCGCTCGGCATCGAGACCCTGGGCGGCGTGTTCACCCGGCTGATCGACCGCAACACCACCATCCCGACCAAGAAGAGCCAGGTGTTCTCCACCGCGGAGGACAATCAGAACGCCGTCACCATCCGGGTGTTCCAAGGCGAGCGCGAGATGGCGGCCGACAACAAGATGCTCGGCCAGTTCGATCTGGTCGGCATTCCGCCGGCCCCGCGCGGCGTGCCGCAGGTCGAGGTGACCTTCGACATCGATGCCAACGGCATCGTCAATGTCCAGGCCTCGGACAAAGCCACCGGCAAGGAGCAGTCGATCCGCATCCAGGCTTCCGGCGGCCTGACCGACGCCGACATCGACCGCATGGTCAAGGAAGCCGAGAGTCACGCCGAGGACGACAAGCAGCGCCGCGAATTGGTCGAGGTGCGCAATCAGGGCGAGGCTCTGGTCCACTCGACCGAGCGGATGCTGAAGGATTTCGGCGACAAGGTTCCGGCCGGCGACAAGCAAGCGGTGGAAGCCGCGGCGGCCGAGCTCAAGACGGCCATCCAGGGCGAAGACAAAGACGCCATCAAGCAGAAGGTCGACGCTCTCGCTCAGGCTTCCATGAAGCTTGGCGAGGCGATGTATCAGTCCAGCCAGAACGCGGCGGGAGGCGGCGATGGTGGGCCGTCGGCGACCGATGCCGGGCCGGACGATAAGGTCGTCGATGTCGACTTCGAAGAAGTCAAGGACGACGACAGCAAGAAGTCGGCGTAACCAGAATGCATGGCATTGGCGCTGGGCGAACCGAGCCCGGCGCCAACGCCCAAACACAAGAGGCTTGAGCGCCGCCACACGTGACGGCGGTGCAAAGAGCCGGAGGGGCGATGTCGAAACGGTGCTATTACGAGGTACTCGGCGTGCCACGCGGCGCTCGCGACAGCGAGATCAAGGCCGCGTTTCGCCGTCTCGCCAAAGAATGCCATCCCGACAGCTGCAGCGGCGATCCGGGTGCCGAAACCCGCTTCAAGGAACTCAATCAGGCATACGAGGCGCTCAAGGACCCGCAGCGCCGCGCCGCCTATGACCGCTTCGGTCATGCCGCGTTCGATTCAGGCATGGCCGGAGGCCAGGGACACAATTTCGGCGCCGATTTCTCCGCCTCAATGTCGGCGATGTTCGACGATCTGTTCGGCGAGTTCATGGGCCAGCGTCGCCCGCGGCAGCGGTCGTCACGCGAGCGCGGCTCCGATCTGCGCTACAACATGGAAATCACGCTAGCCGAGGCCTATCAGGGCAAGACCGCGCAAATCCGCGTGCCGACCAGCGTGACCTGCGACAGCTGCTCGGGCTCGGGCGCCAAGACCGGCACGGCGCCGACCACCTGCCGCACCTGCGGCGGCGTCGGCAAGGTGCGTGCCACCCAGGGTTTCTTCACCATCGAGCGCACCTGTCCGTCCTGCCAGGGACTCGGCGAGACCATCGAGACGCCGTGCCCGTCATGCAACGGCGCCGGCCGGGTGACGCGCGAGCGCACGCTGTCGGTCACTATCCCGGTCGGGGTTGAGGACGGCACCCGCATCAGGCTGGCGGGCGAAGGCGAGGCCGGGGTGCGCGGCGGGGCGCCCGGCGACCTTTACATCTTCCTGTCGATCAAGCCGCACGAGTTCTTCCAGCGCGACGGCGCCGATCTGTTCTGCCGCGTGCCGATCGCCATGACCACCGCCGCCCTTGGCGGCCAGATCGAAGTGCCAACCATCGATGGCGGCCGGACGCGGGTGAAAATCCCGGAAGGCAGCGAGAGCGGCAAGCAGTTCCGCCTCAAGGCCAAGGGCATGCCGGTGCTGCGCTCAAAGCAGCAGGGCGATCTCTATATCCAGGTCGAGGTGGAGACGCCGAAGAACCTGTCGCGCAAGCAGCGCGAGCTGCTGAAATCGTTCGAGGAGGCCTCGAACCCGGACACGAGCCCAGCATCCACCGGGTTCTTCGCGCGGGTCAAGGATTTCTTCGAGGGGATCCGCGAGTAGCCGCTACCCATAAGCTCCGCCTTTGACGTAGATTGGCCTCCCAGCCACTGCGCGCGGCCGCTCGCGCCGCGCGCCAGGTAGAAAGACCCGTCATGGCCGGCGAGCCAAAGCGAAGCCCCTCCCGGACGAGTTCCAAACAGGAGCTGCGCATCGGCACGCCGGACGTGATGCGTGCCGCCAAGATCACCGCGACGGTGGTCGGCGACCGTGCCGATGGTGCTGGTGGCCGGCGGCGAGGGCCTCGATCTGGCGCTGTGGGTACTCGGGCTCTATGCCGTGATCCAATTCCTGGAGAGCTAACTCCTGACCCCGCTGATCCAGGCGCGGGCAGTGTCGATGCCGCCGGCGGTGGTGATCTTGAGCCAGCTGGTGCTCGGCGCGGTGTTCGGTCTGCTCGGCCTGGCGCTCGCCACGCCTCTGGCCGCCGCGGCCACGGTACCGCTACGCTATCTGTTCGGCATCGGCGAAAGCGGCGAGGCGAAAACCGCCGGCGCGAAACGGTGAGGGCGCGATGATCCGTCTTTTGTTCTTTGCCGGCAGCACGCGGGACGGCTCGTTCAACCGCAAGCTCGCCGCGCTTGGCCATCACATCGCCGAAGCCAACGGCATCGAAGCGGTGCTGGTCGACCTCAAGGATTATCCGATGCCGCTTTATAACGCCGACCTCGAAGCCGAGGAGGGACCGCCGGAGCGGGCGCGCGCGTTCAAGGCGCTGCTCGAAGAATATGGCGGCGTGTTCATCGCCAGCCCCGAATATAACTCCTCGGTCACGCCGCTGCTCAAGAACACGCTCGACTGGGTGACGCGGGTGCGGGCCAAGGGCGAGAGCGGCCTCGAAGTGTTCAAGTCACGGGTGTTCGCCATTTCGGGCGCGTCGCCCGGTTATTACGGCGCGATGCGCAGCCTGTTGCACTTGCGCCAGATCCTCGAGGTCGGCATGGGCGCGACCGTGATCCCGCAACAGATCGCGCTGCCGCGCGCCATGGATGCGTTCGAGGAGGACGGCAGCCTCAAGGACAAGGCGCAACAGTCTTTATGCAAGAGCGTGGTCGAGGCGCTGGCCGTCGCAGCCCGCAAATTCGCAGGTTCTTGATGCTGCCCCGCGACCGTCTCATCGTGGCGCTCGACGTGCCCAGCCCGCACGAGGCCAAGGCGTTGATCGCGGCGCTGCGCGACAGCGTCGGAGTCTACAAGATCGGCCTGGAGCTGCTGTTCTCCGGAGGGGTCGAGCTGGCGTCGGAGCTTGCCCAATACGGCCGGCCGGTCTTTGTCGACGCCAAGCTGCTCGACATCGAAGCGACGGTCGAGCGCGCCACCGCGGCGATCGCCCGCAGCGGCGCCGGGTTTCTGACCGTGCATGCGCTCGACCGCAAGACGCTCGACGCCGCGGTGCGCGGGCGAGGCGACAACCCGCTCAAGCTGCTGGGGGTGACCGTGCTCACCAATCTCGCATCCGCCGACGTCATCGAGCAAGGCATCGACCATCCGCTTGACGAGCTGGTGTTGCACCGGGCCAAGCTGGCCAAGGCGGCCTGCTTTGACGGCGTCGTCGCCTCCGGCCATGAGGTGGCCAAAATCCGGGAAGTGGTTGGCCCGGATTTCCTGATCGTCACGCCGGGGGTCAGGCCTCAAGGGAGCGATAGTCAGGATCAGGCGCGCGCGGTCACGCCCAAGAGCGCGATCAGCGCGGGCGCCGACTATTTGGTGGTAGGCCGGCCGATCACCCGCTCGCCCGACCCGCGCGCAGCGGCCGATGCCATTGTCGATGAGATTGCAGCGGCGCTAGCCGGCTAGCTCGGCGAGTCGCGCTTCGATCAGACGGAGCAGCGTCGCGGCGTCGCCCTCGACCAAAATATGCTTGATGCGCGACTTGCCCCCTTGCGCCACCGACACAAAGCTCGGCGGCACTTTGAGCCAGCGCGCCACCAACCGCTCCAGCGCCTCGTTGGCGCGGCCACCCTCGGGCAAGGCTCGCACCCGTGCCTTCAACACCGTCTCGCCACCGAAATCCTCAACGCCGATGATCTCGTCGCGGGCCGATTTGGGCGTGAGCCGCACCGGGAGCAGAATTCCGTCGTCGGTGCGACGGAGCTCGAGCTTCGCCGGTGCCGGCGACGTCACGGTACGTAGACGACGGGTTGCACGAAGGCCGGCAGGATCCAGCCGAGCAGCACGACGTTGGTGATGAACATCAAGATCAGGATGAGGATGACGGGCGAGATATCGATGCCGCCAAGATTGGGGAGAATGCTGCGGATGGGGCGCAGGGCGGGCTCGGTCACCCGGTACAGCATGTCGGCGACCGAGTAGACGAAGCGGTTCTGAGTGTTGACCACGTTGAAGGCGATCAGCCAGCTTAGAATGGCGCTAGCAATGATCACCCAGATATAGAGCTGGATGACATAGACGATGAATCCGATCAAAGGCACCATCAAAAGACCTCCTGGGCTGGCCGGGACCATGTAGCGGAGAGGCGGGAGCAAGGGCAAGGGCAGCGAGCAGTGGCCTTGGAATCCGGGCCTCGCTTGACAGGCTGTGACCCCGATCCCTAAATGCCTGCACTTATGGGGCCGTAGCTCAGTTGGGAGAGCGCAGCAATCGCACTGCTGAGGTCGTCGGTTCGATCCCGTCCGGCTCCACCATCCATTCACTTCAATCAAGCCGATAGGCGGGGACCGTCGCTCCGGGCGGCGTCGGGCTTTGGCGTGGCCGGGTCACGCGGCATTTGCAGGTTGCCCGCTTCGTCGCGCACCCTGAACAGCCATCCCATGGCCGGCACCAGGACGAGGTCCGGGGCAAAACGCCGGGCGATCAGGCTCAAGCGATTGAACCAGCCGGCCACGATGATCTTCTTGCCGCGCATGAATTGCCGGTAGGCGATGCGCGCGAGCTCCTCGCTGGTCATCACCGGCAGCAGCATGACGTAGCGCGAGTTCTCGGCGCCGGCCTTGGCGTGCAGCCCGGTGCCGGTGGTGCCCGGCGCCAACGCCGAAATGCGCACGCCGGTATACATGGTCTCGTAGGCCAGCGCCCGGCTCAACGACAGCACGAAGGCTTTGGTGGCAGCGTAAGTCGCCTGATAGGGCACCGGCATGAAGCCCTCCATCGAGGCGACGTTGAGCACGCCGCCGCTACCGCGCGCCACCATGCCGGGCAGGAAACGCAGCGTGAGGTCGACCACGGCGCGAGCGTTGAGATCGATCAGCCGCCGCATCGCCGCAAGGTCTTGATCCTGGAAGAAACCGGCCGACATCGCCGCGGCGTTATTGACCAGCATGTCGGCATGAAGGCCGAAGCGCCGCAGCGCCGGTTCGATCGCGGCGCAGCCTTCGACCGTGCTCAGATCGCAGGCGATGAACTTGGCCGCGACGGCATGGGCGTCGGCGAGTTCGCGCGCGGTGGTGGCGAGCTTGGCCTCGTCGCGGGCAACCAGCACCAGCGCATGACCGCCACGGGCGAACTCCTCGGCCAGAGCGCGGCCAATGCCCTCGGTCGCCCCGGTGATGATTACGGCCGCCGTCGTTGATTGGGCGTCTTTGCTGGTAACGCTCATCGGACCCTTCAGATTCACGAGACTTTCGGCCGTTCCGGCCAGCCGAAACCCCTAGCACACCCGCTCTGCCCGGGCATCTGGTGCTTCGAAATTGGGGCGGCAAGGGCCTGGGAAGGCTCGGCGCCGGCGCGCTAGAATAGAGCGCGTGTTGTCCTCGGTTCGGAAAGTCCCCCGCTTATGGTCCCGCTCTCCCGGCTTGCTTACGCTCTCCTCCTGCTGCCTGTGATCTTCGCCACTCCGCGTGGCGCTGGCGCGGCGCCAAGCCTCGCCGAAGCAATCAAGCAGCAAGACGCCAAATATCTCGATGCGCCCAACGTCGAAGGCGTGGACACGGCGCCCAAGATCGAGGGCGGCGGCAGCGAGGAAGGCACGACGCCGAGCACCCAGGAGATTTCGCAAGGCGACGTCAAGGCGGTGCTCAGCTACACCGAACAGAAGGGCGAGGACGGCGAGACCATGCGCGCGCCGATCGTTACCGTGTTCGCCGGCGGCAAGGAAGTCGCCAAACTCGAAGGCGAGGATGTCGGCTTCGCCGATCCGCCGGTCAGTTTGCAGATCGCCGAACTCGACCCCGGCAATGCTCAGCCCGAGGTGGTGGTGTCGCTCTATACCGGTGGGGCGCATTGCTGCTCGGACACCAGCGTGATCACCGCCAGCGCCGACGGCTCGAGCTGGGCCACCGTCGATGTCGGCGAGTTCGACGGGAGCCCGCTGCTGGCGACCGATCTCAACGGCGACGGCCGCTACGAGTTCGCCACCCGCGACAATGCCTTCCTCTACACGTTCGGCTGCTATGCCTGTTCGGAGGCGCCGCTCCAGGTGCTCGCTATCGAGAATGGCGCCGTCAAAAACCTGTCGAGCGATTCACGCCTCAAGTCGGCGCACGCCTCCTATCTCAAAACCATGATCGAGAACGTGCCCGACGAGGAGCCGAATGGGTTCCTGGCCGGTTATGTCGGCGAGAAGAGCCTACTCGGCGAGGGCAAGCAGGCCTGGGAGCTGATGCTGAACTATTACGACAAGGCGTCGGACTGGGGCCTGGATGCCTGCGACAAGCCCCTCAACGAGAACGGAGACTGCCCGGGCCAGGAGGTCAAGCTGACCTTTCCCGATGCGCTCCAACGCATGCTTAAGGAAAATGGCTATAAGGTAGACTGATCAGCCCGAAGCCCCCGGTTTTCCCGGGAACCCCAGGGTTCGCGCCCCGTTGTTCTGACCTGGGCCGGTCCCGAACCGGCCCAGCTTACGTCTGTTCGAGGAGTTATGAGTATGGCACCGCGCGCTTTCTGGACCGGCCATTTGCGGCTTTCCCTGGTCAACATTCCGGTCAAGCTCTACACGGCCACCACTTCGGAACGGTCCATCGCGCTGCACCAGATCCACGAGCCGTCCGGCAAGCGCATCCGCTACCAGAAGGTCGCGTCAGGTGTGGGGCCGGTCGAGAACGAAGAGATCACCAAGGGCTACGAATACGAGAAGGGTAAATATGTTCTGGTCGACCAGAAGGAAATCGACGAGCTGAAGCTCGAATCGAAGCAGACCATTGAGCTCGCCCGCTTCGTCGACGAGGACGCCATCGACACGCGCTATTACGCGACTCCTTATTATTTGATGCCCGACGGCGACATGGCCGACGAGGGCTACGTCATCCTGCAGAAGGCGCTGAAGGACACGAAGAAGATCGCCGTCGGTCAGTTCATCCTGCGCGGCCACGGCAACATCGTCGCGATCAAGCCATACGGCAAAGGCTTGATCCTGGAAGTGCTGCGTCACGCCAACGAGCTGCGTGCCGCCGAGCCGCTGTTCAAGGAGATCAATGAGGTCAAGGTCGACAAGGAGGCGCTCGATCTCGCCAAGGAGCTGATCAAGCGCAAGACCGGCAAATTCGAGCCCGAGCAATTCAAGGACGAATATACCGAGGCGGTATGGGAGCTGATCAACGCCAAGCTCGAGCACCGCGCCCCGGAGATCGTCACCGAAATGCCGGGCACCGCCAAGGTGATCAACATCATGGACGCGCTGAAGAAGAGCGTGCAGCAGGGCAAGGGCGCGGCCGGCGGCAAGGCCGCCGCCAAGCGCGGCGCATCCTCCAAGAAGGCGGCGAAGGGCGCGCCCAAGCGGAAGTCGGCCTAGACCATGGCGCGGGCCGGCAACCGGGACCTTCTCGCCGAATACAAGGCGAAACGGGATTTCGGCAAGACGCCGGAGCCTGGGCCTAAGCGCGCCAAAGCCAAGGGCAACAGCTTCGTCATCCAGAAGCACGCCGCGCGGCGCACTCATTTCGATTTCCGGCTGGAGCATGACGGCGTGCTAAAGAGCTGGGCCGTGACCAAGGGTCCGAGCCTCGATCCCGCGCAGAAACGTCTCGCGGTGATGACCGAGGACCATCCGCTCGCATATGGCGGGTTCGAAGGCGTCATCCCCAAAGGCGAATATGGCGGCGGCCCGGTGATGATCTGGGACGAAGGCACGTGGGAGCCGCTCAGCAATGCCGACGAGGGCCTGGCCAAGGGCGACCTTAAATTCCGCCTGCACGGCCACCGTCTGAACGGCGACTACGTGCTGGTGCGGATGAAGCCGCGCAAAGAAGATCGCGGGCGGCAGAACTGGCTGCTGATCAAGAAGCGGGACGACTATGCCGGCGAGGGCGGCGAGCCGACGGAAGAGTTCGACACCAGCGTCAAGACCGGCCGGACCATGGATCAGATCCTGACCGGCGACTCGGCGGTGTGGACCTCCAACAAGGCTCAAAAAAAAACTCCGGCGGTGAAACCAAAGCGCGCGGCAACGGCAAAGCCCCGTCGAAAGTCGCCCGCGCGCTGATCCTCGACTTCGTCGCGCCGGAGCTCGCTACGCTCGACACCGAGGTGCCGACGAGGGCGAATTGGCTGCACGAGGTGAAATATGACGGCTACCGCATCATCGCGCGCAAAGCCGGCGACGAGATCACGCTGTTCAGCCGGAGCGGACTCGATTGGACGGTGCGCTTTCCGGCGATCGCCAAGGCGCTCGCAACCTTTCCGGCCAAAACTGCACTGATCGACGGCGAGGTCGCCTTCGTGCTGCCTTCCGGCGTCACCGATTTTATAATCGCTGCAAGAGCATATCGACAGCCCGCATGGCTCGATCCGCTATTTCGTGTTCGATCTGCTCTCGCTCGACGGCAAAGACTGGCGCAAGAAGCCGCTCAAGGAGCGGCGCGCCAAGCTCGCCACGCTGATGGCGGCGAAGGGCGTCTCGAATTTCCTGGTCTATGCGGATTATTTCGAAGGCTCGGGGCAAGAATTCTTCGCCCAGGCCTGCGCCGCGGGACTCGAAGGCATCATGTCGAAGCGGGCGGATCGGCCTTACATCTCGGGGCGCGGCAGGGATTGGCTCAAGATAAAATGCTCCAAGGGCGAGGAGTTCGTGATCGGCGGCTATAGCCGCTCCGAGGTCAGGGGCAAGCCGTTCTCCTCGCTGTTGCTCGGCACGTTCGCCGACGGCAAGCTTGTTTATGCCGGCAAAGTCGGCACCGGATTCGATTCCGGCGATTTCACCAGCCTTGCCAAAAAGTTCGAACCACTGGAGCGTGCGTTGTCGCCGTTCGTCGAGGTACCCGCCGCCGAACGTAAGGACGCGGTGTGGCTCGAGCCAAAGCTCGTCGCGCAAATCGCTTTCACCGAATGGACCCGCGACGGACGGCTCAGGCACCCGAGCTATAAGGGCTTGCGCGAGGACAAGCGGGCGCGCGACGTCCATCGTGACCAATCCGAAGACCAGGAGGCCGGCATGGCCACGACCAAAAGCACCGCCACCAAAAAGTCCGGCGGCGATCCAAGTTTCGATGGCATCGCGCTGAGCAATCCCGACCGGGTCTATTACCCCGATATCGGCCTGACCAAGCTCGGCGTCGCCCAATATTACCAGACGGTCGCCCCGTTCATGTTGCCTTACCTGGTGAAGCGGCCGATCAGCCTGGTGCGCTGTCCGGAAGGGATCGACAAGGAACATTTCTTCCAGCGCCACGCCATGAGGGGCATGAGCGACGCGATCAGGCAGATCCCCATTCCGGGCAGCGAGAGCAAGAAGCCCTATCTCTATATCGACGACGAAGCTGGTCTGTTCGGGCTGGTGCAGATCGGCGTCCTGGAAATCCATGATTGGGGCGTGGCCCTGCCGAAGGTCAGCCAGCCGGACCACATTGTGTTCGATCTCGACCCCGACGAGGAACTCGACTTTTCAATTCTCAAAGCGGCAGCGGTCGAGGTCCGCGATTTCCTCGCCGAGCTTGGCTTCAAGACCTTCCTCAAAGCGACCGGCGGCAAGGGACTGCACGTGGTGGCGCCGCTCACCCCGAAGCTCGGCTGGGACGAGGTGAAGGGCTTCGCCAAGGGTGTGGCCGACGCGCTGAGCACGGCGCGGCCCGACCGCTACACGGCGAACATGGCGAAGAAGGTGCGGACCGGGCGAATCTTCGTCGACTATCTACGCAACCAGCGCGGCGGCACGGCCATCTGCAACTATTCGACGCGCGCGCGCAAAGGCGCGACCGTGGCGGTGCCGCTGCGATGGGACGAGCTCAAGGGCCTGACCACCGCCGCGCGCTATTGTGTGAAGACCCTGCCGGCGCGGCTGAAGAGGCTCAAAGGCGATCCGTGGGAGGGATATTTCTCGACCCGCCAGTCGATTACCGCCAAAGCGCGCAAGGCGCTCGGCCTCGATTAGAGTTCGCCGTCTCGCCGGCAGCTGTTCTCTTTTCGTGACCGCGCCCCTATATGCGGCGTTCCAGCAACAACCGAAAGGAGGTGATCCAGTGTGTCACTGTTACCGGCCGATGATCAGGCTAGAGGATGGATCACCAGGCACTGCAACGGCTTAACGCCTTGCTGCCTTAGCCATCCCCCTCCGCAAAACCCTCGCGGGGAGCAGGAGGAGCCAATGGCCAAAACTACAGGTGGCGCGCCCGGAACGGGCCGCCACCTTTTTTCGACGGCGCGAATTAGAAGCGCGGGCAGACCATCTTCCAGCGGCCGAACACGCCTTGCTTCCAATAGCAGCTCGGCAGGACCGGCGGCCCCCAAGTCAGGGCAAAGGCCGGCTCGTCGACGTCGTAGGTGACCCACACGCAGCGATCCGCTCCGCACAGCCACTCGGCCTTCACCGGCTGGCCGCTGAACAGCAGCACGGCCGCCAGGACTGAACCTGCCAAAGTCGATTTGATCACGAGAACCCCCTACACGTTGTTTCTGGCCCCCAGCATTTAGCCTAGGCGCGGCAGCGGAGTCCATGGCAGCGCTCTAGGCGGAAGTTCCAATGATATTCATATGTATATTTTCAGACCTACCTAGTTATTTACCGATCAAGTCACCACATAATCATTAGCACTTCTTTGGATGATCGAACATTCAGAGTCTGCTTTAAGGAGATTGCCATGAATAAGTTCTCATCTATAGATGTGACAATCTTGAAAGCCGACGAGCAAGAACGAACACGTCTTAAGCAGATCGTTTCGAAATGGGCGAAGATTGCTAGGGATAGGGCTAAGGAAGATGCCTCGAACGCTGCCAGGGCGCGATGACCGAAGATCTCGCCTGGGCTGAATACCAAACTGAATCGATCGCACCGGAGCGAACCATCACGATCAGCTTCGACATCAGTTCCTGCGAAGTCGAGCTTGCCCTTGCGACCAACGGCGCGACGCTGCGCCAAGCCAGC
>JBBQXL010000020.1:0-37436 GCA_038209695.1 Hyphomicrobiales bacterium
TGCGCGTCGGCGTCGTCGAGCATCTGGTTGACCTTCTCGGCGTCGGCCTCGCTCAGCGCATTCGCCTCGATCTTGTCATGCACGGTCTCCTCGACCGCGCTGAGCTGCGCGCTGCACTTGCTGTCCCCCATCTCTTCGTCCTGCGCGTAGGCGCCTCCACCCATGAGGCACACCATCGCGACGCCGAGCACGGCACGTCTAAGCATCTGTCTCTCCCTGACTAATGTTATGACCGATCCCCCAGGAGGGTATGCAAGAAAGTGCTTTGACTCTATGGCTCTTCGTTGAGAGCGGCCGGGTGGAATTAGGCCCGATCTGCGGCGGGATTGGGGCGAATTGGCCGTGCCGGCGCTGCCGTCAACTCCGGATGAGCGGCTCGAGACGCGCCTCCAGCTGGTCGTAATGGTCGAACACGGCATCGGGGCGCTCGGCGCGTGGGGGCGGTGGACCGTAGCCGAAGCTTGCCATCACGATCGGGATGCCGGCCGACTTGGCCGTCATGAAGTCGATGTCGCTGTCGCCCACCATGACCGCCGTCTCGGGCCCGCCGGCAAGCTTCACCGTGCCGATCAAATGAGCGGGGTCCGGCTTCGACACCGAAAACGTGTCGCGTCCGGCCAGCCCGGCAAAATAATGGGTAAGATTAAGCGCTTCCAGCAGCTTGCGGGTGAGGCTTTCACGTTTATTGGTGCAGATGGCCAGCGTGGCGCCGCGCGCGGCGAGACGTTCGAGCGCGGACACGGCGCCGGGAAAGGGCCGGCTCTCATTGGCGATGTTGGCCTCGTAGTGAATCAGGAACTCGGCCAGCATCTGGTCCACGTCCTCCCGGGCGCCCGCCCGGCGCAGCGCCTCCTCGATCATCACCCGCGCGCCGTGGCCGACGCAGGCGCGGATGGTGTCGGCCGCGACGGGTTCATGCCCGCGCCGGGTCAGCCCGTCGTTGAGCGCGTGGGTCAAGTCGGGCGCGGTATCGACCAGGGTGCCGTCGAGGTCGAACACGATGGTGGCATCCTTGAACATGGCGCTCTCTGTCACACGCGTCTTGCGGCCTGGCAAGCGGCGGCGTAGGGAGTTTATCGAGCTGAAATATGTGATGAGGGGCGGCCTCAAGGGCTGACCCTGCGGAAGAGGGGGGCGCGTGGCCAGGACCGACGAGCTCAAGGAAAGCGCCGCCCGCGCCGCGCTCGATCTCGTCAGCGACGGGATGCGGCTCGGCCTCGGCACCGGATCGACCGCTTCCCGCTTCGTCGCGGCGCTGGGCGAACGGGTGGCGGCGGGCCTGAACGTGATCTGCGTGCCGACCTCAGAGGCGACGCGGGCGCAGGCCGAACGGCTTGGCATTCCGCTCACCACGCTCGATCAGACGCCGCAGCTCGATCTGACGGTCGACGGCGCCGACGAGATCGACGATCAGCTCCGCCTGATCAAAGGCGGCGGCGGCGCGCTGCTGCGCGAGAAAATCGTGGCCACCGCGTCGGATCGGATGGTGGTGATCGCCGATGACAGCAAGCTGGTCGCGTCGCTTGGCCTTTACCCGCTGCCGGTCGAGGTGGTGCGGTTCGGGCTGATGGCGACCATGCGGCTGATCGAAGCCATCTCCGCCGAGACCGGATGTCACGGCTCGATCGCACTGCGGCCGGGGCCGGGCGATGCGCCGTTCGTCACCGACCAGGGCAATCTCATCCTCGATTGCGCCTTCGGCAGCATCCCGGAGCCGGAGGTGCTCGCCTTCTCGCTCAAGCGAGTGCCAGGGGTGGTCGAGCACGGGTTGTTTCTCGGGCTCGCCGATTTGGCTATCGTGGCCGGCAAAGGCGGGGTTCGAGCGATCCGCCGCGCAGGAGCCTGACCTCTGGTGGCTGAGTACGACTACGATTTGTTCGTTATCGGCGCCGGGTCCGGCGGGGTCCGCGCGGCCCGGCTGGCCGCAGAGCTCGGTGCGCGCGTCGGCATCGCCGAGGAATATCGCGTCGGTGGCACCTGCGTGATTCGCGGCTGCGTGCCGAAGAAGCTGCTGGTCTATGGCAGCCGCTATGGGGCCGATTTCCCCGAAGCCAAGAATTTTGGCTGGAGCTGCGAGAATTTGCGCTTCGACTGGCCGACGCTGATCCACAATGTCAGGCGCGAGGTCGACCGGCTAAACGGCGTCTATGCCCGCATTCTGGACGCGGCCGGGGTCGACAAGTTTCTCACCCGCGCCGTTCTGGAAAGCCCGCATGAGATCAAGCTCGCCGATCGCGAAAAAACGCTGTCGGCCAAGACCATCCTGGTGGCAACCGGCGGCCACCCGATAATCCCTGATCTTCCAGGCAGGGAATATTTGATCAGCTCCAATGAGTGTTTCGATCTGGAGCAGTTGCCCAAGAGCATCGTGATTATCGGCGCCGGCTATATCGGCATGGAGTTCGCGTCGATCTTCAATGGGCTCGGCGTGGCGGTGACCGTGCTCTATCGCGGCGACCAGATTCTGCGCGATTTCGATATGGAGCTTCGCGATGGGCTGGCTGAGGCCATGCGCAATCGCGGCGTCGATCTCAGAATGAATGCCGACATCGCCTCGATCGAACAAGACGGGCGCGGCTACCGCATTCATCTCACGCGCGGCGATTCGGTGGCGGCCGAGCTGGTGATTGCGGCCACGGGGCGCGCGCCCAACACCATGGGGCTCGGCCTGCAGCAGGCCGGAGTCGAGCTCGGCTGGGACGGCCGCGTTGTGGTCGACGAGTTCTCCAAAAGCTCAGTGGACAATATCTATGCCGTGGGCGACGTGACCCACCGGGTCAACCTCACACCGGTTGCGGTCCACGAAGCCAACGCCTTCGCTGAGACGCTGTTCGACAAACAGCCGACTCCGGTCGATCATAGCTTCATCCCGACTGCGGTGTTTTCGCAGCCCGAGATCGGCACGGTTGGGCTCTCGGAGGAGAAGGCGCGCGAGATGTATCGCAGTGTCGATATCTACAAGGCCCATTTCCGGCCGCTGCGCGCCACGGTCGGCGGCCGCGCCGAGAAGATGCTGATGAAGCTCGTGGTCGATATGGCGAGCGACAAGGTTCTCGGCGTTCATATTCTCGGCTCCGATGCCGCCGAGATCGTGCAAATGGCGGCGATCGCGGTCAGGCTGGGCGCGACCAAGGCGCAATTCGACGCCACCATGGCGCTGCATCCGAGCGTGGCGGAAGAACTGGTGACGATGCGCCACAAATGGGAGGCGCCGGCGCCGGTGGCGGGATCCGATGCGGCGGCTTGAGGACAGGATAGCGCTAGTGACCGGGGCGGGGGCCGGGATCGGCCGCGCCATCGCCGAGACCTTTGCGCGCGAGGGCGCGGTGGTGCATGTGGCGGATCGCGACGGCGCGGCGGCAAACGAGGTCGCCGCCGCCATCGTCAAGGCCAACGGCGCCGCGACCCCGCACGACGTCGACGTGACCGACACAAAGCAAGTGCGGGCGCTGATGGCGGCGATCGGCGAGGCCCATGGCAGGCTCGACGTGCTAATCAACAATGCCGGCGTGGGCGAGCGTGCCGACTTCCGCCATCTCGACGACGAAGCCTGGGATCGGGTGTGGAGCGTCAATCTCGACGGCACGGTACGCTGCGCGCGCGAGGCGTTCGATCTACTCAAGGCCTCGGGCAAGGCGTCGGTGGTCAATCTGTCCTCGATCATGGCGAGTAAGCACACCCGCCAGATGGCGGTCTATTCGGCGACCAAGGGCGCGGTATCGGCCCTGTCGCGAAGCCTCGCGGTCGAATACGCGCCCTACGGCATCAGGGTGAACACGCTGCTGCCGGGCTATGTCGAGACGGCGCTGATCGGCCGCTATATCTCCAATCCGATGATTGCCAAGGCGCTGCTCACCCAGACGCCGCTACGGCGCTTCGGCACGCCACAGGATATCGCCAATGCCGCGCTGTTCCTGGCGTCCGACGAGGCCGGCTACATCACCGGCGCAGCGCTCAATGTCGATGGTGGCATGGCGACCACGCTTTAGGCTTTGATCGCCGCTTGGCGAGGCTGCGACGCCGGCGGCATCAAGGTCTCTTCCATGATGCCGTCGACCACCGCCATGAGCGCCGCCTGCTCGCTGCCGCCGAGCTTCTTCACCGCGTCGTAGCGGGCGAGTTGCCGGTCGGCGCTGGTGCCGCGCGTGAGGATGGTGCGGGCATGGGCCACCTCGGCGGTGCAGCCGAAATAGGCGGCGTCCTCGGCGATCAGGTCGAACAGCTCTTCGAGCAGGGTGACGAAGGGGATCACCTCGCCCTTGCCGAAATCGACCAGGCCCTGCTCGATGCCGTAGCGCTGCGCGCGCCAGCGATTCTCGCGCACCAGGAAGGGCGGGTAATGGCGCCAACGCTGGTTCTGCCGGCGCAGCCGGTAGAGCATGCGCAAGATGCATAGATAAAGTGAGGCGATGGCGATGCCGTCGTCGATCAGCGGGCACACATCGGTGATGCGCATTTCCAGCGTGGGAAAGCGCGCCGAGGGCCGCAGATCCCACCACAGCTTGGTGGCGTCCTCGATCAGCCCGGCACTGACCAGAAGCTCGACGGTGCGCTGATATTCGCTCCAGCTCGAGAACTGATGCGGCACGCCGGTGCGGGGCAGCTCGTCGAATACCGACAGCCGGTAGGATTTAAGACCAGTCTGGGTGCCCTGCCAGAACGGCGAGGAGGTCGACAGCGCCAGCAGATGCGGCAGGAAATAGGAGGCCTGGTTCATCAGGTCGATTCTGAGCTCGTCGTCCTCGATGCCGACATGCACATGCATGCCGCAGATCACCAGCCGCCGCGCGACATGCTGAAGGTCCTTGGCCAGCACGTTGTAGCGCTCCTTGTCAGTGTGCTGCTGGGTCGACCATTCGGCAAAGGGGTGGGTCGATGCGGCGATCGGCGCCAGACCGAACTCGTCGGCGATCCGGCCGACGGTGCCGCGCAGATGAACCAGCTGATCGCGGGCCTCCTGCACCGATCGGCACACCTTTGTGCCGACCTCGATCTGCGAGCGCAGAAATTCGGGGCTGACCTGACCGCGCAGCGCCTCCTCGCATTTGGCGAGCAGGGCCGGCGGCGGCTCCTGGGCGAGGTCGCGGCTGTCCTTGTCGACGAGGAGATATTCCTCCTCGATGCCGAAGGTGAAACTGGGTTCCTTGATGGCCATGGCGCGCAATGTGGCATGAACCGCGCGGCGCGCGGTAGGGCCAATGATCTAGGGGTCAGACCAGGTCTTTGAGCAGATCGCCGACCAGATAGGCCACGCCAGCCGCCAGCAGGCCGATCGCCAAAGTCTCCAGCCCGGCGCGCCACCAGGGCGTGGGCGACCAGCGGCTGCGCAGCGAGCCGATGCCGAAGAAGGTGAGGGCGGTCATGACGGTCGCGGGCCAGAACGGCTCGGCTATCCTCACCGCGTAGGGGAGGACCGGCACGGCGCCGCACAGGACGAAGGCGATGAACGTGGTGAGCGCCGCCCGCATGGGGGACCGGATCACCCCCGGCATGCCGTGCTCTTCGGTCATCATGGTGTCGATCCAGCGTTCGCGCTGGCCGGTGATCACATCGACGGCGCTGTCGAGCGCCTCGCCCTCGAAGCCCTTGGCCTTGAAGATCTGGCGTATCTCCTCGCGCTCGCCCTCGGGCGCGAAGTCGATGTGCCGCTCCTCCATGCTGCGCACCTGCTCGTATTCTTCGCTTTCCGCCTTGGTACCGGAATAATTGGCGGCGGCCATGGAGAAGCCATCGGCCAGCAGATTGGCGATGCCGAGGATCAGCACCACCCCCGGGGAAAGACTGGCGCCGACCACGCCGGCCATGATGGCGAAGGTGGTCACCGTGCCGTCGATGCCGCCATAGACCCAATCGCGCAGATAGGAGATGCGCGGGCCGTCCTGGAGGCGCTTGGCGATGTCGCGCGGGTGGTGCCCGTGTTCGAGATGTCGGGGGTCCATGAAGGCTCCTTGCCGTGCGTTAAGGGATATGTGGCATGGTCGCAGCGGACAGGCAATCAAGCCCGATGCCTAGCCAGGGTTCCGCCAATCGCCTATATAGCGTTCACTTTTTGAGGAGAGCTTTGATGGCACCGCGTTGGAGCCCAGACAGTTGGCGTTCGAGGCCGGTCGAGCAGGTTCCGGCCTATCCCGATCAGGCCCAACTCGATCAGGTCGAGCAGCAGCTTGCGACCTTTCCGCCGCTGGTTTTCGCGGGCGAGGCGCGCGAACTTAAGGCCAAGCTTGCCCGCGTGGCCGCGGGCGAGGCCTTTCTGTTGCAGGGCGGCGATTGCGCCGAGAGCTTCGCCGAGCATCGCGCCGACGCCATCCGCGATTTCTTCCGCGTGTTCCTGCAAATGGCGGTGGTACTCACCTATGCCGGCGGCTCGCCGGTGGTGAAGGTCGGGCGCATCGCCGGCCAGTTCGCCAAGCCGCGCTCGTCCGGCACCGAGACCCAGGACGGCAAGGAGCTGCCGAGCTATCGCGGCGATATCGTCAACGGCATCGAGTTCACCGAGGCGGCGCGCGTGCCCGATCCGCAGCGCATGCTGATGGCCTATCGGCAGTCGGCTGCCACGCTCAACCTCTTGAGGGCGTTCGCCCAAGGCGGTTACGCCAATCTCGAGCATGTGCATCGCTGGAATCTCGGCTTCGTCAAGGACAGCCCGGCCGGCCACCGTTACGAGGAGGTCGGCGAGCATATCGCCGAGACTTTGCGCTTCATGCGGGCCATCGGGCTCACGCCAGACAATGCGCCGCAGCTTCGCACCACCAGCTTCTACACCAGCCACGAGGCGCTGCTGCTCGGCTACGAGCAGGCAATGACCCGCGTCGATTCAACGTCCGGGGACTGGTACGCGACCTCTGGGCACATGCTGTGGGTGGGCGACCGCACCCGCCAACTCGATCATGCCCATATCGAATATCTGCGCGGCATCAAGAATCCGATCGGCGCCAAGATTGGCCCCAGCCTCGCCCCGGAAGCGCTGCTCACGCTGATCGACGTGCTCAACCCGCAGAACGAGCCGGGGCGGCTCACGCTGATTTGCCGCTTCGGCGCCGACAAGGTGGCCAAGCACCTGCCGGGCCTGATCCGCGCCGTGGAGCGCGAGGGCAAAGCGATCGTGTGGGCGTGCGATCCCATGCACGGCAATACCATCAAGGCGGGTAGCGGTTACAAGACGCGGCCGTTCGATCTCATTCTCTCGGAGGTCGGGACGTTCTTCGACGTCCACCGCAGCGAAGGGACCCACGCCGGCGGCATCCATGTCGAGATGACCGGCCAGAACGTGACCGAATGCGTGGGCGGCGCCAAGGCCGTCACCGAGACCGATCTGTCGGACCGCTATCACACTCACTGCGATCCGCGGCTCAATGCCGACCAATCGCTTGAACTCGCCTTCATCATGGCCGAAAGGCTGAAGCGCGAGCGGGAAGGACGGCCGGAGCCCGAGATCTCGATTGCCGCCGGCGAGTAGTTCATGGACTTCGGCTGTCATGCCCGCGAAGGCGGGCATCCAGTAGTCGCTGAAGTCGGTTATTTGTTGTCTTCGCGGGTTACTGGATTGCCCGGTCAAGCCGGGCAATGACAAAAACATGGCCGAAACAATCAGGGACAAGTTCACGCTCGCGCTGGCGCAGCTCAACGCGGTGGTGGGCGATATCGAGGTCAATCTGACCCGAGCCCGCGAGGCCCGCGCCCGCGCGGCTGCGGCCGGCGCCGACCTGATCGCCTTCACCGAACTCTACCTCACCGGTTACCCGATCGAGGATCTGGTGCTGAAGCCGGCGTTGCAGCAGGCGGCGCAGGCGGCGCTGGAGTCGCTCGCCCGCGATACCAAGGACGGCGGTCCGGCCGTGCTGATCGGCCTGCCGTTCGCCGACGGGCCATTCGTCTACAACGCGCAAGCTCTGCTGGATCGAGGGCGCATCGGAGCGCTCCGCTTCAAGAACAACCTGCCGAATTATGGCGTGTTCGACGAGAAGCGCGTGTTCGCACCGGGCCCGATGCCGGCGCCGATCGACTTTCGCGGACTCAAGCTCGGGGTGCCGGTGTGCGAGGATATCTGGAGCGAGCAGGTCTGCGGAGCGCTGGCCGCGGGGGGTGCGGAATTGCTCATCGTCCCCAACGGTTCGCCCTATTGGATGGACAAGCATGAGGTGCGGTACGGCGTGGCGGAGACGCGCGTGGCCGAGACCGGACTGCCGCTCGCTTATGTCAATCAGGTCGGCGGCCAGGATGAGCTGGTGTTCGACGGCGCTTCCTTCGTGCTCAACGCGGACGGCAAGGTGGCGGTGCAGCTCCCGGCCTGGGAGGAAGCGCTCGGCATCACCGAATGGCGGCGCGAGGGCGGACGGTGGCGCTGTTTGCCAGGGACCATCGCCGAAATCGAGGAAGGCGACGCGGCGAACTATCTCGCCTGCGTCACCGGCTTGCGCGACTATGTGACCAAGAACGGCTTTCCCGGCGTGGTGCTCGGTCTCTCGGGCGGCATCGACTCGGCGCTGTGCGCCACCATGGCGGTCGATGCGCTGGGGCTCAAACGCGTGCATGCCGTGATGCTGCCTTACACCTATACCAGCGATGAGAGCCTGGGCGATGCGGCCGCAACCGCCAAGGCGCTCGGCATTCGCTACGACATCATGCCCATCCACGACGCGGTGGCCGGCCTGACCAAGGGCCTGGAGAAGGCCTTCGCCGGCACCGAGCCGGGCGCCACCGAGGAAAATTTGCAGTCGCGGGCGCGCGGCACCATGCTGATGGCGCTGTCCAACAAGTTCGGGCCGATCGTGCTGACCACCGGCAACAAATCCGAGGTCTCGGTCGGCTATGCCACGCTCTATGGCGACATGAATGGCGGCTTCAATCCGATCAAGGATTTGTACAAGACCCAGGTCTATGCGCTGGCGCACTATCGCAATCGCGCGCGGCCCAAGACCTGTCTCGGGCCTGACGGCATCGTCATCCCGCAGAACGTGATCGACAAGGCACCCACCGCCGAGCTCAAGCCCGGCCAGCGCGATCAGGACACCCTGCCGCCTTACGACGTTCTCGACGATATTCTGAATTGCCTGGTCGAGCTGGAGCTGCCGCTGCCGGAGATCGTGGCGCGCGGGCATGCGCCGGAGCTGGTGAAGAAGGTCGAGCGCATGCTCTATCTCGCCGAGTACAAGCGGCGGCAGGCGGCGCCGGGGGTGAAGATCACCGCCAAGAATTTCGGCCGCGACCGCCGCTATCCCATCACCAACAAATTCCGCGAGAAGCTCTCGCCATGAGCGTCACTGTCCGCTTCGCACCAAGCCCGACGGGCCGGATTCATGCCGGCAATATCCGCACCGCCATGTTCAATTATTTGTTCGCGCGGCGGGCAGGGGGCCGTTTGATCTTCCGCCTCGACGACACCGACACCGAGCGCTCGACGGAGGAATTCGCGCGCGGCATCGAGGAGGACCTGCACTGGCTTGGCGTGGACTGGGCCGAAAAAGCGCGCCAGTCGGACCGGTTCGACCGATACGCCGAGGCGGTGGAGAAGCTGAAAACGGCCGGACGGCTCTATCCGGCCTATGAAACGCCGGATGAACTCGAGCTGAAGCGCAAGCGCCAGCTCGCCCGCGGCAAGCCGCCAGTCTACGACCGCGCCGCCTTGAAGCTGACGGCGGAGGACCGGGCTAAGCTTGAGGCCGAGGGGCGCAAGCCGCATTGGCGGTTCAAGCTCGAGCAGCGCGACGTGGTGTGGGACGATTTGGTGCGTGGGCGGCAGCATGTCGACGCCATGTCCCTGTCAGACCCGGTGCTGGTCCGCGCCGACGGGACTTATCTCTATACGATGCCTAGCGTGGTCGACGACATCGACCACGGCATCACCCATGTGATCCGGGGCGAGGATCATGTGACGAATACCGCGCCGCAGATCCAGTTGTTCGAAGCGCTCGGCGCGACGCCGCCCGCCTTTGGCCACCACAATCTCCTGGTTGGCGCCGACGGCCACGCGCTGTCCAAGCGCGACCGCACGCTCTCCATCGCTTCCTTGCGCGAGGAGGGGATCGAGGCCCTCGCGGTGGCGAGCTATTCGGCGCTGATCGGCACCTCGGACCCGGTCGCGCCGCATGCAAGTCTCGACGAGCTCGCGCGTGGTTTCGATTTCGCCAAGCTGTCGCGCGCGCCGGCCCGGTTCGATCCCAACGAGCTTCGCCTCCTCAACGCCAAGCTGCTGCACATGCTGCCGTTCGGCATGGTGGCCGACCGCCTCCGCGCCATGGGGGTCGAGGGCGGCGAGGCGTTCTGGGAGGCGGTCAAAGGCAATCTCGCCGTGCTCGGCGATGCCAAGACCTGGTGGCAGGTGGTGCAAGGCCCGCTCGAACCGGTGATCGCTGACAGTGCTCTGTGCGCTGCGGCGGCGGGGCTGCTGCCGGTTGAGCCGTGGGACGACACCACCTGGTCGGCCTGGTCCTCCGCCGTCAAGCAGGCGACCGGCGCCAAGGGCAAGGCACTGTTCCAGCCCTTGCGGCTGGCGCTGACCGGCCGCGAGCATGGGCCCGAGCTTAAGCTTCTGTTGCCGTTGATCGGGCACGCCCGCTCGGCGGCGCGGCTCGAAGGCAGGCGCGCTTAGATTGATCTATTGGGGCCCGAACGGGGAGGCCGGCGGCGCGGCGGGCTTGCGCTTGACGATGGTCGACTGCGCGGCCGAGTCCACGGCTTCCGCAGCCGGATCAGGCGGGGGCGGCGGCGCGGCGGCTTCGACGGTCGGGGGCGCTGCAGGCGGGGCGGCGGGTGGCGCCGCGGTTTCAATTGCTGGCGGCGGCGCCGGCGGCTGTTGCGCCTCGGGGACGGCGACCGGAACGGCTTCGGGCGCGGGCGGAGCGGCCGGCTCGCTGCTGCCGGTCACGAGATCTAGCCCCTGCGGATCGCCGGCCGGCGCAGGCGCGGCGGCTTGCGGCGCGGGCGGCGGTGGGGCCTTGGCTTTGCCTTTGGCGGGTTTTGCTCCCGGGTTGGCGTCGGCGCGCTTGTTGGATGCCTCGATCTCGGTTGGATTATATTCGGCCTGCTTGCAGGAGCAGCCCTTCACGTATTCCTTGCGAAACTTCAACGCGACCGGCAGGTCCATATAGGCCGAGCCGTTCAGCGACACGGACTGCTCAATCTCCTGACCCGGATTGCGATAGACGTAAAGCTCCGCCGGCGCCGCGCAGTTCGACTGGCATTGCTGCGCGTCCTGGCCGAGCAGGCTGCCATAGGTGGAATAGTGGATGGGATAGAAGAAGCCGTCGCATAGCCTGACGCAAACCGAGTGGTAGCGGCCGTTGGAATCGATGCTGCGGTAGATTGGCGACTGCGGCTCCTGCTCTTCATCGCGGCCACCGCCGAAGAAGTCGAATAATCCGCCGCCGCGGCGGGGCTGCCGGACCTGTCCGCCGCAGCCGCTGCGGGCGAGCGCGTCCTGGAGCTCGGCTTGCCGGCGCCGATTGCCGCCGCCGCCGGTCAGCGCCTGGCGCTGCTGTTGAAGCTGAGTGAGCTGGCGGCGCGAATCCTCGACGCGGTCGTTCATCTTGAGGCATTTCGGGCTGCGGACCAGCCCGCGACCGAAGATGAAGAAGCTCTCGAAGCAGCCGGCATCCTCCATGGCCGCTTGAGTGCCCTGGAACACGCGGTCGGCCTGGGCGATTTGCTGGTCGATGCGGGGCAGTTCGTCGGCGTTGACGCCGCCGCCCTGGGCCGCGGCAAGCTCTTGCTGAAGCTGCATGCAGCGGATCTGCTGCTCGCTCACGCCTTGCGCCAGGCTGTCGCCGCCCATGATAGCGGCGCCGCACAGCACGAGCATGGCAAGGCACGAGCCGCCGCTCGGACGCGCCGACGACGCCACCCCGCGCCAAAGACCGCGAAAGACGCTCACGATTGGTTCCGCTCCCCGAGGTGCCGCCAAACGCATTATGCCCGCCTAGATTCCGGGGTCAATGAGGCATCAATAAGATGGGTAAGATGGGTTGCTTGACGGTCCAGGCAATTGCCGCCATAAGCAGTGCCAAGATGATGCAAAAGCAACCCATCCTTATGATTTCCTGCGGCATCATTCCGGGCTAGCAACAGAAGCTCGCCCGGGTCGTTCTCCCTTTACCATCATTTAGACTTACGCGAACGCAAGGGCGGGCCTCAAGCCGAAGGGGCTTGGTCAGTCGTGCTTAGACTTTACAACACGCTCACGCGCAAGAAGGAAGACTTCCAGCCGCTCGAGGCCGGGAACGTCCGCATGTATGTGTGCGGGCCGACGGTCTACGACTTTGCCCATATCGGCAATGCCCGGCCGGTGATCGTGTTCGACGTGCTGTACCGCCTGTTGCGCCAGCTCTACGGCGCCGAGCACGTCACCTATGTCCGCAACATCACCGACGTGGATGACAAGATCAACGCGCGCGCCGGCCAAGATTATCCCGATCTGCCGCTCAACGAGGCAATCAGGCTGGTCACGACCAAGACCACGGACCAATTCCACGCCGACATGGCTGCGCTGGGTGCGCTGCCGCCGGGCGTCGAGCCGCGGGCAACCGATCACATCGCGCAAATGAAGACGATGATCGAGCGTCTGGTCGCCAATGGTTGCGCCTATGTGGCCGAGGACCATGTGCTGTTCGACGTCGCTGCGATGAAGGATTACGGCAAGCTCTCCGGGCGTTCGCTCGACGAGATGATCGCAGGCGCCCGGGTCGAGGTCGCGCCGTACAAGAAAGACCCGATGGATTTCGTGCTGTGGAAGCCGTCCAAGCCGGGCGAGCCGTCATGGCCGTCGCCCGCCGGGATCGCGACCCCGGGGCGCCCCGGCTGGCATATCGAATGCTCGGCCATGGCGGCGGCGCATCTGGGTGAGACCTTCGACATCCATGGCGGCGGTATCGACCTGGTGTTTCCGCATCATGAGAACGAGATCGCCCAATCGCGCTGCGCCAACCGCACGCCCATCATGGCGCAGGTGTGGATGCATAACGGCTTCCTCCAGGTCGAGGGAGAGAAGATGGCGAAGTCGGCTGGCAATTTCGTCACCGTGCATGAGTTGTTCCGCAGTTGGGCCGGCCACCCCTGGAGCGGTGCGGTAATTCGGTTGGCCATGCTCAAGACCCATTATCGCCAACCACTCAATTGGACTGCAGGCGCGTTGGAATATGCTCGCTCTGAGTTAGAGAGCTGGGTTCTAAGCGCATCGCAGCTAAGTCACACTGGCAGATTTCACTATCAAACCGTGAAGGCCGAACCTGATGCCGATTTGTTGGAAGTTCTGAGTGACGATCTCAACACTCCTGAGGCTTTGACCATTCTACGCGGACAACATGCGGCGGCATCGAGCGGGGATGTGGCTGCTGCTACTAGACTGGTAGGCAATCTAAAGTTTTTAGGTGTGTTCGATGCCAATAAATCACGAGCGTATATTCGTGGAGTAGGAGCGCAAGGAAGCGTTTCACAGCAAAAGCTTTTTGAGAATATGACTTTAGGTGAAGCTCTAAAAGTAGCAGTTCTAAATGAGGACCATGAGTACGAGGCTGACATCAGCGCAGAACTCGCTCATCAGAATTTAAAAGCGTCAATCCGGAATGGCGGAGTCATGTTTTCTGCAATCGATCCGTCACTTGAGACGGATTGTGATCAGGTTCATGCCTTGATTCAGGCGCGCAACGCCGCGCGGGCGGCTAAGGACTTCAAGGAGGCGGACCGCATCCGCGGCGAGCTCGAGGCCATGGGCATCATGCTGAAAGACGCCAAGGACCCCAAAACGGGCGAGCTCACCACCACCTGGGAGGTTGCCCGATGAAGCCGCTGCTCGGCGATTTGCCGTTCAAGAACTCGCGCGGCGTTTATCTGGCGATCAAGCTCGCCGTGCTCGCGCTCGGCGTGCTGCTGGCGCTGCATTTCCTGTGGGGCGTGGTGTAGAGGTAAGTCATGGCCCGCGAACGGATCTCGCTTTACGACACGACGCTGCGCGACGGCGCGCAGACCCATGGCGTCGACTTCTCGGTCGAGGACAAATGGCTGATCGCCGAGCAGCTCGATGCGCTCGGGCTCGACTATATCGAGGCCGGCTATCCCGGCGCCAATCCGACCGACACGCGGCTGTTCGCCGAAGCGCGGCCGCTCGGCCAGGCCAAGCTCACCGCGTTCGGGATGACCAAGCGGGCGGGCCGGTCGATCGCCAACGATCCGGGCTTCCAGGCGCTGCTTGCCGCCAACACGCGCGCGATCTGCCTGGTGGCAAAATCCTGGGACTTCCATGTCGAGGTGGCGCTCGGCATCAGCCTCGATGAGAATCTGGCCGGCATCAAAGAGTCGGTCGAGGCGGTGGTGGCGAATGGGCGCGAGGCCCTGCTCGATTGCGAGCATTTCTTCGACGGCTACAAGGCCAATCCCGATTACGCGCTTCGCTGCGCCAAGACCGCTTATGACGCGGGCGCCCGCTGGGTGGTGCTGTGTGACACCAATGGCGGCACGTTGCCCGAAGAGGTCGAGGCGATCGTCGGCGAAGTGGTCAAGGTTATCCCCGGCGATCGGCTCGGCATCCATGCTCATAACGACACCGATAACGGCGTAGCGAACTCGCTCGCCGCTATCCGAGCCGGCGCGCGCCAAATCCAGGGCACGCTGAACGGGCTCGGCGAGCGCTGCGGCAACGCCAATTTGACCTCGATCATCCCCACGCTGATGCTGAAATCGGATTATGCCGAGCGGTTCGAGACCGGCGTCACGCCGGACAAGCTCCGCACGCTGACCCATGCCTCGCGTATCCTCGACGAGGTGTTGAACCGCGCGCCCAACCGGCACGCTCCCTATGTCGGGGAATCGGCTTTCGCCCATAAAGGCGGCATCCATGTCTCGGCCGTGCAGAAGGACCCGCGCACCTACGAGCATGTTCCGCCCGAGGCGGTCGGCAACCGGCGCAGGCTGCTGGTCTCCGACCAGGGCGGCCGCTCCAACATCCTCGCCGAGCTCGAGCGCATCGGCATCGCCACGCCGAAGGACGATCCGCGCATCGGCCGCTTGCTTGAGGTGGTGAAGGAGCGCGAGGCGGTGGGTTATGCCTATGAGGCGGCCGAAGCCTCGTTCGAGTTGCTGGCCCGGCGCATGCTCGGCAACGTGCCGCAATTTTTCGAGGTGGATTCGTTCCGCGTGCTGGTCGAGCGGCGGCACAACGCGCTGGGTGAGCTGGTCACCGTGTCGGAGGCGACCGTCAAGGTGCGTATCGACGGCCAGAGCGTGATGTCGGTCGGCGAGGGCAACGGCCCGGTCAATGCGCTGGACAACGCGCTGCGGAAAGATCTCGGGCCATATCAGAGCTTCATCGCCGATCTCGATCTGGTCGATTACAAGGTCCGTATCCTCACAGGGGGTACCGATGCGGTCACTCGCGTGCTGGTCGAGAGCCGCGACGGGGCGGGCAATCGCTGGTTCACGGTGGGCGTGTCGCCGAATATCGTCGATGCCTCGTTCGAGGCGTTGATCGATTCCATCAATTACAAGCTGATCCGCGACGGCGCCCCGGCGCCTTAATTGGCCGGGTCTGCGCAAGAATAATTGCGGCGGCCATCCGCTTTAGGTTGCCCCGCTCAATTTCAGATATAAGAATTGCGCCTGAAACGGGCATTGGGGGAGCCACGATTGCGCGATGCGGGGGCTGGTAGTCGCTTTTCTGCTGTTGTTGTGGTGTTCGCCCGCGTTCCCCCAGGTCATGCCGGGGGGAGGCGGACCCGAGCACGGCAATGTCGCCGCGGCAGGCACCGATAGCGGCGGACACGCGATCGACTCCGACAAGCCGGGTTCCGAGGATGGACTGAGCGGCGCAGCCGGGCAATGCGCCGGAGTAGCCGGCGGTGAGGTCGGCTACTACGCTTGCCGGGCGAGACTGGCGGCGTTCGGCTCGGTCGAGCGCGCCATCGTCACCTTCACCGCGCTACTCGCGCTCTCCACCCTGTTGTTGTGGATCTATACCAGGCAGGTGGCCAACGCCGCCAAGATCGCCGCCGAGCATCTGCCGGCGGTGGAGCGGGCCTATGTGTTCGGCGGACCGACCGACCTGTTTCTGCTGCACGATCAGGCCAGCGTGCGGCTCGCCATGCAGAATTACGGCAAGACGCCGGCGGTAATCCGCGGATGGCTGGTCGAGTTCGTGGCTCAGGAGCCGCGTGGAGCGAAGCCCGGTTACGACAAGTCCAAGAAGACGGTCGCCAACGAGATCCTCGAACCGTTCAAGCTGTTCTCGCCGCCGACGGTGTTCCGCTCGGAAATGGCCGCGCCTTTCTTCATCGTGGGCTACATCGCCTATGAGGATGTGTTCCGGAAGTCGCATACGACGCGGTTCTGCGTCGGCGTCGCGCGCGACGGCAAAGCGGCCTTTGCCGGTCACCCCGAGTGGAACGTGTTTGACTGAGGCCCGCGCCCCTGGGCCGGACGCACGCGACGTTAAAACTTCACGGAGATTTCCGCCTCGACTTGCGGCTCGCTCGCGGCGAAAGGACCGAGCGCCTTGTCGATCATGGGAATGATGTGGTGGACGCGATCGGCCACCAGCAGGTTGAGCTCGAGCCCCGGGCGGATGAAGCCCTCGGCGCCCATCCCCTCGAACAGGACGAGCAGCGGGTCCCAGAAGCCCTCGACATTGACGAGCACGATCGGCTTGGCATGGCGGCCGAGCTGCGACCAGGTGAGCTGCTCGACGAATTCCTCCAGCGTGCCGAGGCCGCCGGGCAGCGCCACGAAGGCGTCTGACTTGGTAAACATCAGCTGCTTGCGCTGATGCATGTCGTCAACCACGATCAGCTCCTGGGCCTCGACCAGCATGTGCTCGCGTTCGCTCAGGAAGCCCGGGATGATGCCGGTGACATGGCCGCCGTGGTGGAGCACCGAGCGGGCGATCTCGCCCATGAGACCAAGGCTGCCGCCGCCATAGACGAGCCCGATGCGTGATTCCGCCAGAATGCGCCCGAAGGCGCGCGCGGTTTCGAGATAGGCCGGGTTTTTGCCGGTTCCGGAGCCGCAATAGACACAGATGCTTTGCAGGCTGGAAATGGTGTGGGTGTCATTCATAGGGTTCATCTGCCACTCGGCTTGCTAGGCGTCAATAAAGGGCCTGTGGACGTCAATGATGTGGCGGAGAGTTGGACAATTCGCTAGGTTTCAGCCCAATTCGGCCCGGTTTGACGTTTTTTTGCCTTGGGCCGCGCGTAACATGAATAAGTGTCGGCGAAGGAATACGGAATGATCAGCAGCAAATATCTCGGGATCATGGCAGTTCTTGTGGCGGTCGGGGCGTTCGGGCTCGGTCCGAAGCCTGTGTCGGCTGCGGAAAGCGTGCCTGGAGACAAGAGCCTCATCGGCAATCAGGACGCGTCGGACGCGGCCGGCGACAGCGATGCCGAGCCGCATGTGCCACGGTCGCCGCTCAGGCTGAACGAGGTCGACTACAAGGACGCCGGCGGTGGGGCCGGCACGTTGACGGTTGCCGGCATCGCCTTGCCGGGGAAAGAACTCTATCTGTTCTTGGATGATCAGCCCCTGGCCAAGGCGGTCCCCGATGACGGCGGCCAGTGGAGCGTCGAGAGCCAGATGACGCTCCACACGGGCCGGCACACTCTGCGCGCCGATCAATACGACGCAGACACCAACATGCTGGCGGCGCGCGCCACGGTCTCGATCGAGCGCGCCAAGCCAGGCTCGGAGGATGCACCAGCGGAGTCTTCGCCGCCTAAGGCAGCGACACCTTAGCGGCGGGGGGCGCGACAGCGTCGGCGAAGGGATGAGGGAGTGATCGGCAGGAAGGCCATCGCCATCATCGTAGCTCTTGGGGTCGGCCTGTTGGCTGGTCTTGGGGGAATCTATCTCTACCTGCAGGGCGCCGGACTGCCGTCCGGCAACGGACCGGACATCGCCGGCACCGGCAATGGTCCGCCGTCCGCGTCGGCGCCATCGCAGCCGCAGGCGGCCGCTCCCGGCGCTCCGGCCGAACCGGCGCCGCAGGTGCAAGCGGAGGCGAGCGGCGCGGTCAAGCCACCTGCCGATCCGACCGCGGTGCCGAGCTTCGATGTGGTGCTGATCCAGCCGAGCGGCGAGGGCGTGATTGCCGGCCGGGCCGCGCCCGGCTGGCAGGTCACTGTGCAAAGCGGCGGCTCCAAGGTGGCCGCGGCCACGGCCGACGCTCAAGGCGAGTGGAGCGCGGTGTTGGACAAGCCGCTCCCCGCCGGCGACCATGCGCTGTCGTTGAAAATAACCTCGCCCGACGGCACGCGTGCGCTGTCCTCGCAAGAATGGGTCAATGTCGAGGTTGGCAAGGCAGCGACCGGTCTCGCCCCAGCGCAACCCAGTGATCCCTCAGCAGTCACAGCGTCCACACCGGCACCGCCGGCAGTCGCGCCGACCGGCGCGGCGCCGAACGAGGCGCTAGCCCTGGCGGAGCCTCAGGGCGGTGCGCGCGCGGTTACGGCTGCTACGGAAGCGGCCACGCCCGCGTCGCCGGCCGCGAAGCCGACGATCGTGTTCCGGACTGTGGACTACGCCGACACCGGATCGGCCATCGGCAGTGTTTCGATCACCGGCGCCACTGCTCCGGGCGCGACCGTCTCGGTCTATTGCGACAACGAGCCTCTCGCCACGGTGCGGGCGGGCCGCGACGGCGCGTGGAGCGTGGTGGTGGAGAAGAAGCTCGGCAACGGCCAACATAATTTCCGGGCCGAGCGGATCGACGCGGCGACGGGCAAAGCCACGGCGCAGGCGATGGTCGCCATCGAACGCCTGGTGCCCAAGCCGGCGGAGGTGGCGGCCAAGGAGGCAGCGCCGAAGCCCGCTTCCGCAGGGCCGGCGTCGTCCGCTCTGCAAACCGCCCAGAAGGAGGTCTACGTCATCCGCCGGGGCGACACGCTGTGGGCCATCGCCAAGCGCTATCTCGGCAGCGGCTTGCGCTACACCACGATCTTCCAGGACAATCGCGAGGTCATCAACAATCCGGACCTGATCCTGCCCCAGCAGCAAGTAAAGGTGCCCACACCCTGACGCGCTTGGCGGGGCGGGGCCGGGGGCCTATATAGACGGCTAACAGGGGCAGCGCCGGTCGCTGCCCTTTTTGCCGCGCCGCCGACGCGCCGACAGAAACGATTTTTGATGCAAGACCGGTTGCCGCAATCGAGAAGCGATGCCGTGCTTCAGGCACGGACGGGACATTTGAGCGTCCTGCGCGAGCTTCTGCCCTATGTCTGGCCGGCCAACCGGCCCGATTTGCGCTGGCGCGTGGTGTTTGCGCTGTCGGCCCTGGTGGTCGCCAAGGCCATCACCCTGGCCGTGCCGATCGCCTACAAGACGGTGGTCGACCTGCTTACGGGCGAGGCGAGCCCCGGCGAACTTGCCGGGCTTTCGGCGCTCGGGCTGGCCGCCATTCCGGCCGTGCTGATCATCGCCTATGGCGTCGGCCGGGTGCTGATGGTGCTGTTCGCGCAGTTCCGCGATGTGTGGTTCACGGCGGTCGCCCAGAACGCGGTGCGCCAGCTCGCCTACCGCACCTTCCAGCATCTCCACGCGCTGTCCTTGCGCTTCCACCTCGAGCGCCGCACCGGAGGTTTGAACCGCGTCATCGAGCGCGGCGTCTCGGGCGTCGACACCATCGTGCGCATGGCGGTGCTGAACTCGATCCCGACCGCGGTCGAACTGGTCATGATCTCCGGCCTGGTCGCCTATTATTTCGGCTGGATCTATGTGCTGGTCGTGGCCATCACCGTGGCGCTTTATATCTGGTTCACGTTGTGGGCGAGCGAACGGCGCATCGCTATCCGCCGCGACATGAACGAATCCGACACCGAGGCGCACTCGAAGGCGGTCGACAGCCTGCTCAATTACGAGACGGTCAAATATTTCGGCAACGAGGAACTGGAAGCGCGGCGGTTCGATGCCTCGATGGCGCGTTACGAACGGGCGGCGATCCGCACCTATACCTCGCTCGGGCTGCTCAATACCGGCCAGGCGGTGATCTTCACGGTGGGGACGGTGGTCTGCATGCTGCTGGCGGCGCGCGACGTGGCCAGCGGCGTGCTTACCGTCGGCGGCTTCGTGATGATCAACGCCATCCTCATGCAGCTCTATCTGCCGCTCAATTTCATGGGCATGGTCTATCGCGAGATCAAGCAGGGCCTGATCGATATCGAGACCATGTTCGCGCTGCTGCACGAGCCGGCGGAGATTGCCGACCGGCCGGGCGCCAAGCCGCTCAAGGTTAAGAGAGGCGAGGTCAAGTTCGAGCACGTCTCGTTCGCCTACGATCCCGAGCGGCCGATCCTGAAAGACGTGAGCTTCGAGGTGCCGGCGGGCAAGATGGTGGCTATTGTCGGCCCGTCGGGCGCCGGCAAATCTACCATCTCGCGCATCTTGTTCCGGTTCTACGAGCTGTCGGGTGGCCGCGTGCTGATCGACGGTCAGAACATCGAGGACGTGACGCAAAGCTCGCTCCGGGAGGCGATCGGCATGGTCCCGCAGGATACCGTGCTGTTCAACGATACGATCGAATACAACATTCGCTACGGCAAACCCGATGCGAGCACGGCCGAGGTGCGCGAGGCGGCGCGGCTCGCCCAGATCGACGACTTCATCATGACCTTGCCGCAGGGTTATCACGCGCTGGTCGGCGAACGGGGCCTGAAGCTGTCCGGCGGCGAGAAGCAGCGGGTGGCGATCGCCCGGACGATTTTGAAGGCGCCGCCGATCCTGATGCTCGACGAGGCGACCTCGGCGCTCGACAGTCACACCGAGCGCGAGATCCAGGACTCGCTCGAACGGGTGGCGCGCGAGCGCACCAGCCTGGTCATCGCTCACCGCCTGTCCACCGTGGTGCACGCCGACAACATCATCGTGCTCGACCAGGGCCAGATCGTCGAGCAGGGCACCCATCCCGAGCTGCTGGCTAAAGGCGGCCTCTATGCCAGCCTATGGGCCCGCCAGCGCGAGGCCGATGAGGCGCGCGAGCGGCTGGCCCAGGCGCTCGAGGAGGACGCTCTGCTGGAATCGCGCGCGGCCGAACGCCTCGAAGACGAGGCGCTGGCCTCCACATGATCATGATATAGACAGCGCCGTCATGAACGACCGTCACAGCCTTCTCGACACTATTCTCGGCGCGTTCGTGCCGATCCATCCGGATGGCTACAAATTCGTGGCCGGAGCGGCGCTCGCCACGCTGATCCTGTTCGTGCTGGCGCCGCCGCTCGGCTGGCTCGCCGCCATCGCCACGGCGTGGTGCGCCTATTTCTTCCGCGACCCGGAACGGGTAACGCCGGCGCGCGAGGGGCTGGTGGTGAGCGGCGCCGACGGCAGGGTGGCGGCCATCACGCGGGCGGTACCGCCGCGCGAGCTTAAGCTCGGGTCCGAACCGCTGACGCGCGTTTCCGTATTCCTGTCGATTTTCGACGTGCATATCGTGCGCGCTCCCGTCGCCGGCCGCATCGTGACCAGCACCTATGTGCCGGGGGCGTTTCTTAACGCCGAGCTCGACAAGGCAAGCGAGGAAAACGAGCGTCACGCCTATGTTATCGAGGCAGCAACAGGCGAAAAAACCGGGCTGGTGCTGATTGCCGGGCTGGTGGCGCGGCGGATCGTGACTTTCGTCGGCGAGGGGGCTAGCGTGGCCCAAGGCGAGCGCGTCGGGTTGATCCGCTTCGGCAGCCGGGTCGACGTCTATTTGCCGGCGGGAACCCGCATTCTCGCCGAGATCGGCCAAACGGCGATCGGCGGCGAGACCGTGCTGGCAGAGTTCGCGCGTAATGAGGAGGCGACTAGGTTGAGTTCTGTGCTAGGCGCCGAGGCGGAGGATTAGCGCCATGTTTCCTCCCTTCGATCCCGAGCGGGACGAACGCAAGCGGCGGCAGAATGTGTTCACCCGCGGCCAGGTGCCGGTCAGGGTGCTCATTCCCAACATCTTCACCCTGGTCGGGCTGTGTGCGGGGCTGACCGCGATCCGCATGGGCATCGAGCATCGCTGGGACCTGGCGGTGGCGGCGCTGGTGTTCGCCGCGGTGCTCGACGGCGTCGACGGGCGCGTCGCCCGGCTGCTCAAGGCCTCGTCGCGGTTCGGCGCCGAGCTCGACAGCCTCGCCGACTTCGTCAATTTCGGCGTGGCGCCGGCCATCATCATGTTCAGCTGGGCGCTCGAAGATCTGCACAGCCTGGGCTGGATCGCGGTGCTGGTGTTCGCGGTGTGCTCGGCGCTGCGGTTGGCGCGGTTCAACGTGTCGCTCGACCGGACCGATACGCCGGCCTGGAAGAACAACTATTTCGTCGGCGTGCCGGCCCCGGCCGGGGCCATCATCCTGCTGCTGCCGATCTACGTGCAGGATCTCGGCTTGCATGTGCCGAGCCTGACGCCGCTGGTGCTGATCTACACGCTCGGCATCGCGCTGCTGATGGTCAGCAAAGTGCCGACCTTCTCGGGCAAGCTGATCGGGCAGCGGATCGCGCGCGAATACGTGTTGCCGGTGTTCGTGGCGGCGGCGCTGTTCATGGCGCTGCTGGTTACCTTTCCCGCGCTCACACTGGCGGCGGGCTCGGTGACCTACCTGGCGATGATCCCGCTCTCCGCCTATCGATATCTCGCCGAGGAGCGCAAGGCGGCCAAGGCCGCCAAGGCGCAAGCCGCCAAAAGCGCGGCGGAGGAGCAGGTGGCGCCGGCGCAGCCGGTCATCCGCCCGAACTTCAAGGCCAAGCCATGAAGCAGCGTCTGTCCACCTATCTTCGCCAGCTTGAGGCCGAGAGCATCCACATCATGCGCGAGGTGGCGGCCGAGTTCCGCAATCCGGTGATGCTCTATTCGATCGGCAAAGATTCCTCGGTGATGCTGCATCTGGCGCTCAAGGCGTTCTATCCGGGCAAGCCGCCATTCCCGCTGCTCCATGTCGACACCACCTGGAAGTTCCGTGAGATGATCGCCTTCCGCGACGCCGAGATGCGGCGGCTGGGCCTCGATCTCATCGTCCATACCAACGCGCAAGGGGTGAAGGACGGCATCTCGCCGATCACCCATGGCAGCGCCCTCTATACCGACATTATGAAGACCGAGGCGCTCAAGCAGACCCTCACCGAGCACGGCTTCGATGCCGCGTTTGGCGGGGCGCGGCGCGACGAAGAGAAGTCGCGCGCCAAGGAGCGGGTGTTCTCGTTCCGCAACGCGGCCCAAAACTGGGACCCGAAGCGGCAGCGCCCGGAGCTGTGGCATATCGCCAATACCAAGATCGGCCCGGGGGAGAGTATGCGGGTGTTCCCGCTGTCGAACTGGACCGAGCTCGATGTGTGGACCTATATCTATCTCGAGGACATCCCGGTGGTGCCGCTCTATTTCGCCGCCGACCGGCCGGTGGTCGAGCGCGGCGGCACGCTGATCATGGTCGACGACGATCGGCTGCCCCTCGACAAGCACGAGAAGCCGGAGATGGCGCGGGTGCGGTTCCGCACGCTCGGCTGCTATCCGCTCACCGGCGCCATGCGCTCCGAAGCGGCGACGGTGCCGGAGATCATCGAGGAACTGATCGCGTCGCGCTATTCCGAACGCCAAGGCCGGGTGATCGACCACGATCAGTCGGGGTCGATGGAGAAGAAGAAGCAGGAGGGCTATTTCTGATGCCGCGCTTGAGCGTCGTCGGCAGCGGACGGACCGACGCCAGCGCCCGGGTCGATGCCCGGGTCGCGGCGGAGGAGGATCGCAGCCTGTTGCGGTTCCTTACCTGCGGCAGCGTGGATGACGGCAAGAGCACGCTGATCGGCCGGTTGCTGTACGATTCTCAGCTGGTCTACGAGGATCAGATGCAGAGCGCCACGCAGGATCAGCGCCGGCCGGGCAAGGCGGCGCCTCTCGACCTGGCGCTGCTGATCGACGGCTTGCAGGCCGAGCGCGAGCAGAAAATCACCATCGACGTCGCCTATCGCTATTTCTCGACGCCGCGCCGGAAATTCATCGTCGCCGACACGCCCGGCCACGTGCAGTACACGCGCAACATGGCGACCGGGGCATCCAATTGCGACTTCGGCGTGCTGCTGGTCGATGCGCGCAGCGGCATCCTGACCCAGACCCGCCGGCATGCCTGCATTTTGTCGCTGCTCGGCATCGGCAAGGTCGTGCTCGCCATCAACAAGATGGATCTGGTCGATTTCGATCAGGCGCGGTTCGAGGCGATCGCCGAGGACTTCGCCGGCTTCGCGCACGAACTCGGCTTCGAGCTCGTGACCGCCATTCCGATCTCGGCGCTTAAGGGCGACAACGTGGTCAGCCCGAGCGCGCATATGCATTGGTATCGCGGGCCGACGCTGCTCGGCCATCTGGAGACGGTCGATGCCGCCCGTACGCGCGGCGAGCAGCATTTCCGCTTTCCGGTGCAATGGGTGAACCGGCCGCATCTCGATTTTCGCGGCTATGCCGGCACGGTGGCGAGCGGCAGCGTGGCGCGCGGGCAGGAGGTGGTGATCCATCCGTCCGGCAAACGGGCGCATGTGGCGCGGATCGTCACCGCCGACGGCGATCTCGAGTCCGCGCAACAGGGCGACGCGGTGACGCTGACCTTCGCCGAGGAGGTCGATGTGAGCCGGGGCGATGTCATCGCCGCTTCCGAAGGCGCGCCGTCGGTCGCCGACCAGGTCGCGGCGCGGCTAATCTGGTTCGATGAGGAGCCGATGCTGCCCGGCCGCGCTTACACGTTGAAATGCGGCTCCCAGGCCATGACCGCGACCGTCTCGTCGCTCAAATACAAGCTCAATGTCGACAATCTCGACCATGTCGCCGGCAAGACGCTCGATCTCAACGAGGTGGGGCTATGCAACCTCACCACCGCTAAGGCGCTGGTGTTCGATCCCTATGCCGAGAACGCCGACACCGGCTCGTTCATTCTGATCGATCGCTTCACCAACGCCACCGTTGCCGCCGGCATGATCGAGTTCGGTCTGCGCCGCGCCACCAACGTCCAGTGGCAGGAGATTTCCATCAACAAGGGCGCGCGGGCCGGGCTCAAGGAGCAGAGGCCTTGCGTGTTGTGGTTCACCGGGCTGTCTGGCGCCGGCAAGTCGACCATCGCCAATACGCTGGAGAAGCGGCTGCACGCCATGGGCCGCCACACGTATTTGCTCGACGGCGACAATGTCCGCCACGGCCTCAACAAGGATCTCGGCTTCACCGACGCCGACCGGGTGGAGAACATCCGCCGCGTGGCCGAAGCCGCCAGGCTGTTTGTCGATGCCGGCCTGATCGTCATGGTGTCGTTCATCTCGCCGTTCCGCTCCGAGCGGCGCATGGCGCGCGACCTGTTCGACGAAGGCGAGTTCATGGAGATCTTCGTGGATACGCCGCTCGATGTGTGCGAGGCGCGCGACCCCAAGGGGCTTTACGTCAAGGCCCGCGCCGGGCTGATCTCCAATTTCACCGGCATCGACTCGCTCTACGAGCCGCCCGAGCGGCCGGAGCTCAAGCTCGACACCAGCAAGGCCACGCCCGAAGCTCTCGCCGAGGCGCTGCTGGGCGAGCTCCGGCGTCGCGACCTGATTTGACCGGAAGTGGCCGCAGCCGCCCACTCCCCCCGATTGGTTTCCCTCGGATAAGCGGCTGCGACCGTCCTGGCACTAGTCGGACGGACCTGATCCCGAAAGACTAGCGAGGATCTTCAAACGTTCGGTAGCCTCGGCGTTGCCGTCTTGCGACGCGCGTTGGTACCAGCCGCGCGCCTGCGCCGGATCGCCAGCCATGCCGCGCGTGCCGAGCTTGGCCAGCACGTCCCGATCGAAGGTGCGGGCGAGCTGGTAGGCGGCTTCGCCATCGCCGCGCTCGGCCAGATGGGACAGGAGCAGGCGGGCCGCGGCGATATCGCCGATGTCGAGAAGCTCGTTTGCCCGGTCGCGCAACAATGCGGAATCGGCCGGAGCCGCCGGCTGTTCGGCGGCGTGCGCGCTCGGCACCACGCTGGCCAGGGCCGAGGCCCAGGCGGTATCGGCCGCGGCATAGGCCTGCGCCGGCGGCTCAACCCGCAACACGAAGTTCCGCCGCCCCTGCGGCCCGTCGCCGGCCTCGAGCGCGTAGACTTCGAGCGGATAATCGCCGGCCGCGGTCCGGCCGAGACTCAGGGTGAGATCGGGGACATGATCGCCCTTCACCAGCCATGACCCACTGCCGCTGTCGCGACCGGCGGACAGCGTGGCCTCGGCGGGAAGCCCGCGGATCAGGAGATAGCGGGCATGGCTCGGCGGCAGCAGCGCGCCGAAGGCGATCTCGCGCCCGCTGGCGGCGAGGATGGTCTGCGGCGCCGATAGGGCCGCGTTCAAGGAGTCGGGCGGGGCGGCGACAATGCCTGGAACAAGCAGCGGCTCGCTCTTGGCCGCGCGATTGGTGGCGATCGCCGCGATCTGAAGCGGTTGCGGGAGGCTCACGGCCGGTCTCTGCCAGGCGACCGAGGTTGAGTGGGCGGCAGGGGGTTGATCGGCGTCGGCCGGCCGAGGCGCGGTCAGGCTTGCGACCAGCACCAGGCCTCCCACCGTGAGCAATGCGGCCGTGGCGATGGAGCCGGCGACCAGCAGACTCGCCTGGCGTTGGCGCCGGCGAAATTCGCTCATCAGGGTTTGCACATGGACTTGCGGCGCGGCGATCCATTTCTCGGGATGGAGCGGGACGCCTGCCGTCATCACCTCGTCGTCGAAACTCGAGTCTTCGGTGCCGTCATCCCACGCCGGGTCGGCGTCTTCCTCCAGGGCAAGTTCCGCTGGCGCCTCCGGCTCCTCGCCGAACTCGTCGAAATCGGCCAAAGGTGAACGCGTGCCGCCCATCAGACCGTCAAAGGCGGGGTAGCTGTCTGCCACGGCGGCAAGAGCATCGAGCCGCGCCGCCAGCGGCGTCGGGTAGGTGATGCTTACCGGCCCTTCCATCACGCTGGCGATGGCGCGTGACAGGTGTTCAACGCTGTTCCGATCCTCAAACGGCTCGGCGTGATGAGTGCTCAGCAACGCTGCATGCAGCATTGCATTTGCTCGATGGACCGGGTGCCAATCAGGCTGCTCGGCCAAGGGCGTCGTGCGACCGCTCATGGTCATGCTCCCTCGCTCGTCCGCGCGAGTGCCCGCGCGCGGAACCACGCCCCCCATTCCCCATCGGCGCGCGCTCGTGCCCCGAAGCGCGCCGTTGTACTGAACTACCCAAACCCTCCTTCGTTCCGTCTTTCCCTCTCGGGCCTGCGATTATTGCCCGTTGCCGCGCTGCCATTCGATGAAGCGCTTGAACAACGCCTCTTTCTGCTGCTCGCTCATGACCAAGCTGTCCGGCAGCCCGGGCGTTTGGCCGGCATCGGCGTGGGCCGCCATAGGCTTGGCCGGCTCGCTATGCTGGCCGGCGAGCCAAGCCTCGGCCGCGCCGTTCCGTTTGAAACCGGGCAGGCTGGCGGCGAGATTGACCTCGCGCCATTTGGGATGCCGGCCTTCGGCCTGGAGTTCGGCGAAGCGCGGAAACACCGCGCCGACGAAGTGGGCCACCCGTTCGGCGGCGCCCGGATCGGACTTCGCGCGCGCCGCCAGCAGCACCATGCCGGTGGCGACCGTGGCCAGCTCGGCGCCCTCGTGGATGAGATTGGAATAGTCGGCCGCATCGAGCCGGGTCGGCAGATAGGCCGCCTCGAGCGCCGGACCGAAGGCAATCGGCAACAGATGAATGCCGGCATTGGCCGGAATGGCGCCGATCAACGGCGACGGCTTGCCGCCGACGATCACAACAGCGGAAATCTCGCCCTGCTTGAGCCGCTCGACGGCGGCGGTGGCGTCGAGGCTGACCGGCTCGACCTTGAGCCCGAGCGCCTGGAACAAGGTGGCCGCGGTGACGGCGGAAGCTGACCCGGCGGGGCCGAAATTCACTTTCCGTCCGGACAGGTCGGAGACGCCGGCGATTTCGCTCCGGGCCAGGACGTGGACCTCTTGCGGCGAGAGCCGGGCGACCAGCTCGATCCGATCGGTGAGGCCGGTGTCCTTGGCCGCCTCCGCTGCCAAAGCGTCGGTCGAGACAAGCGCCAGATCGACCTGAGGGTCATTGAGGAGAGAGGCGAGATTGCCGGCGCCGGCATCGCCGAGCATTGGCAAGACGCGGAGCTGGCCGCTTTGTGGGAACAGGCTAGCCATGTCGGCCGCGAGTATGGTTTCGGAGGCAGCGGCGCCGCCGGCGATCAGGCCGAGCCAGGCCCGCGCGGCTGTGTCCCGAGCGTTGTCGTTACCGGCGGCATGGACGCCGTCGGCCGCCAACAGGCCAATCAGGACGAGACAAGGAAGAGACAGCACCCGACGCAACACAACACCCCGTATCCCTGCTCGGCGACCGCCGCACGAAAAGCGTCTTCTGACCGAGCCCTGCTGGCCCGGAGCTTCGTGATGAGGATGGGGCGCCGCATTGGCGAGACCCTCCGCTCGAAGCCCGGGAGCGCAAAGCTCCTGGCAAGCGTTCGTGTTGCTGTGCGTAAGCCCCGGGTCCAGGGCATGAGGCTTTTTGTTGTTGGCTCCGACGTTAACCGTCGAGTGGGGCGTCATGTCGGCCTCAATGCGGCGAAGCCGGGGCCGACGCCAAATCCGTTTCCGGCGCAGTGTGAGCAGGCTCACAAAGGCATCATCCGGCCAAACCCATCTCAGGCTCAGCCACAGGCACTTCCGCCATGGCGCATGTTTCAAGGAGAGAACAAATGAAACGCAACAGCCTGATTAGGGGCACCGCCATCGCCGCTATGGCTTCGGCGGCGCTGGTTATGGCCTCGGCCCATGCCGAGTCGGCCGCTATCGGCCACGAGGCCGCGATCAAAGCCTGCTCGACCGTCAACCCGGCGCAGCCGGTCAGTGTCGTCAACGCGGTCGACGACGGCAGCGGGATCGGCTTCAGCCTGGTTTGGCTGAATGACAAGGACGGCAATCTGTGGATGTGCGACGCCGATACCGACGGCAACGTCTATATCTACTCGATCCTGACCGGCGATTTGCTGGAAGGGGCGGGTGGCGAGATGATCGGCCTTCAGCTGACCGCCGACGGCGGGTTCGAGGGCGAGCCGCAGACGATCGCCGAGAAGGTCTGCGTCGCTCATCTGACCGATGGTGGCAAGGTGCTGGCGACCGCGCCTGATGGGCTCGAGAACGATCCCGGCTTCGTCATCTTCGTCCAGGACAACGCAGGGGCATTCCATCTCTGCAACGCGACGGGCGACGCCATGATCTGGGCGTTCGAGCCGGTCGGTGACCCGCTGACGTTCCCGACGCAGGTAAGCTAGGGCGCTACGCGGAGGATGGCCGGGGTTTGCGCCTCGGCCATCCCTCGTTCCCAGAGCTGGCTAGAGAGGGCGCGGGATCAAACCCCGCGCCTTTTCCGTTCCGGCACGAACTCGGCGGCTAGCTCGGCGATCATGCCGGCATAGAGGCGGTAGGCAAGCGTATCGAGACGGAACCTGGCGACAAGCGCGCTGGGCAGAATGTAGCGGGCATAGAGCGAGCGCAGGCGCGCGTTGCGCGTGGTATGCGGCAGGCGCGCCAGGATCAGCGGCGCAAGCTCATAATAATCGGCGATGATGCCGGCGCCGCCCGGCCTGTTGGCCAGCACGTCGTCGCGGTAGCGCCTGAGCGTGCGCAGCTCGAAGCAATCGTCGTCGAGCCCGAGCGCTTCGCAACAGGCGGTGGTGATGAAGCAGCCCTCGGGCGGGGTGCATTTCTGGTCCCCGGCGAGCGCGGCCAGCGCCTCCTTGCGCTCCGACGCCCAGGCCAGCGCCGACCGCAAGGTCACGCAATCGACCTTGAAGCCGCATTCGTCCTTGTCGGCGAGCTTGATGGCGATCTCGCAAGATTTGGCGTCGCGGAAGAACGGCGCGGTGGCGAGCGGCAGCACGATGCTCACCTTGTTGTCGAAAATGTCGGTGCAATTGCCGCAGAGCGGCTCGTCGACCGCTACCGTGCCATCCTCGGCCCTGACCATCAGGCGGTTGTCAGGCTTGATGAGGAATGTCTTCGGCAACGGCGCGGTGTCGGCATCGCCATAGACCACGAGCTTGGCGTCGAAGCTGGCGGCGACCTGAATCCCGACGCGCAGATCGTCACAAGCGGCAAGGAACGTCACCTCATTGATGCGCGCTCCGGCCTGAGCATTGGTCGCTTGCGCCTTCCACGCACCGAACGCCTTCGACTCGAAGCAGTCCTTGTTGGCGGCGAGGGCGCGCGGGAGGGACGGGAGACGCAGTGCCGCCGCGGCGCCAAGAAGAAGACCGAGCGCCCGGCGGCGCGTGTGTTTGAGCATGGACCGACCTTAAAGCAGGGTGAGGAGGGTTTCGTGGCGGACACTAGCAAAGTGGCGGGCCGAGCGGGAGCCTATGCCAAGGCTATGGCCAATACGCGGGGACCTTAGAATCGGCTAGGGTTCACCCTTCTGAGCCAGGGAAGACCTCGTTTCGCAGGGGGAGGCGGAGGCTATGGCTGGGCTGACCCGGGGGCACGCTTTCCACCCCGTGCTTATCCTTGCTCTCATCGCCTCTGGCCTTGGGCTTAGCACCCGCTCGCTGGCTGAAGGGGGAGGCGGCGGCGACGGGGCGCCGACCCCCTATCCACTTCCCTCGAATGCCAAGGAAGCCTATAGCCCGATCGGGGAGGGGTTCGAGAGCCCGATCGACCCGCGCGAGGATCTGAAGGGGCCGGGGCCCTATCTCGATGAGCGCGAGGCGCGGCTCGCGGCCCAGCGCCAGTCGCGCCAGAGTCAGGCGCCATTCTTCCGCGACACCGACCTCAGAGCCAACAGCCGGACCTACTGGTTCGACGAGGACGCGTTCGGCAACGTCACACCCAAGGCGCTGACGACCGGCGGCTATCTGACCTATCAGTCGGGCTTTGCCGCCGACTTTCTCCAGCTCCGCAGCGTGCTGTACACGAGCCAACCGCTTTACGCGAACGACGACGCAGGCGACACGAGCAATCTCACTGAAGACGGCGATCAAATCACCACGCTCGGCCAAATCAACGCGCGGATGAAGTTCGCGCATCAGGAGCTGACCGTTGGCCGGCAGCTCGTGCGCACGCCCTATATCAACCCCTATGACGTCCGGATGATCCCCCTGACCTTCGAAGGGATCGTGCTCTTGCCCGAACGGACGCGGGACCAGCCGCTCGATTACATCGCGTCCTATCTGTGGCGCTACAAGCCGCGCAACCAGGCCGACTTCATTCCCTTCAGCGAAGGGCTTGGCGTGGAGGAAGACGAGGGCGTGCTCATCACCGGCGTGAGGCGGCGCACCAAGGCGTGGAACTACGGGCTCACCAATTATTGGATCAAGGACACGCTGAACACGGCCTATGGCGAGATCGACTATCTGTTGCCGTTCGGAGGCGGCGAGGGGCAGCGGAGCTTCCGTATCAGCCTCAACGATCTCGACCAGCGCAGCGTGGGAGCGGACCTGATTGCCGGCGCCCCCTACCAAACCTATCAGGCCTCGGCGCGGCTGATCGCCAGCTATCGGAACTTTGTGCTGACCGGAGGACTGTCGCGCACGGGGGACGGGGCCGATATCCAGAAGCCGTTCGGCTTCAGCACGTCGTTCACTTCGATGATCGTCACGTCATTCAACTCAGCGGGCGAGCAGGCTTATCTCGCCGCCCTCTCTTACGACTTCGCCGATTTCGGTCTCGACGGCCTCAAATTCTATGTGGGATGGGGCAGGGGAACCGATATCGTCGACCCTTCGACCGGAGCGCCCCAGCCCGACCAGTCGGAGCTCGACCTCCGGCTGTCTTACGAGCCCCATCGCGGACGGCTGCAAGGGCTTCGCGTTGAAGTCGAATATATCGATTTGCGCCAGCTCGATGCCGGACCGAGCGACGACCTCACCCAGTTCCGCACCATCGTGAACTACTCGCTGCCGCTGCTGTAGGTCGCCTCTCCATCAGATACGTCGTGCAGAAATCGTCCGGCCGGCTAGGGCCGATTAACCTAGCCGAGGGAAATAGTCGGTGCGACGAGGCTGCTTAAACGCGTCCGCAAGGCCCTTGGGCCGACCCTCGAGGCAACGACCGGCTCAAGATCGAGCCGTTGAGGGGCAAAATCATGAGATACGCATCAGATCGATATCGGCCCGAGCTGCATTATATGCGCGGGCCTGGACCAAAATGGCTCGAGAAGCATGCCGGCCAGTCGGGCGCGATGGTCGTGCCGAGCGACGGTCACGCCGTGGCCGCCACGCCGGTCCGACGCATCGAATTGACCCTGCGCCGGTGGCTTCCGGTCAAATGGCGCTTCGGTCATCGGATCACCCACGGCATGATGTGGGACCCGGCCGATCGACTTGGGCCCTGGTCGGTCTAATAGGTCCGACCGGCTTTCTTCGAGGCCAAGCCTAGTGCTTGGACTGACGGTGCTTCGCTTCGCTGGCGAGCGTCTCGGCCGCCGCGTTGACCCTGGCGAGGATCTTTGAGTCCTTGGTGGATTGCATCAGCTGCGCGCAGGCGCTTTGAGCGGCAGTCAGTTCCTTGTCGCTGACATCGCCGCCGGCGTTGAGCGTGGTGGATGGATCCAGGCAGCGAGACAACTCGTCGCCGCCGGCGGCGGCTGCGGCGCCCTGCAGCGTCAGGCAGCATAGAATGAGGGCGAGAACGGAACGCGGCATGGGGTCCTCCCGATCTTTTCAGCCGGCAAGTCATGGCGCGCGGCGTTTGCGGGCACAATTCGGCCAATGGCCGCACAGGCGGAATGGCTGGGGGACTTGGATTCGAACCAAGACTGGCGGAGTCAGAGTCCGCTGTCCTACCGTTAGACGATCCCCCACCAGCGCAGAGGTGGATGTTGCAATTCAGGCTTGCAAGACGCGGCCAGCCAACACTTTGCCGTTCTAGCCGCTGCCCAGCAGGGTTGGCAAGGCTCCCCGGGTCGAGCCGGTCCAGGCCGCAGGTAGTGACCTCTTTACTCTACCGGGCAAGATGTCGCACGACTCTCTTATTAAATTGTTCGCTAGCGTTTAGCTAGAATGGCAGCAGCTCAATATCCAAGCAAACGCTTACGCCAGGCCATGCCGACCCTTACGCCATCAATCGACCGCATCGGGACAGCGCTCAGAGCGCTGCGGCAGGCCCATGGGCGCCATACCGAGGGCGAGGTCGTCGCCCTGGGCGCCAAGTGCCTGCACAGCGTGGTCTCTCAACTCGCCGAGGACGGGGTTGCGCCGGAAGACTTGCAGCCTCTGGTCGATCTCGAAGAGCGCCTGCGCCAGTCGATGGCGAAGGCGTCAGGGGAGGGCGTCGCCGATCGCCGCAAGCGACAGCCGCCGAGCGACCTTCTGCTGGCTCGGGGTGCTGCCGTGATCGATCTCCTGATCAAGGCCGGTTCCGAGGAAGGCGAGGCGGCTCAGATCGTCATGCGCCGGCTATTTGCTGCGGGCGTTCCGGCCCCACAGCGGGGCGGCGATGCGCGGGGCTGGAAGCGCCTGCTCGAATATCGAACTGCCCTCATGCAAAAGATCGCGTCCCGCGAGGCCCAGCTGGAATATGAGGCGTTCGCGCATGAGATCGATACCATCCCCCCCAGCGAGCGGGTGAGCCGGGTGCTCGAAGGCGAATTATGGGACCGCCGGCGCAAGTCGCGCTAGGGCCGAACAAACCCTGCCTTGCTATTGCGGCTTCGGCTTCGCTGCCGGCTTGGGCGCAGGTGCAGCCGGCTTCGGCGCGGCGCTGCGGGCGTCGAGCTTGGCGCCGATCTTGGCGATGCTGCTCTCAATTTCAGATTTCATCTCCGACATCGCCTGCATGAGCGCCGCCTGCATGTCCGACACCTGCTTGGCGTTTTCGGTGTTGAGGTTCGTTTGGTTGAGGGCGCGCTCCTGCTTTAGGGCGGCAAGCTCGGTCCTGATGCCGCCATATGACAAGGCGACCAGAACGAAGATCGCGGTCAACAGCGCGAGCACGGTCCATTGATAGGCGGTCCACGCCAGCGCCTCTTTCACGGCGGCGTGGCTCATGTCCCTGGCGCCGTCGCCGATGTCCGCGAGCTTGGCCCGCAAGCCGCGCCGCTCATTCGTAAAGGCTTCGTGTGTCATGGCTGCTCCTCCCGAACGAACCATCGCCAGTGCTATTATAGCACTCGGCGTTAGGCCGGCGCAGCAGCATGGAGTCGATCGAAATGGTGCGCCCGGCACGGCTCGAACGTGCAACCCCCAGATTCGAAGTCTGGTGCTCTATCCATTGAGCTACGGGCGCTGCGCTGGCCGCAGCGGCAAGCGCGTATAGTCTCTATTGCTGGAACGCCGCGCTCAAGGCCATAGCACGGGCCGACTCCGCATAAGCTGCTTTACCTCGAACAATAGCTTGATAGATTAGTCACATAAGACCAACGCACCGGACGCCGAGCGCGCGAGACCGTGACGGCGTGTTCCGGGGGTTAGAGGTTAGCATCGTGAATGGGCCGAGCGGCGATGCCCGCCCGGCTGCCATAGCTTCGCGTGACACCAATACCATGCGAAGCGAGACCGGCGACGGCGAGGGCGGTGGCGGCCCGACGCAAGTTGCATCCCGTGCGCGTCCGACCGCGCCGGCCGAGGGCCTCCTTGTGGCAGCCCAGGGCAACAAAGACGCAAGTGCGCCAGTGTCGGCGCCCGCGCCGCCAATTTATGGCGCTCTCGATCTCGGCACCAATAATTGCAGATTGCTGATCGCCAAGCCCTCGCGCCGGGGCTTTCTCGTCATCGACGCGTTTTCCCGCATCATCCGTCTCGGCGAAGGCGTGCTGACTTCAGGCCGGCTGTCCGAAGTCGCCATGAGCCGCACCATCGAAGCGCTCAAGGTGTGCGCCGAGAAGATGGGGCGCCGGGCGGTGACTCGCTCGCGGCTGATCGCCACCGAGGCCTGCCGCATCGCCGCCAATAGCCACGACTTCATCGAGCGCACGCGGCGCGAGACCGGCCTGTCGATCGAGATCGTCACCCAGGAGACCGAGGCCAAGCTTGCGGTGTCGGGCTGCGCCTCGCTGATCGACCGCAATTGCGACTACACGCTGGTGTTCGACATTGGAGGCGGCAGCTCCGAGCTGATCTGGCTCGACCTGGCGCGGCTAGACCGCCCGTGGCGCCGCACCCTGCATGACCGGCTCGATGTGCAGGCCTGTATCGCCGCCTGGACCTCGCTGCCGATCGGCGTGGTCAGTCTGGCCGAGCGCCATGGCGGCCGCGAAGTCACGCCGGCGAGCTATGAGGCCATGGTGGCCGACGTCATGGCGAGCCTCCGGGACTTCGAGAAGGAGCACCGCTTCGGCGCCCGGATCGCCAGCAAGCGCGCCCATTTCCTCGGTACCTCCGGCACCGTCACCACCATCTCCGGCATTCATCTCAAGCTGCCGATGTACGATCGCTCGAGGGTCGACGGCTGCTGGCTCAGCGAGCGCGACGTGCGCACCGTTTCCAACGATTTGATCGCTATGACCTACGCCGAGCGCGTGGCGCAGCCGTGCATCGGGCATGAGCGCGCGGATCTGGTGCTGGCGGGCTGCGCCATCCTCGAGGCGTTGCTCCGAATCTGGCCGTGCCAGCGCCTGCGTGTGGCCGACCGGGGATTGCGCGAAGGCATTCTCGCCACGCTGATGGCCGAGGACGGCCACGACCGGCGCGCCTACCACCAGGCCGAGGGCAGGCCGCGTGGCAAAAGCGGCGGGCGCCGCGGCCGCTAAAGCTGCGAGGCGGGAGCCTCCTGCTCGACCGCGATCGGACGGGCCCGCGCCGACAGGCTGGAGCCGGCCTCCTTCGGCAAGGTGGCGAAGATCAGCGCCGAGCTGGCCGCAATCGCAGCCACCAGCAAAAAGGCCAAGGGGAAATCGGCCGCCACCACGCTCGCATCGGGCCGTCCCATGCGCTCGACTTCGAGCACCAGCGCGCCGAAGGCGACGCCGGCCGAGAGCGACAATTGCTGCACCACGCTGGCGAAGCTCGTCGCCCGGCTCATGGCCTTGGTGTCGATATCGGCATAGGCGATCGCGTTGATGCTGGTGAATTCGAGCGACTTGAAGAATCCGCCGACCAGCAGCACGGCGAGCACCACTGCATGGGGCGTACCGGCGGTGAACAGCGCGATGGCAGCGAGGAAGCAACTGCTCACCACCGCGTTGGTGACCAGCACGCGCTTGAAGCCGAAGCGGCGAAGGATCGGCGCGGCGGTGGTCTTCATGGCGATGGCGCCGACCGCGCTGGCAAAGGTCAACAGTCCCGATTGGAGCGCGTTCAGGCCGAAGCCGAGCTGGAAGAACAGCGGCAGGAGAAACGGCATGGCGCCCACGCCGATGCGATAGACGAAGCCGCCGACCACGCTGGCAAAGAAGGTATCGACCTTGAGCAGGTCGAGATCGAGTAGCGGCGCCTTGGCCACTCGGGCATGGCGCACATAGAGCCAACAGCCGATGACGCCCGCCGCCAACAGCGCGGCCACGACCCAAGGCGGGAACAGCCCCTGGCCGATAGTGGTGATGCCGAAGGCAAGCCCGGCTAGCCCGATGCCGGACAGAATGAACCCTTTGATGTCGAGTGGCGGCAGGCCTTCCTCGCGGATGTCGCCGATATAGCGGGTGGCGAGAACGATGCCGAGCAGGCCGACCGGAATGTTGATCCAGAAGATCCAGCGCCAGGAGATGAAGGTGGTGATGAAGCCGCCGAGCGGCGGTCCGATCACCGGTCCCATTAGGGCCGGCACGGTGAGCCAAGCCAGCGCCGAGATGAGTTCGGCCTTCGGCACGGTGCGCAGGATGACCAGGCGGCCGACCGGCACCATCATGGCGCCGCCCATGCCCTGAATGATGCGGAATAGAATGAAATCAGGCAGTCCTTGGGCGAAGCCGCACGTCGCTGAGCCCAGGGTGAACACGACGATGGCGGCGCGGAATACGGTGCTGGCGCCGTAGCGGTCGGCCATCCAGCCGCTTAAGGGAATAAACACGGCCAGCGAGAGCAGATATGAGGTCAGCGCCAGCTTCAGCGCGATCGGGTCTTGGTGAAGATCGGCGGCGATGGCCGGCAACGAGGTCGCGATCACCGTCGAATCCATCGTCTCCATGAAGAGCGCGACGGCGACGATGAGGGTGACGAAATAACGGGGCATGTGGCATGGGTTAGAGGGCGTACAAGGCGCACATGGGGCGAGGGGGCCCCGAGCGTCAAGGCCGGGGGCGGATCGGGTGATTAACGAATGGTAAGGTCGACCAAAGGCGACGGCGTGAAGGGTTCGGGCGGCGCGCGCAAGCTCGCGGTCAGGGTCCGCACCGCCAAGGGGCGCAAGATCGGCTCGACCCGCTGGCTCCAACGCCAGCTCAATGACCCTTACGTGGATGAGGCCAAGCGCCGCGGCTATCGCTCCCGCGCGGTGTTCAAGCTCGCCGAGATCGACGACAAGCATCTTCTGCTCCGGCCCGGCATGATCGTGGTCGATCTGGGCGCCGCGCCGGGCGGCTGGAGCCAGCTCGCCGCGCAGCGGGT
>JBBQXL010000021.1:0-36163 GCA_038209695.1 Hyphomicrobiales bacterium
GCGCGATCTTCGGATCGCGAGCTACAAGATTGCGTCTTTCGGCGCGCCACCCCCTCATCACTCGCGCCTCGCGGCGACGAGAAGTTTTGTGCTGGCCAATCGCCTCCGCTCGTCATGCCCGGACTTGTTCCGGGCATCCAATAGGGTGCTGGAACGGTTTCAGCGTGGTTTTCCTGGTCGGCCCGATTGGATCGCGGGGACCCTCGGGTCAAGCCCGAGGGCAGGCTCTGACGCTTCGCGTAAGCCCGGCGATGACGAAGAGAGGATGGGGCTTCGGCCATTCTTCGAAAGGCAGAAGGATAATGTAGAGTTCGGCCATGAGTGATGAGGCGAGGAAGCAAAGACTGAACCAGAAGGTGCGCGGCAACGCCACCTTGGCCCGGGTCGTCAACTCCGTGCTGCGGCCGTTCTGGCGCTTGCGGCGCGGCATGACGCTCGGCGCCCAGGGCGCGGTCATCGACGGCGAGGGACGGGTGCTGCTGGTGCGGCATAGCTACCGGCCGGGCTGGTGGTTCCCCGGCGGCGGGGTCGAATGGGGCGAGACCCTCGAGACCGCGCTTGGCCGCGAGCTCGAAGAGGAGGTGGGCGTGACGCTGACCGCCCCGCCGGTGCTGCACGGCATGTTTTCCAATTTCGCCAGCTTTCCCGGCGACCATATCGCCCTGTTCGTGGTGCGCCACTGGCAGCGCCGCGAGGATTACCGCAAGCGCGGCGAGATCGCCGAGACGGGCATGTTCGCGCTGGGTGCGCTGCCCGAGCGTACCGATCCCGGCACGCGCGCGCGGCTGGCCGAGATCTTCGACCAGGCGCCGATCAATCCGCTGTGGTGATGCGCTTAATCGCCGGCGGCGAGCTTCTTGGTGATCTTGGCCACGTGGTGGCCCTGGAAGCTCGCCAAGTTGAGCTCCTTCTGCGACGGCAGGCGCGAGCCGTCGGGCGCGGCGATGGTGCCGGCGCCGTAGGGCGACCCGCCTTTGACCTCGCTGATGTCGGGCAGGTCGGGCGCGGAGTAGGGCAGCCCGACCACGACCATGCCGTGATGGAGCAGGGTAAAGTGGAACGACACGATGGTGGTCTCGTTGCCGCCGCCGGTCGAGGTCGAGGTGAAAACACTGCCGACCTTGCCGATCAGTGCGCCGCCGACCCACAGCGGCCCGGTCTGATCGAGGAAGTTCCGCATCTGCGAGGTCATATTGCCGAACCGGGTCGGCGTGCCGAAAATGATGCCGTCATACTCGGCGAGTTCCTGCGGGTCGGCGAGCGGAGCGGGCTGGTCGACCTTCATGCCGGCGGAGGCCATGACCCCTTCGGGCATGAGTTCAGGCACACGCTTGACGGTGACATGCACGCCCTCAACCGCGCGCGCGCCGTGAGCCACGGCATAGGCCAGGGTCTCGGTGTGCCCATAGGACGAATGATAAAGAACGAGCAGTCGCGCTGTGTCCGCCATCGTTGCCCCCCGCATACCTCACAAAGGGGCGCGGCTCAACCGCCCCTCCTCGCCAGCCCATAAGTTGTAGCAGATTCAAAGATATGGGAAGAAGCGATAAACACCCGATGACCGTGCCTGATTTTGGTCAATCCGGACACGGCGTAACGGCGGAAAATCTCGGTGATGCTGGACCGCGATGCCGGTCCGTGATAATGCAGCGCCGCCATGTGGACCAGGATCGATCTCAACGGACTGTCGCGACGACGAGGGCGCGCGCGCAGCGCGCGAACCGCCTAGCCCCTCGCCGCCTGCGCCTCTTGCTAAATCGCATGGGACCGTGTTGCGGTGGAGGGAGTCCTCCCGATCACCCTGTCTCGGATCCTCGACCCCATGTCTCTCTCACGCTTTGACATTCGCCTCGAAACCGATGGCGACGCGCCGGCCCTATCGCAACTCTCGGCCGAGGCGTTCGGGCCGGGCCGCTTCACCCGCAGCGCCTATCGCGTGCGCGAGGGCATCCCGCCGGTCAAGGCGCTGTGCCTGTGCGGGTTACTCGATCAGAGATTGGTGGGCGGCATCCGCTTCACCGCGATCCGCATCGGCGGCAGCGAGGGGGCGGCGCTGCTTGGGCCGCTGGTGGTCGATCCGGCGGTGAAGGGCCAAGGCTATGGCAAGGCGCTGGTGGGGGAGGGCTTGGCGCGGGCGCGGGACGAGGGCTTCGCGCTGGTGCTGCTGGTGGGCGACGTGCCCTATTACGGCCGGTTCGGGTTTCAGCCGGTGCCGGCTGGGCAAATCCTTCTGCCGGGGCCGGTCGATCCGGCGCGACTCTTGGCCGTCGAACTCATCCCCGGCGCGCTCAACGCCGCGGCTGGCGTGGTGAAGGGCTAATGGCCTTCGCGGAACCAGGTCGCGGCCAGGAAGCCGAGCAGGAGGCCGAGCGCTAGGAACCCGGTGAACAGCGGGAACAGGCGCACGCCTTTGACGTGATAGGCGTCGCGCTCGTGCAGCCCGAGCCAGTCGTCGCCATGCATGACCTGGCCGCCGCGCAGCATCACCAGCCGGGGCAGCTTGGCGGCTTCGGCATCGTTGCGTCCGAGCCAGAAGCTGCCGCCGCCGGTCTGGTCGAGCAGGGGCGCGAGCGCCGCGTCGCTGGCGGTGACGGCGGAGAGTTCGCGGGCATTGGCGTTGCCGACCGTGACCACGCTGGCGAGGGTCCCCGAGGCGATGCGATACACGCCCTGCTCGGTTGCGGTCATGGCCTTGCGCCACAGACCCCGATCGCCCTTATCCAGGGTGATGGTTTCCTCTTTGCCGGAGGGCGCGGTTATCGTGACCGGATCGACCTCGTCCTTGACCGAGCGCCGTTCGATGGAGAGCGTCTGGCCCTTGCTGGTGGCCTTGAGGGTCTCTTCCTCGAGGTCGGGCTCTTTCATCAGCCAATGGGCGAGGCGGCGCAGCAGGTCGGTATAGGGGCCGCCGCCTTCATAGCCGCGCGCCCATAGCCAAGCATGGTCGGACAGGAGCAGCGCCACCCGGCCCTGGCCGCGCTGGCCGATGACCAGAAGCGGCTTGTCTTGCGCGCCTTTCATCAGCACTTCCGCGTCGCGCGGATCGGCTTCGACCACGCGGAACCAGCGGCCCCAGGACGGCTCTTCGCCGGCCGCGCCGGGCAGATCGCTGGTCACGGGGTGCTTCTCGCCGAGCTCGGTGAGCTTCGGTTTGAACGGCTCCTCGACCACGCGGCCCGAGGGCACGGCGGGAAGGATCTGGCCGAGCGGCGTGCGGTAGAGGCTGAGCGGCGAGGCATAATCGTCGCCGGCCGAGACCAGCACTGCGCCGCCTTTTTCCACGTAGCGGGCGACATTCTCGAGATAGAGCAAGGGAAGCACGCCGCGCCGCTGGTAGCGGTCGAAGATAATCAGGTCGAATTGATCGAGCTTCTCCTGGAACAGCTCGCGGGTCGGAAAGGCGATCAGCGAAAGCTGATTGATCGGCGTGCCGTCCTGCTTCTCCGGCGGCCTGAGAATGGTGAAGTGGACCAAGTCGACCGAGGCATCCGATTTCAGCATGTTGCGCCAGGTGCGCTCACCGGCATGCGGCTCGCCGGACACCAGCAGCACGCGCAGATTCTCGCGCACGCCCTCGACCGTAAGCACGGCCCGATTGTTGACGGTGGTGAGTTCGCCTGGCGCCACCTGGGCCTCGATCTCGACAATATTGGCGCCGGCGTGAGCGATATTGACCGGGATCTCGACCGTCTCGCCGACCCTGACGTTACGCATGATCGGCGGCTGACCCTGATGGGTGATGGTGAGCTGGACCGGTTCGGCGCTGTGCGCCGTCGTAGTATCGGTGACTTTGACTTCGATGTCCTGGGCGCTGCCGACGATGCCGAAGCGGGGCGCGCTCAGCACTTGCAGCCTGCGGTCGAACTCGCCGGGCTTGCCGGTCAGAAGCGCTTGAACCGGCGCATCGAAGCCGAGCCCGGCAGCCGAGGCGGGAACGTCGTGCACCTCGCCGTCGGTGACCATGATCACGCCGGCGAGCCGGTCAGGCGGCACGTCGGCCAGGGCTTGGGCGAGATCGCTGAACAGCATGGTGCCGTCGCGCTCGCTGTCAGCCGAGGTCGAGGTGGAATGTACCCAGCGCACATCGAGATTGGGGAAGGCCTTGAGCCGCTCCTCCAATTGCTTGCGGATCTCGTCGGTTCGCGCGGTACGGCCGGCGATCGTTTGGCTCTGGCTATCATCGAGCACCACGGCGACGACATCGCTGAGCGGCTCGCGGTCCTCCTGCTTGAGTTGGGGATTGGCGATAGCAAGCAGCAACAGCGCATAGCTCAGCAGCCGGAAGATCGCACCGCGGCTCGAGCGCCAGAACAGCAGCGCGAGCAGCACGGCGCCCAAAGCGGCGAGCGCCCACAGGACGGACCAGGGTACGAACGGCATGAACTCGATGGACCAGTTCATGGCGTCATTGTCCCAGGCTCTCGAGCAGGGCAGGGACGTGCACCTGGTCGGCCTTGTAGTTTCCGGTGAGGGCGTACATCACGATGTTGACGCCGGCGCGGAACGCCATCTCGCGCTGCACTTCGCCGCCGGGCACGGTCGGATAGATCGGCCGGTTGGCGTCGTCGAGCGCCCAGGCGCCGGCCAGGTCGTTGGAGGTGATCACGATCGAGCTGACCCCGTCGGTGCGGCGGGAGCGCTCGCTGCGCTCGGTTTCGTCGACGGGCTCGGCCTCGACCCACAGCTGGCCGCCATCCCAGCGGCCGGGAAACGTCCGCATCAGATAGAACGACTTGGTCAGGACGTGGCTTTCGGGCACCGGCTCGAGCGGCGGAATGTCGAGCTGGCCGATCAGGCGGTTCAGCGCCTTGCCCTGCGCACCGTTGTCGGACAGGCTGGTTTCGTGATCGCGCGTGTCGAACACGATCAGGCCGCCTTGCTTCATGAAGGCATCGACCTTGGCCAGCGTGGCGTCGGAGAGCGGGCTCGCGTCCTCGCGCACCGGCCAATACAGGAGCGGGAAGAAGGCGAGCTCGTCCTTGTCGATATCGACCGCCATGGGGTCGGCCGGCTCGAGCGCGGTGCGCGCGCGCAGCACCTTGCTGAGCCCTGACAAGCCTTCCTCGCTGGTGCGGTCTATTTCGGGATCGCCGGTGACGACATAAGCGAGGCGCGTGCGCAAAGCGGCCTTCAAGGCAAAATCCTCGGCGCCGGGCGCGGCAGTGGCCGCGGCCTCTTGCGCGTCGGCCGGCTGGGCCGAGGGCAGCAGCGCCGCCGCTACCAAAATGACGACGCCAGCCGCAACCGCCCGGCGGCGGAAGCGGAACCCGCCGCTCAGCAGCAGCATGGCAAGAATGTCGGTGACGAACAGCGCAATGGCCGCGAGGTAGAGCCAGGGCTCGAGCGCCATGGGCTTCTTCAGGATGTAGCCGCTCACGACGCTGGAGGCCTCGATCGTGCCGATGGGGTTGAGCACGGTCTTGGCGGTGATGAGGTTGAAGGCGCGGGCGGTGCCGGACGGACCGTAATAGCCGGGCGGGTGATCGGGACCGGGCAGGGTGCTGTCGAGCTTGTCCGCAGCCAAGGGCGCGGCGCGCAGCGTCGGCGGGATCAGCTGGCCGTAGCCGTCAAGGATCTGGAGCGGCGGCAGCGCGCCGGAGGAGGCGCTCTGCTGAGCGGCAGGGGAGGCTTCGATGGCGGCATCTCCGCCGGTGTCGATCCCGACCCGGCTTGGACCGAGCATCACCACACGCCGCAGCATGTCCACGAACAGCCCTGACAGCGGCAGATTCGACCAGTCGGAGTTCGCCGTGACGTGGAACAGCACGATAAAGCCTTCGCCTTGCTTCGAGGCGGTGACCAGCGGCGTGCCGTCGGCCAGCGTGGCCCAGACTTCGGCATCGCTCGCCACGGTCGGGTCGGCCAGAACCTGGCGGGTGACCTTCACATCGTCGGGGATGGTCAAGCCGCGGAAGGGGCTGTTCTCTTCGAATGGGGCCAGTGGCTGGGGCGTGCTCCACGACAGCGAGCCGCCGAGCGAGCGGCCGCCGCGCCGCAGCGCCACCGGCAGCAGCTCGTCGCCGCCTTGCTCGAGCCGCGGGCCGGCGAAGCGGATAAGCACGCCGCCCGACTTAAGCCAGGCTTCGAGCTCTTCCTGCGTGCCGGCGACCAGCTTGCCGATATCGGCCAGCACGATGGTCGAGACCTTCTGCTGGACCAGCTCGTGGATGGCGTTGGCGACGTTGCCCTCGCTCGGCGCGATCACGTCGGCGTAAGGCGACAGCGCGCGCTGCACATAATAAAGCGGTGACAGCAGCGGCTGCGCGTCTTCGCGCGACTCGCCCGACACGATGCCGACGCGATGCCATTGCGAGCGGGCATCCAGCAGATAAACGGCGCCGGCCGACCGCTCGCCGGCGATCTCGATGCGGGCCACCTGATTGCGGATCTCAAGCGGGAGTTCGAAATGGGCGGTGGCTTCGCGGGCGCTATCGCCGATCGCGTAAGGCGCTTCGCCCAGCGGCTCACCACGCCCGGTCAGCGCCTTGACCACGCCCGAGCGCGGGCCTTCGGCGCCGGACAGAACACGGGCGGCGAGCTCGCCGCCTTCGCCCGATGCCTGCCCTAGGGCAAGTGCGGCGTCATTCTTGTCGGGACGCAGCACGGCGAGACTGCCGCTCGCGCCGGCAAGCTTGGCGAGGCTGGCGGCAAAGGCCTGTGCGCCGCCATAATCGAGCCCGTCAGACAACCACAGCACACTGTAATCAGTCTTGCCGCCGAGTTCCTTCTCCAGCACCGCGGCAAGCGCGGCGCGGTCCGGAGCGTAGGGCTCGGGGGTGAGGCCGCCGATGCGTTCGCGCGCCTGATCGGGGCTCAGAGTTTCGCTGACCGGCTGGCCCGGCGCGGTCGGGGCCAGCACGACGGTGCGGCCGTCGCGCGCGGCGCGGTCGATTGCCGCCTCGATCGCTTCGCGCCGCTCGGCCCAATGCGCCGCCGGCGCCCAGCCATTGTCGACGACCAGGATTAGGGGTCCGGAGCCGGCGAAGCTCTGCCGCTCGGGATTGAGCACCGGCCGCGCCAGCGCGAGGATGATCAGAGCGGCGAGCAGCATGCGCAACAGCGTCAGCCACCACGGGCTGTGGGCCGGCGTCTCCTCGGTGGTCTTGAGGTCCTTCAGCAGCCGCGTCGGCGGGAACACCACCAGCTGCGGCGTCGGCGGCGTGAGCCGCAACAGCCACCAGATGGCGGGGAGCGCCGCCAGCGCCGCCAGCACCCAAGGCTGAAGAAAGCCGATCGCGCCGATGGTCATCATGGCTGCTGACCCGCCGCTTTCTCACCGCCGGCGAGTTGCCGGGGCGTGCGATAGCGGTAATCACGCTCGAGCCCGGCGAGGCGGGTATGGATCGCCAGCACCGCCTCCTCGGGCGGCCGGTCGGTGTGATGCACGAGGAACGACCAGCCGAGCCGCCGCGTCACCTCGATGAGATCGGTGCGGTGGCGCTTGAGCCGTTCCTGGTAGCGCTCGCGCAAGGTCTCGGCGCGGCCGGCAATCACTCGGTCCCGGCCTTCGCTCGAGGCGAACTCGGTCCGGCCGGCGTAAGGGAGCCTCTCCTCGGCGGGATCGAGCACTTGAATGAGATGGCCGCGCACGCCTTGCGCCGCGATCTCCTCGAACCGCTCGGCCATGTCGGCCACCGGCTCAAGGAAGTCGCTGAACAGGAGGCATTCGGAGAAGCGGCTCAGCTTGGCGTTGGGCGGGAGGCTCGCCTCGCTGGTATCGCCCATCATAACCTCGGCAACGCGGCGCGCGGCGGCGCGCCCGGTGAAAGGCGGGCGGCCGAACAGCCCGACGCGCTCACCGCCGCGCGCGAGCAATTCGGCGAGCGCCAGCGACAGAACCACGGCCCGGCTTTCCTTGGTGACCTTGGCCAGCGTGGAGCGGAACCGCATCGAGGCCGAGACGTCGACCCACAACCAGACGGTATGGGCGGCCTCCCATTCGCGTTCGCGTACGAACAGATGGTCGGAGCTGGCAGAGCGGCGCCAGTCGATGCCGGTGCGGGCATCGTTGTGATCGAAATGACGGAACTGCCAGAAGGTTTCGCCGGGTCCGGCGCGGCGGCGGCCATGGGTGCCGTGGGCGACGGTGTGTGCGACGCGCTGCGACTCGATCAAAAGCGCAGGCATGCGGGCCGCCAACCCGTGGGCCTCGGCTTCCTCGCCCAAGAAGGGCTGAAGTGTTTTCTCACGCGCGGCGGCCAAGCTCAGGTCACCCCAGCGGCTCGACCAGCCTCGCCACCATGTCACTCATGTCGACACCTTCGGCGCGGGCGGCGAAGGTGAGCGCCATGCGGTGCTTGAGCACGGGCTCGGCAAGCTCGATGACATCGTCGACGGAGGGGGCAAGCCGGCCTTCGATCAGGGCCTTGGCGCGCACGGCAAGCATCAGCGCCTGGCTGGCGCGGGGACCGGGGCCCCAAGCGATCATGTCGTCAAGCTCCTGATCGATGCCGGTACCGGGACGGGCCGACCGCACCAACTTCAGAATCGCATCGACCACCTGATCGCCGACCGGCAATTGGCGCACCAGGCGCTGCGCTACCATCAACTCGTCGGCGGAGAGAATGGTCTTGAGCGAGCGCTCCTCGACGCCGGTGGTGGCGAACAGCATGCGGCGCTCGGCGGCGGCGTCAGGATAGGAGACGTCGATCTGCAACAGGAAGCGGTCGAGCTGGGCCTCGGGCAGGGGATAGGTTCCTTCCTGCTCGAGCGGGTTCTGGGTGGCCAGCACGTGGAACGGACGCGGCACGTCGTGGCGAGTACCGGCGACGGTGACATGATGCTCCTGCATGGCCTGGAGCAGCGCCGACTGGGTCTTGGGGCTGGCGCGGTTGATCTCGTCGGCCATGAGCAGTTGAGTGAAGATCGGGCCCTTGACGAAACGAAACCCGCGCCGGCCGCCGTCGCTTTCCTCCAGCACTTCGGAGCCGACGATGTCGGACGGCATCAGGTCGGGGGTGAACTGGATGCGTTTGTTCTCGAGCCCAAGCACGGTGCCAAGGGTTTCGACCAGGCTGGTCTTGGCGAGGCCCGGCACGCCGATCAGCAGCGCATGGCCGCCCGACAGCACCGTGATCAGCGCCAGGTCGATGACGCGCTCCTGGCCGAAAATGACGGAGGCGGTGGTGTCGCGGACTTTCGTGATCTTGTGGCCAACCTCCTCGATACGATCGACGAGCTGGGCTTCGGTTTGGGCAAGTGTTGTCATGGCTTCAGTTTGGCTCGATCCTGATGGTAGGGAACTATAGGGCCAAAGGCCTCGGAGGTTAGAAACACTTTGGGCGGCAATTCGGTCACAATCTTGTTGGGTCCGGGCTCCTGGCGCGAGTGCTCGCGGGCGAGGCCAAAGTTGCGGTCAGAAGCGATATAGAGATGCCTGACCAAAACAAAAGAGACGCTGTGGTAGCACCGGAAAAGCCCCCCGGCAAACGGCCTTCGGCAGGATTGCCAAAGCTTAATCTTTGCGGGGATATCGGCCTCAGAATCGGCCATGACGGGACCTGGTATTACCAGGGCAGCCCGATCGGCAGGATGGGGCTGGTCAAGCTGTTCGCCACGGTGCTGCGCCGCGAGGACGATGGGCGCTATTATCTGGTGACGCCGGTGGAGAAAGTGCCGATCGAGGTAGAGGCCATGCCGTTCGTCGCGGTGGAGATGCGGCGCGAGGGACGCGGCGACAGCCAGAGTCTCTCCTTCCGCAGCAATGTGGACGATGTGGTGACGGCCGGCTCTGAGCATCCGCTCGGCTTCGAGGCTGGCCCGGAGGGGAGCTTCACCCCGTTCATTCTCATCCGGGACGGCTTGAGAGCGCGGCTGGCCCGCCCGGTTTATTACGAACTGGCGGGGTTGGCGGTCGAGCAGCCCGGTTCCGACGCACCAGGCGTCTGGAGCGATGGCGCATTCTTTCGGTTTCCCGCCGCCGAAGGAAGCGGCGCGTGAGGCGGCGCCGCGCCCCTCGCTTTGTGAAGCGCGCGCCGCTATGGTGCGGGCACATTCTCCCGCCAAGAGGTCTGCCCCTCGATGTTGCGCATCGCGCTGATCGACATCTTACTGTTCTCGCTGCCCTTTCTGATCTACGGGGTCTACATGATCTCGGTGAGAGGCGTGGCGCCGGCGAGCCTGTGGCAGGGCGCACCGATCTTCTGGCTGCTGGCCGCGGGATGCGGGCTTCTGTTCGTCACCATGGCGACGCTGATCCAATTCTCCGGCGGTCCGCCCGGTGGGGTTTACCATCCGCCGACATTCGAAAATGGCGTCGTCAAGCCTGGCGAGATCGACTAGCGGCTGCGCATCCATGCCCGAGCACGCGCTAACGCGTTCATCCGCGCCTCCGTCGCTCAAGGACGCTGAGTGGCTGAAGCGCCCCGAAACGGGGCGCGTGTTCGCCGCGCTCGCGGCGCCCGGCGTCGAGACGCGCGCGGTCGGCGGGGCGGTACGCAATACGTTGCTCGGGCTGAAGGTGACCGAGATCGATCTGGCCACCACCGCGCTCCCGGAGCAGGTGATGGCGCTGGCGCGCCAGGCCGGCCTCAAGGCTGTGCCGACCGGCATCGAGCACGGCACGGTCACGGTGGTCGCCGACGGCGTTCCCTTCGAGGTGACCACGCTCCGGCGCGACGTCAAGACCTTTGGCCGGCACGCGACCATCGCTTTCACGCAGGATTGGGAGGAGGACGCGCGGCGCCGCGACTTCACCCTCAACGCGCTCTATGCCGGCAGCGATGGGGCTTTGTTCGACCCGCTCGGCGGCTACGCCGATGTGGTCGCGGGCCGGGTGCGCTTCATCGGCGACGCGGAGGCGCGCATCAAAGAGGATTATCTGCGCATCCTGCGGTTCTTCCGCTTCAACGCCTATTACGGCAAAGGCCCACTCGATGCCGAGGGGCTTGCCGCGTGCGTGCGGCTGCGCGCCGGACTGGATCAACTCTCGGCGGAGCGGATCGCGGGAGAGTTGCGCAAATTGCTCGTGGCTCCTCAGGCGATGCGGGCGGTGGAGGCGCTGTTCGATTACGGCTTGCTGACGCAACTGCTCGGCGGTGCGCCGCGCCTGATGCGCTTTGCCCGACTCGTCGCCGCCGAAGAGGCGCTCGGGCTCGCGCCCGATGCGGCGCTCCGGCTTGCCGCGCTCGCCGTGTTCGTGCCGGAGGACGCCGAGCGGCTTGCGGCGTGCCTGCGGCTGTCCAATGCCGAGCAGGCGGTGCTCGCGCTCGGCGCCGAAGACCATGAAGCGGCGGAGCTTGGCGATGAGGCGGCGGCCAAGCGGGCGCTCTACCGGCTCGGGCCTTGCACCTATGAGAGCCATATTTTGCTCGCCGCCGCAGATGCCGGCGTGTCGCCGCAGGATCCGCGTCTGTCGCAGGCGCTGCAGCTTGCGCATCGTTGGCAGGCGCCGGAGTTCCCTTTACGCGGGCATGACATCATGGCGCTCGGGCCGCCGAAAGGTCCCGAGATCGGCGTCATCCTGCGCCGGCTGGAGGCCGAATGGATCGCGAGCGGCTTCGCCCTGTCGCGTGACGAACTGCTCGCCAGAGCTAAACAGCTCGCAGGCCCTTAACGCTCGCCGACTCGCTCGATTAGCGCGGTTGCCGCGGCCGGGGCTCTGAGCTTTCCCTCGTGAATGAAGTAGATGAACACGTCGCGCGATTTGGCCTCGGGGCGATGAGCGGGGTCGACAGTCGTCAGGTCGGCGGGAATGCTGCCTGTCGCCCAAATTTTCGCGCGCTCGGCCCAGGCGTCGAGTTCCTTGGGCGGATAGGCCGCCTCGAGCGCATCGTCGCCCCGTTGCAGGCGCGCATAGACCACGTCGCCGGTGAGATCGGCGATGTTCGGCCAAGCCTCGGCGTCGGTGAACGAGGCGGTGACGCCTCGCTCGCGCAGGAATTTGATGAAGGCGGGATCGCGGAAACTCGCGTGGCGCGCTTCCACCACGTGGTTGAGCTTCCGACCTTCAAGCTCGCGCGGCAGATGGTCGAGGAATTTGGCGAAATCGGCCGCGTCGAATTGCTTGAACGGTGCGAATTGCCACAGCACCGGCCCGAGCTTCGGCCCTAGCTCGGCCAGGCCTGACTCGAAGAAGCGCTGGATGAAGCCACCGGTCTCGGCGAGCAGTTTTTGCTGGGTGACGAACGCGGGCCCTTGACCGAAAAGACGAAGCCATCGGGGACCGAAGTGGCCCATTTGCGGAAGCTGTTGGGATTTTGCAGCCGGTAATGGGTGGCGTTGATCTCGATCGAGGTGAGATGGTTCGCGGCGTAAGCAAGCTCATCGGCCTGTTTCAGGCCCTTAGGATAAAACACGCCGCGCCACGGTGGATAGGTCCAGCCGCCAATCCCGACGCGGATGCGCCCCGATGCTTTGTCTCTTGGCACCGACGCAGACTGCCTAACCGCGCCGGTAAAAGAAAGAGCCGCGCCCTAGGGGGGCGCGGCTCAATACGCAGGGGGTACAGATACGCAGGTACGCTAACACTTCACGCAACTGGCGCGTACCGACGCAACAAGACCGACGCTACTGACGCAACGGAACCCTAGAAGTCCATGTCGCCCATGCCACCTTGAGGCATGGCCGGCGCCTTCTTCTTCGGCTTCTCGGCCACCATCGCCTCGGTGGTGATGAGCAGGCCGGCCACCGATGCGGCGCCCTGGAGAGCGTTGCGCACCACCTTGGCGGGGTCGATCACGCCCTGCTTGACGAGATCGCCATATTCGCCGGTCGCCGCGTTAAAGCCGTAGGCATAGGTGTCCTTGTCGGTGATCTTGCCGACCACCACGGCGCCATCCTCGCCGGCATTCTCGGCGATCTGGCGGGCCGGCGCCTGAAGCGCGCGGCGCACGATGTTAACGCCGACCTTCTGGTCCTCATTGGCGGTGTTCAGCCGGTCGAGCACCTTCTGGCTGCGGATCAGAGCCACGCCGCCGCCGGGCAGAATGCCTTCTTCGACGGCCGCGCGGGTCGCGTTCAACGCATCGTCGACGCGATCCTTGCGCTCCTTCACCTCGATCTCGGTCGAGCCGCCGACCTTGATCACGGCGACGCCGCCGGAGAGCTTAGCCAGCCGCTCCTGCAGCTTCTCCTTATCGTAGTCGGAGGTGGTGTCCTCGATCTGCTGGCGGATCTGGGCGACACGCGCCTCGATATCGGTCTTCTTGCCGGCGCCGCTGACAATGGTGGTGTCGTCCTTGGTGATGGCCACCTTCTTGGCGCGGCCGAGCATGTCGAGCGCGACATTCTCGAGCTTGATGCCGAGATCCTCAGAGATCACCTGGCCGCCGGTCAAGACAGCGATGTCCTGCAGCATGGCCTTGCGGCGGTCGCCGAAGCCGGGAGCTTTGACGGCGGCGACTTTCAATCCGCCGCGCAGCTTGTTGACCACCAGCGTGGCCAGCGCCTCGCCCTCGACGTCCTCGGCAATCACCAAGAGCGGCTTGCCGGACTGCACGACGGTTTCGAGCAAGGGCAGCATGGTTTGCAGGTTTGAGAGCTTCTTTTCGTAAATGAGAATGTAGGGGCTCTCCAGCTCGACGCGCATCTTGTCGGCGTCGGTGATGAAATATGGAGAGATGTAGCCGCGGTCGAACTGCATGCCTTCGACCACCTCGAGTTCGGTTTCGAGCGCCTTGGCCTCCTCGACGGTGATCACGCCCTCATTACCGACCTTCTGCATGGCCTTGGCGATCATCTCGCCGATTTCCTTGTCGCCATTGGCCGAGATGGTGCCGACCTGAGCGATCTCCTCGCTGGAGGTGACCTTCTTGGCCTTGGACTTGAGCTCGGCGATGACGGCATTGACGGCGAGATCGACGCCGCGCTTGAGGTCCATGGGGTTTGAGCCAGCGGCTACCGATTTGGCGCCTTCCTTGACGATGGCTTGCGCCAGCAAGGTCGCCGTGGTGGTGCCGTCGCCGGCGGTGTCGGAGGTCCGCGAGGCGACCTCGCGCACCATCTGCGCGCCCATATTCTCGAACTTATCCTCGAGCTCGATCTCCTTGGCGACCGTCACACCGTCCTTGGTGATGCGCGGCGCACCGAACGATTTCTCGAGCACGACGTTGCGGCCCTTGGGGCCGAGCGTCACCTTGACCGCGTTGGCCAAAATGTCGACGCCGTGCAGCATGCGCTCGCGGGCGTCTTGGCCGAATTTTACTTCTTTGGCAGACATGTTCTGAACTCCAATCTGGTCGTCACCCTGAGGATCTCGCTTGTCGTGCGAACCTCGAAGGGCAGGGGGGAATGCGGGTCATCCTGGGAGCGCCGCTTACGGCAGCCGCTCGCCGAATGACGAAATCGGCTACGCGGCTTTCTTCTTCTTGGCCTCGGTGCCTTCGAGCACGCCGAGAATGTCGCTCTCCTTCATGATGAGAAGGTCCTCGCCGTCGATCTTGACCTCGGTGCCGGACCATTTGCCAAACAGCACGCGGTCGCCGGCCTTCACGTCGAGGGGCTGGACATGACCCTTCTCATCGGGCGCGCCGGGGCCGACAGCGACGATCTCGCCCTGCTGCGGCTTCTCCTTGGCGGTATCGGGAATGATAATTCCACCCTTGGTCCGGTCGTTTTCCTCGATCCGGCGTACGACGACGCGATCATGCAATGGACGAAACTTCATCTTGGCTTCTCCTCCGGGCAAATGATGTTTGATGGGCCGGGCGCAGCGGTACAGGCCCCGCTCGATATGTGGATTCGCCTTTTAGCACTTTCAAGGGGTGAGTGCCAACACCGCTAGCAATCCTCGACGTTTGCTGCCAAATGATTGATTCAATTCGGGAAATTCGCTTGTCGCGACCGGGTGCGCCGATTTAGAGTTAGAGACTCGAAAAAGACTGATCGTCAGGGGACTGGGCCATGGACAATGGGTTCGCTCACCAGATCGCGGGCTTCTCGCTCACCACCGCGGAGATTCTCTATCGCTTTCCCGATCATCCAAAGCTGTTGCAAAGCTATATCTGGCAGGATTACGACCTCGCGCCGCGCTTCCCTAAGCTCACCGACTTTCTGGACTTTTGGGCGCGTAATCTCGATGGCGCGCTGTACCGTGTGCGCGTGGCCCATCGGCGGCTGATCGCGCCGGCCGAGTTCAGCTTCGTCGAGGGCGAGCTAAGACTGCACTAGGCGGCCGTTGCCGGCATTCAGGCAGCGACGACCGACACGTTGATGCTGTGCACCGCGCAGCTCTCGGCGAGATCCGCCTTGTCGCCGGGGTTGAGAGCATTGACGTTGTTGCCGGCACCGTTGGCCGTCCAGCGACTCTTATGGGCCAGGATGACGCCTCGCGGCACATCGGCGGAAACGCATAGCCGCAGCGTAATCGCGCCGGTTGGATTGCCGATGGTCACGCGGGCACCAGGCACGATGCCGCGCGAGCGCGCCTCATCGGGATGCACGAACGCCTCATCCTCGCCGAGCTGCTTCAGGATCTTGGGGTCGTTGCCGAAGCTGCTGTTCATCAGCCATTTCGACGCCGGCGAGAGCAAACGCAGCTCGCCGTCGACCGGCCGCGCCTCGGCCGAAGCGAACGGCGCGTGCGGCAATCCAGAGTCGACAAAGGCGCTGCCGGTCAACTCGATCTTGCCCGACGGCGTGCGATAGTTGTGGCGCTCGAATTGCACGACCGGCTCGGCCGGATATTCGATCGTGCCGGTTTCGGCCAGCGTCTCGAAGGTGAGGCCGGGCTTTGCCTGGTCAAGCAGCGTGGCGATCATGCCGGCGTCGGTCTCGAACAATTCCGGATCGGTCAATCCCATGGCTGCCGCCAGACGCCTGAAAATGTCTTGGTTGGACAGCGCCTCGCCAAGGGGCGGAAGCGCCTTCACCTGCGCCGAGATGCTGGCGTTGAAATAGGACATCACCACGTCGTCGAATTCGAGAAAGCTCGCCGCCGGCAGCACATAGTCGGCGTAGTTGGCGGTTTCGGTCTGGAACAGGTCGAGGGTGACTTGCAGCAGGTCGTCGCGCTCGAGCGCGCGCCGCAGGCGCCGCTGCTCGGGGCTCGACACGGCGATGTTGTTGTTCCAGGTGACGATGGCTTTGGTCTCTGGCGCTTCGAGCCGGCTCGCCAGGTCCATATGGCTGATGGTTTGCGCCGACTTCGGTTTGAGGTGAGCGGCGGTCAGATAACCGGCATCGACGCCGCGCGTGTCCCAGCCATTGAGATAGAGGAAACCGGCCCCGTATTTGCCGAGATTGCCGGTGGCAGCGGGCAACAACCCGACCGCGCGCATCGCATTGCCGCCGAACGACTGGCGCTGGAAACCTTGGCCCATCCATAGCAGCGATGGTCCTGCCGCGTAGAGGAGCGCGGCCTGTTCGATCAAGCGAGCGGGCACGCCGGTGATGGCTTCGCCCCATGCCGGCGTGCACGCAGCCAACTGACTTTCGATCTCGTCCCACCCGAGCGCGTGCGCGGCAAGGAAGGCCCGGTCGATGCGACCGGCCGCCTCTATGGCATGCAGCATGGCAAAAGCGAGGGCCCCGTCGGTGCCCGGGTAGAGCTGCAAATGCAGGTCGGCCGCCGCCGCCGTCTCGTGGCGAATGGGATCAATGACGATCTTGGAAGCCGGCGTCTCGGCAAGCCAATATTGGTGGATATGCGGTGCGGAGGTCGACGGATTGGCGCCCCAGATCATCACGCAGTTCGAGCCGCCGATGGTGCGCGGGTCGAAGCCGCGCGTCGATTCTCCGTACATCAATTGCAGCGCCACGTGGCCTGCCTTGTTGCACACTGTATCGGGGTCGATTTCGGTCGCGCCGATGCGGTTGAAAAACCGCAAGGGAAAGGTCCCGGCGATCAGGGAGCAGGTCCCGGTGTAATGAGTCTGCAAGATCGCCTGAGCGCCATCGCGGTCGCGGATGGTGTTGAGGCGGTTGGCGATATCGCCGAGCGCCTGGTCCCAGCTGGTCGGCTCGAACCGGCCGGTGCCCTTGGGTCCAACCCGCTTCAACGGTCGCGTCAAGCGCATGGCTGGATCGCGCCAGACTCCGTTGTAGCCAATGGAACATTTGCCGCACAACGCGCCGCGGCTGACATTGTGTTCAGGATCGCCGACCACGTTGATGGTCCCGTCCGCCGCAATCTTCACCAGCATGCCACACGCGTCGTAGCAATCCCGAGGGCAGGTGGTGCGGATCGTGGCGGCGTCCTTCATCGGCTTGTCTCCTCAGCCAATGTACAAAGTCGGCGGCGTTCCACCACGTCTATTTCGCGAAGAACGACGCGGGGTGCCGGGGGTCGCCATCGCCGCACTCCCATGGCAAGCTGCCATCAGCAATTCAGGAGAGTACAATATGTGGCGGTGGCTGACGGTCTTTCTGCTCGGCGGGGTGCTCGGCGCAGCCTTCGGCGTGGCGCTCGGCTTCTTCCTGTTCCCGTTCATCTTCCCGCCGCCAGAAGCCATGGACCGGCTTACCCAGCAAGAATCGAGCAAGCTGGTTGCCAAGGGCAGCTTCATTCAGGCCAACCCGAATGATCCGATCCATTACGGCAAAGGCGGCGTCAGCGTCTATCCCGGGACCGTGTTTCTCGATGAGGATTTCGAGGTCGGGCCGGGCCCCGACTTCCACGTCTATCTCGTGCCCAAGGCAGACATCCGCTCCGCCGACGAGGTAACCAGCACCATGTTCGTGGATCTCGGCCGGCTGCGTGCGTTCAAGGGCAGCCAGAAATATCCGATTCCCCTTGGCGTCGACCTCACCAAGTTCCCGAGTGTGGTGATCTGGTGCCAACAATTCTCGGTGCTGATCTCGCCCGCCGATTTGACCTTCGAGCCGAGTTCCTGAGCGCTTACTGGGTCGCTTGACCGCGCCCGTCGAAGGCGGGCTCGGGCTCGGCATGCCCAAACTCGTAGATGTGGGCCTGCTCGCGGTCGAGCACCGGCTTCAGCGAGCGGAATGCCTTGAGATAATTATAGAACGGCACCCGCGGGAACAGATGATGGATCAGGTGGAAGTTCTGGAACAGATAGAGCCAGTTCACCATCGGCCCGATAATCTTGCCCTTCACCCAGAACACATTGGTGTCGCGATAGCGCTCATGCACCTCGTGCGGCTTGTGGGTGAGATAGGCGAAGAAATAGATGATGAGCGCCGAAGCGAGGATGTGCGGGAAAATCCACAGCATCAGCACTTCGCGCCAATAGCCGATCACCGACAGCCATAGCGCGGCGCCGTAGTAGAGCGCGTGCAGCGCCACGATGTGCAGCGTCAGCGGACGCATGCCGGGGATGTGGGCATGGAAGGCGATGTGCCTCCAGAAATAACGCTGATACCAGAACACGATGGTGAGGCAGCGCCACAAGACCAAGAACGGGTTCTCGACGGCCACCCAGTGATCGGGATCGATCTCGGGATTGTTGGTGTCGCGATGATGGGCGAGATGCATGTAGCGGAAGGCTTTGTACTCATGCAGCAGCAACGTGCCGCAGACATAGCCGACGAGATGATTGATCCACAGATAGCGCGAGTCCTTGCCGGCGATATTGCCGTGACAGGCCTCGTGCAGCGGCGTCTGGTCGGCGTAGAGGATGAGCGTGTTGAGGATCAGCCCGAGCCAGAGCGGAATGATCCGCATGGTCGCCAAGGTAACGACCAGCGCGAAGGCGGCAACGATGCCGAGCGCCAGAAGCACGGTGGGCCAGGCCACCATGCCTTGATAGGGCTTGACCAAGGTCAATGCCTGGCGGTCGGCGGGGACATTCGGTGCGTCGCGCGGATTGTCGATATCTGGGCCGACGGCGGTAGCAAAGCTCATAGTCGAAGAGTCCTTCTGCAGTCCCCACGGCCGACGGTTGCCCGGTCCAAACGCGGACCGGCGCCTTATTGGACTCATCCCGGAACGATTCAATTTTGCTATGCGTCGCCGCCCCGTTCAAGACGCAATTGGACCATGATACGGCGCGCGTTGCCGCAGGGTAAAGGGGACGTCAAAAATTCATTGGTGCGAGGAGGTTGCAGGCTCGTGCCGCGTTGGTACGTTACCGGACGACCGCGTTCAAATTGGGCAACGGCTTGCGGCATAACAAAGCCTGCCGCCCGGCACGCGGCCGGGTCCGGCAGGCTCGTGACTCGCAGTCCCGCGTCAGCTACTGACAGAAATAGGGCAGGCCGTCATAGCCGGTGAAGTAGCCGGTGCGGGCGTTGAAGCTGCGGTAGCGCTGGGCGCAGTAGGTGTACCACGCCGGCGTCCAGGGCGGGGGACCGTAAGCGGCGGGACCGCCGTAATAGGCCGGCTCGTAGTCATAGCCCGGTTCCACATAGACCTCGCGTGGCGTCAGTGCGCTGCCGACGATGGCGCCGATGCCGAAGCCGAGCAGGCCCGCGCCCCAGCCGCTGCCGCCGTGACCGTAATAATAGCGGCCGGCCTCGGCCGGAGCCGGGAGGGTAAGCGCGCTTAAGCCGATCAGCGCCGCGGCGGCGACCGCTTTCAGGGTTGGATTGGTCATTGTCTTTTCCGCATTCGTTAGCGCCATGCCCGCGAAGTACCCCTAAGCGGGCGGGAGGTTTCCCCTGGGATGGGATGATCGAAGTAAAGCACCCGATTTTAGGCAAAATAGAGCCGCCAGAATGAATCGCCGGTTAAGGGATTGCGGCGCAATCTGGGCAACGGAAACTGGGCAATAAAAAACCGCCGGGCCAAGGCCCGGCGGTCTCAATCAGTTGGCTTGCGCGCTTGGTTAGGCGAGCTGGACGTTGGCGGCCTGCTTGCCGCGGCCGCGGCGATCGTCCTCGATCTCGAAGGAGACCTTGTCGCCCTCGTTGAGGGCCGGCACGCCGCTGCGCTCGAGAGCGGAGGCGTGTACGAAGACGTCCTTGCCGCCGTCCTCCGGCTGAATGAAGCCGAAGCCGCGCGCGTGATTGAAGAATTTCACTGTGCCGTTAACACGAGCCATGGGGGAATTCCTTTCCCGTAGAAGTTTCACACAAACGGGCCATGGGCCCCCCAAAGGGTGGTCCTTCGGCGTCTTGAGATTTCAGGAAAGGGTCGTGCTCTTTTGAGGCGCGATAGTCACTTGCCGTCGTCCAAGTCCGCGCCCAAAGCCTTGGGCGCCCGGTACCACAAGCATGGGTCATAGCGCCTTGTTTGGCAAGCCCGAAGTGGCCTCGGGGCCATCACAAACTCTGTCGAAATCTAAACGCCAGATGAACGGAAACCTCAGGGTGGGTTCAGCCGCGAGAGCCTAGAGCTTTGAACCTGAAGACGCCGAAGCGCGTCGAAGGGGTAACTCGGAGGCTCGCAACATGTGGAAGATCGCGGTGGTGCTGCTACTCACGGCCCTGGCCATTCTGATGGCCCGGCTGGCCTATGACGCCCCGGCGATCCAGACCCGGATTGGGGCACTGATCTTGGCCCCAGCGCCGGCTCTGCGGGCGCCGCCGCTGATGTATGCCGGGGTGCGGGGGTAGGCCTAAGGCCAGCGCACCAGAGGCGGCATGGAGGACAGGATCGACTCGACATTGCCGCCGGTCTTCAGGCCGAACAGGGTGCCGCGGTCGTAGAGCAGGTTGAACTCGACATAGCGCCCGCGCCGGACCAGCTGCTCGTCGCGGTCCTCTTCGGTCCAGGGCGTCGTCATGTTGCGGCGGACGAGCTCGGGATAAATGGCAAGAAAGGCGCGGCCGACCTTCTGGGTGAAGTCGAAATCGGCCTTCCAGTCGCCGGTGTCGACATAGTCGTAAAAAATGCCGCCGATACCGCGCATCTCGCCGCGATGGGGCAGGTAGAAATACTCGTCGCACCAGGCCTTGAAGCGGCCGTAGTCGGCCGATGGCTCGCCGTCGCAGGCGGCCTTCATCGCCGCGTGGAAGTCGCGCGAGTCTTGGTCCTCTTGCGTGCGGCGGCGCATCAGCACGGGGGTGAGATCGGCGCCGCCGCCGAACCAGCCCTTCGAGGTCACCACCAGGCGTGTGTTCATATGAGCGGCCGGCACGTTGGGGTTGACCGGATGGGCGATGAACGAGATGCCGCTCGCCCAGAAGCGTGGGTCCTGATCGGCGCCGGGGATCTGCTTGGCGAATTCAGGGGCGAAGGTGCCGTGCACGGTCGAGACGTGGCAGCCCACTTTCTCGAATACGAGGCCGCCGCTCAGCAATGCCATGACGCCGCCGCCGCCGTCGCTGCCGTCTGTCTCGGCGCGAGTCCAAGGGGTCTTCACGAAACGGGCGGCGCCTTTGCCGTCCGGCCCCGGCAGTCCGGCGGCGTCGTCCTCGATCGCCTCGAGCGCGGCGCAGATCTCGTCGCGCAAATGCTCGAACCACAGGCGGGCACGTTCTTTCCGCGCGGGGCTGAAGGTCTCCGACAGTGCTGACTGGTCCATCGTCCTCGGCCTTACCGCGCGCTGCAAGATCAATGGCACTGCCTAAAGGCGCACGGCATTGATCGTGATCAACGCGCTTACCGCCATCATCTGGCTATAGGGCGTCGTGCGCCAATTTGCCCAAGTTGCGGGCACTGGACAACCATAAGCCCTGATGCAAGAAAACAGCATCAAAGAAGGCCGATTCACGGCACGAAGGAGAGGCAAACCCCAAGGCGCGTCGGGTTCGGCATCGCTGGAGGCCGAGGGCCGGAGCTTTTTGCTTCGCGCTCATCTTTGTTTGACATGCGCGTTTCGCTTGGAGCCTTAGTTTTCATCTCAATTGATCCAGGAGCTTCTGGCCCGTGGCCACCCACGATACTCCCCTGAATCCTAACCTGACGGACGACGACGAGCCGACGCGGCGCGATGTCATTCTGATCGCCGCCGGCGGCTTTGCCGCCATCGGCGGGGCGGCGGCGCTGTGGCCGCTGCTCGACCAGATGAATCCGGATCAGTCGACGCTGTCGATGGCCACCACCGAGATCGACATCTCCCATGTCGAGACGGGCCAGGCGATCACGGTGATGTGGCGCGGCAAGCCGATCTTCATCCGCCACCGCACCGACAAGGAAATCGACGAGGCGAAGGACACCCCGCTCGACGATTTGCCCGATCCGCTCGCGCGCAACGCCAATCTGCCCGAGACCGCGACGGCCACCGACGACAACCGCGCCGCCAAGGATCGCGAGCCGTGGCTGGTGATGATCGGCATCTGCACCCATCTCGGCTGCATTCCGAAGGGCCAGGCAGTCGGCGATTACAAGGGCGAATATGGCGGTTGGTTCTGTCCCTGCCACGGATCGCAATACGACACGGCGGGGCGCATCCGCAAAGGACCGGCGCCGCAGAATCTGGCGATCCCGCCTTACGCGTTTGAATCCGACACCAAGCTCAAGATCGGCTAGGGGCGAGCATGGCGCATTCTTCCACCTATCAGCCTAGCAGCGGCATCGCGCGCTGGATCGACACGCGGCTCCCCGTGCCGAGAGGGATGCATGATCAATTCCTGGCTTTTCCCACGCCGCGCAATCTCAATTATTGGTGGACCTTCGGCGGCATCCTTACCTTCATGCTGGCGGCCCAGATCGCCACCGGCGTGGTGCTGGCCATGCACTATGTGCCGACCGAGGCTGGGGCCTTCGAGTCGGTCGAGACCATCATGCGCGACGTGAATTGGGGGTGGCTGCTGCGCTACTCGCATGCGGTCGGCGCCTCGATGTTCTTCGTCGCCGTCTATATCCACACCTTCCGCGGCCTCTATTATGGGTCCTACAAGGCGCCGCGCGAGGTGTTGTGGATTCTCGGCGTGCTGATTCTGCTGTTGATGATCGCCACCGCTTTCATGGGGTACTCGTTGGTGTGGGGGCAGATGAGCTTCTGGGCGGTGACCGTGATCACCAATCTTTTCTCATCGCTCGATGCGGTGATCCCGGGGCTCGGCACCAAGCTGGTGCAATGGATCTGGGGCGGCTTCGCGGTCGGCGGACCCACCCTGAACCGGCTCTACTCGCTGCATTATTTGTTCCCGTTCGTGATCGCCGGGGTCGTGGTCTTGCACGTCTGGGCGCTGCATATTCCGGGCAACAACAATCCCACCGGCATCGACGTGAAATCGCCCAAGGACACCGTGCCGTTCCATCCTTATTACACGATCAAGGACGGCTTCGCGCTGCTGGCCTTCGTATTGGTGTTTGCGGCGATGGTGTTCTATGCGCCGAACTTCCTCGGCCACCCGGACAATTACGTTCCGGCCAATCCGCTCCAGACCCCGCCGCATATCGTGCCGGAATGGTATTTCCTGCCGTTCTACGCGATCTTGCGCGCGATCCCGAACAAGCTGTTCGGCGTGATCGGGCTGCTCGGCTCGATCAGCATCCTGTTCTTCGTGCCATGGCTCGACACCTCCAAGGTGCGATCGACCAGCTACCGCCCGATCTACAAATGGTTCTTCTGGGCGTTCGTGGTGACCTGTCTGGCGCTCGGCTATCTCGGCTCGCAGCAGCCGGAGGGGTGGTACCTCGTCTTGGGACGCGTCTTCACCGGGTACTATTTCGCGTTCTTCCTGCTGATCATGCCGGTGGTGGGCTTGATCGAGCGGCCGCGCAGGCTGCCGGGCAGCATTACCGAGTCCGTGCTGGGACCGGAGGAGGCGGCGCCGCCTCAGGCGGTGCACCGGCGCACCCCGGCGGAGGTCAGCTGATGAAGCCCTCGTTGGTGTTGTTTGCCCTGGCGTTCGCGCTTCCGTTCGCGCCTGTGGCCGCTGTTGCCGAGGACGCGTCCAGCGCGCGGGCCAACAGCAATCATGCCCCGGAGATCGCCCACCAAGGCTGGAGCTTCACCCCGCCCTTCGGCACGTTCGACAACGCCCAACTCCAGCGCGGCTTCCAGGTCTACAAGGAAGTCTGCGCGAACTGCCATTCGATGCGGCTGATGTATTACCGCAATCTCGGCGAGCCGGGCGGCCCCCAATTCTCGCCCAAAGCCGTCGAGGTGCTCTCCTCCCAGGTTCAGGTGGCCGACGGGCCGAACGACAAGGGCGAAATGTTCCAGCGGCCGGCCCGGCCATCGGACCGCTTCCGCTCGCCCTTCGCCAACGATCAATTGGCGCGCGTCGCCAATAACGGCGCGCTGCCGCCCGATCTTTCGGTGATGGCCAAGGCGCGGGAAGGCGGCCCCGACTATGTCTACGCGCTGCTCACCGGCTACCATAAGGCGCCGCCCGGGTTCGAGGTCGCGCCGGGCATGTATTACAACACGGCCTTTCCCGGCCATCAGATCGCCATGCCGCCGCCGCTGAGCGACGGCGTCGTCCCCTATACCGACGGCACTAAGCCCACGCTCGACAATTATGCCAGGGACGTCTCGGCCTATCTGATGTGGGCGGCAGAGCCGAAGCTCGAGGAGCGCCACAAGACCGGCACGCGGGTGATGATCTTCCTTATCGTGTTCCTGGTGATCATGTATCTCGCCAAGCGCGCGGTATGGGCCGATCTCCATCATCGCAAACCGACTCGCGCGGCCTAGGGGCTTGCTCGTCCGATAAGGTATAAGGAGCAGCCATGAAGCGCGCTCTGCTTGCTCTCACTCTTGCATTGGGCCTGTCGCCCGCCTTTGCCGGCGACGAGGCTCAGCCGCCGGGCGACATGGTCGTGCTCACCGTCAGCGGGCTGATCGGGCACACCAATCGCGGCCCGTTCGATGCCAAGCGCGACAGTCTGCTGGCGCTGCAGAAGGCCGAGTTCAAAAACGCCTTCGCCTTCGATCGGGCCACGCTGCTGGCGCTGCCGCAGGGCACGGTCACGGTCCAGACCAACGAGTTCGAGAAGCCCGTCACCTTTTCCGGGCCGCTGCTCAGAGAGGTGCTCGGCTACATCGAGGCCGCGCAAGTCAGAACCACCTTCGTCGCGCTCAATGGCTATACCGGCTGGCTCGACCCGGACGACATCAAGTCGTCAGACTGGATCCTCGCGCTTTCGGCCGACGGCGTGCCCCTGGGGCTTGGGCAGCAGGGCCCGATCTGGATGCTCAACACGCGCGCTCCGGACTTCAAGACTGACGATGAGCATCATGGCCATTGGGTCTATGCCGTGTTTTACATCAATATCGGGGAGTGACGGTGGCGTGAGGGGATCATGACCAAAGCAGTGCTGGGGATCATCGGCGGCTCAGGTCTCTACGACCTGCCGGGGCTGCAAAATGTACGCGAGACGCGCATCGACGGCCCCTGGGGCGAGCCGTCGGCGCAGCTTCGGATCGGCGACATCGACGGCCTGCCTATCGTGTTTCTGTCCCGCCATGACAAGGGCCACCGGCTGTCGCCCACCGACATCAATTACCGCGCCAATATCGACGTGCTCAAGCGGGCAGGGGTCACCGACCTCATCTCGCTGTCGGCTTGCGGCTCGTTCAAAGAGGATCTGCCGCCCGGCACATTCGTGCTGGTCGATCAGTTCGTCGATCGCACCCATAACCGGGCAACCTCGTTCTTCGGCACCGGTTGCGTGGCGCATGTGTCGATGGCGCACCCGGTCAGCCCGCGCTTGCGTATTCACCTCGCCCAGGCGGCGGAGGCCGAGGGTATCTCGTTCGCCCGCGAGGGCACCTATATCTGCATAGAGGGACCGCAATTCTCGACGCTGGCGGAAAGCCTGACCTATAAGGGCCTCGGCTATTCGGTGATCGGCATGACCAATCTGCCCGAGGCCAAGCTCGCCCGCGAGGCCGAGCTCTGTTACGCGACGGTCGCCATGGTCACCGATTTCGACTGCTGGCACCCCGACCATGACGCGGTGACTGTGCAGGACATCATCAAGGTGCTGATGGCCAATGCCGAGAAGGCCGCGCGGCTGGTGGCGCGACTCGCGCGCGACTTTCCAAGGCTGCACGAGCCCTGTCCGATCGGTTCGGACCGGGCGCTCGACACCGCGATCATCACGGCGCCGGAAGCGCGCGACCCCGCGCTGCTGAAGAAGCTCGACGCGGTGGCTGGCCGCGTGCTCAACGGCTGACGTGAGGTCAGGCCGGCGGTAGAGGAAGCGCCGTGGGCGCGCCGCAATCGCCGCACAGCGTGAACACCCAGATCACAGAGCGCTGCGGTGACGATCAAGACGGCCGCCACGCCAAGAATGATCTTTGTCCGACTTTTACGCCGGGCCTCCCGCTTCGCCTTGGCGTGGCCTGCTTGAACCGAGAGATTTCGATCGATGACGTTCATGGTGTGGTCTCCGGCTGGAGAATTCCAGCCCCTTGAGGCGCCGCTCCCGTCTACGGGGAAGGCGGCGCCGGCAGTTCCGGCGTCGAGACGCCGATGAAATCGAGAATGCCGACCGTAACCCCGCCGACGATGGCAAAGATCACGGCGTATACGATGGCGACGATGATCGCCGCCGGTATCGCGGCGATCGACCATTTGATCAGGATCGTGACGATGCGGAAGAACGGAACGTCGATGTCGCGAATGGTGACGAGGTTCGAGCCGTCGGCCATAGGATTGCCCCTTCAGATTGAGCGGCCCGCCGACTAGCCAGCCGCTTGCGGTTCGACTATAGGCTCGAGCGGTTGCCCCGGCTGTTCGAGCCATTGCGGAGATCCTGGATGAATTTGAGCACCGATTTCGATCTCAAGGACCTCGTGCGCACGATACCCGACTATCCCAAGCCGGGCATCATGTTCCGCGACATCACCACGCTGCTCGGCCACGCCAACGGGTTCAGGGCCTGCGTCGAGCAACTGGCCCGCCCGTTCATGGATCGCCGGGTGCAGTCGGTGGCCGGCGTCGAGGCACGCGGCTTTATTCTGGGCGGCGCGGTTGCCGACCGCTTGCGCTGCGGCTTCGTGCCAATCCGCAAGAAGGGTAAATTGCCGGCGAAGGCCATCGGCCAGGAATACGAGCTCGAATACGGCATCGATGTCATCGAAATGCACGAGGACGCCGTCAGCTCCGGAGAGCCGGTTTTGCTGGTCGACGATCTGATCGCCACCGGCGGCACCGCGGAGGCCGCGGTCAAGCTGTTGCGGAAGCTCAAGGCCGATGTGGTGGGCGCGGCCTTTGTGATCGACCTGCCCGAACTCGGCGGCTCGGCGCGGCTCGCCAAGCTCGGCGTCGAGTGCCACGCGCTCATGTCCTTCGAGGGGGATTAGGGCCAGCGATACCGTCGCTCTCCTGAGGACGGTGTCTCAGAGATTACCAAACTCGGTACTATTTCGGACAAACCCGCAAGCTGTTCTTCAGCTTCGGCAATTACGATTGCCTCCCATCCGTAGCGCAACCGCGGCGCGAGTCGATGATCCACGGGGTGGTCTATGCCTGCCCAATGCGAGGAAGACCGGTTGCGCGCCTTGCGGGGGCTCCGTCTCCTGGACACGCCACCGAGCGAAGCATTCGATCGTATCACACGCATGGCGAGCCGCCTGTTCAACCTGCCGATCTCTGCCATCTCGCTACCGACAAGGATCGGCAGTGGTTCAAGTCGCGCGTCGGCGTGGATGAACTCCAGCTTCCCCGCCACAAGGCGCCATGCGCGCAGGTCGCGAGCACCCGCGACGTCGTCGTTCTCCAGGACATCTTGAAGGAGGACCTCTATCGGGACAGCGACTTGGCTAAGGCCGGGATGCGCTTCTACGCCGGCGCTCCTCTGGTTACCCGCGAGGGGTTCGGGCTCAGCTCCTCCTCGGTCCCGCGCCGAGGACGGTGACCGAGGAGGAGCTGACCGCGCTGAAGGATCTTGCGGCCATGGTGATGGCGCAGATCGAGCTGCGGCATGCCTTCGGACGCATCGATCCGGTGAGCGGCCTGCCCAATCGGAACCAGCTCATCGAAGATTTGGAGGATCTCGCCCGGGACCATCCCGGGGAAGATCGCATCGCCGTGCTGATCGATCTCGCTGACCGGCGGCAATTGGCGGAAGCCCAGCGCGTGCTCGGGCCGTTCTTCGTGGACGATCTGATTAGGGTTGCCAAGACCGCGATCCAGCCGTTTATCAGCCCTGGCAGAGTGCTCTATCACGTCGGCAAGACCGACTTTGCCACGGTGCTGAATGAGCCTGATGAGCGCGCTCTGCACCGATCCTTGGGCATGATCCAATCGAGCCTGAGAGGCTTTGTCGAATCCAGCGGCGTTCCGGTCGCCATCGATGCGACTATGGGCATCGCGCCGTTCCGCCTTGGAGAGACGACGGCGCTCGACGTGCTGCGCAAGGCCTATGGTGCGGCGCTGGACGCGCGCGAGGCTGAACTCGGCGTTGAACTTCACTCGCCTCTGAAGGACGAAGAGCACCAGCGCCGGTTCAGCCTACTGATCGGCATCCGTGAAGCGCTCGCGGCGCAAGACCAGTTCAGTCTGGTCTACCAGCCTCGCATCGACGTAAAGACCGGCTCGTGCGTGAGCGCCGAAGCCTTGTTGCGCTGGGACCATCCGAGCCTCGGCGACATCAGCCCGGGCGAGTTCATCCCCCTGGTCGAGCAGACCGCCCTGGCGCGCCCCGTCACCGAGTGGGTGCTGGAAACTGCGCTTGCCCAGGCGGCGGCCTGGAAATCGGCAGGGTTCGAGTTTGGCATCTCGATCAACGTCTTTGCCGCGAATCTCGAGGAAGAGGATTTCGCCTGGCGTCTCCGCGAGGCGCTGGACCGTCATGGGGTGTCGCCGCGCACGGTCGAGCTGGAGTTCACCGAAGGCGCGCTGATCCGTCACCGTGCCCGTGTGCTTGAGCAACTCATCGACATCAGGGCCGTGGGCGTGACCTGCGCCATCGACGATTTCGGCACCGGCTACAGCAGCTTCGCCTACCTCCAGAACATCCCTGCCGATGTCATAAAGATCGACCGCTCCTTCATGGGTGGGCTCGAGCGGGAGCGAGACCAGAAGCTGGTCCGGGCCATGATCACGATGTCGCATGAGCTCAATTACCGGGTGGTGGCCGAAGGCGTGGAAACGCAGGAAGCCTATGAGTTTCTGGCCAAGTCGGGCTGTGACGAGATCCAGGGTTATCTGATCTCGCGCCCGCTTTCGCCGTCTGGATTCGGCAAATGGCTCTCGGCCAAAGGGCGGCCGAGCGGCGTGGAGCGCGCCGCCTACGAACCGCACGGCGCGGCAAGGACTCTCATTCATCAGGCGGCTGTGCTATGGCACCGCCATGAATATCGACGGCAAGCCTTACCGCACCATCTGGCTCAACCCGGACGGCCAAACGGTCGAGATCATCGACCAGACCAAGCTGCCGCATGTGTTCGAGACCGTGACGCTGCGTGACCTCGAGGGTGCGGCCAAAGCCATCTCCACCATGCAGGTGCGTGGCGCGCCGCTGATCGGGGCGACCGCCGCTTATGGCGTGGCGCTCGCGCTTCGCAACGACGCCTCCGACGAGGCGCTGGACCGGGCTTGCGCGATTCTCGCCGCCGCCCGGCCCACCGCCATCAATCTCCGCTGGGCGCTGGACGAGATGCAAAAGGCCGTGCGCAACCAGCCGCGTGACAAGCGCGTTGCCGTGGCGTTCGCCCGCGCGGCCGAGATCTGCGACGAGGATGTCGAGACCAACCGCAAGATCGGCGAGCACGGGCTCGGCATCATCCGCTCGCACGCCGACAAGAAGGGCGGCGAGACGGTCAACATCCTCACTCATTGCAATGCCGGCTGGCTCGCTTGCGTCGATTGGGGCACCGCGCTCGCCCCGATCTACCGCGCTCACGACGAAGGCATCAAAGTCCATGTGTGGGTGGACGAGACCAGGCCGCGCAATCAGGGTGCTTCGCTCACCGCGTTCGAGCTCGGCGCGCATGGCGTGCCGCACACGCTCATTGCCGACAATGCCGGCGGACATCTGATGCAGAAGAAGCTGGTCGATCTCTGCATCGTCGGGACCGACCGCACCACGGCTAACGGCGACGTCGCCAACAAGATCGGCACCTATCTGAAGGCGCTCGCCGCGCGCGACAATGGCGTCCCGTTCCTCGTGGCGTTGCCGGGGACGACCATCGATTGGAGCCTGATGGACGGCAGCGCCATTCCCATCGAGGAGCGGGGTGGTGACGAGGTCACGCGCATGACCGGGCGCCTGCCGGACGGCAGCGTCGCCAGTGTCGAGATCGCGCCGCAAGGGACACGCGCGGCCAATTATGGTTTCGATGTTACGCCGGCGCGGCTGATCACCGGCTTCATCACCGAGCGGGGCGTGGCGCCGGCGACGCCGAACGCTCTGGTGACGCTCTACCCCGAGCACCGCAAGGACGACGCGGCTTAACCTGCCGACGGCCGGTGGCCGGCCCTAGAACTTGTCGTAGGTCACGCAGCAGCAGTCCTTCAGGCCGTCCGGGCGGAGCGTGCAGGAGACCTTCTCCTCGACGCCACGGCAGGCTTGGGGAAGGGCGTCGGCGGCCAGCCCGTTGCTGCAGGCGGACGCGGTGTAATGCACGCAATTGCCGCCCAATAATTCTGAATTCTTTGGGCAGCGGCAGTTGTCGGGTGGCGTACCGACCATGCCGTGCTGGCAGGCGGTCGCATCGGGCGCCGGGCCTTGACTGCCATCCATGCCGGAGGTGCCTGGCTCGGCGCCGCCCATCGTGTCCTGGGGAGGTTCATCGTCCGGGTTGGGGACTCTGGCCCCGGGGACGGCATTTTTCCCATGCTCCACTGCTCCGGGAGCGTTTCTGCAACTGAACTTTCCGTCGAACGTGCCGCAGACGATCTTGGCCTGGGCAGATCCGCCGCCGCCATTTGGCAGCAGCAGCGAAACAACAGCCGCCAGAACAACGGCGCAAAGCAGACGCATGGAAACTCCTCCGGCCAATTGCCGGCATAATGGCATAGGAACCGCACCAGAACAGCCAGACGAGGCATGCTAAGGGCGGTCGTGCCGGCGCGGGGAGGCTGCTAGAGTGAAGCGCAAGCCCAGCGGAGAAACTTCATTGGCCCCGCGCGACGGCGACGCGTCACCCGTCTTGAGCGAAGAAAAGCCGGACCCGGCTGCCGCTCCGGAGAGCGAGGCGACCCTGGCGGACTTGGCCGGGAAGCCGGCGCCGGAGAAGGTCACCTATTCGATGTCGCCGGGGCTCTCCGGGTTCCTCGGCGCCAACAAGATCGGCCTTGCGATCTCTTCCTATCAGTCGGGCAAATTCTATCTGCTCGGCCAGAACGTGCCTTGGACTAAACGGCGACGCCGGCTCTTTGCGCGTGGCGAAGGCATCGTGTTCGATCGCGACGGTGTCCCGAATCGGGCCTCTTGCCAGAGGCCGTTCCTCTTGACACGATGGTGTCATTAAGGCTTGCGCGGGTGGGTGCGTCAGGAGCCTTCCCGAGCGGCTGATAACCGCTAAGGGAGGAGTCCATGGGCCAAGCGCAGGGCCAGCCAGCCCGCAGCGACCGCTGCATCGCACTGGTTGGCCCCTATCTCAGCGGAAAAACCACGCTTCTCGAGGCCATTCTGGCGCGCACCGGCGGCGTCACCAGGCAGGGCTCAACCGCCGGCGGCAATACGGTGGGCGATTCCTCCGAGGAGGCCCGCCATCACGGCATGAGCGTCGAGCTCAACGCCGCCACCGTCGAGTTCCTCGGCGATAGCTTCACCTTCCTCGATTGTCCCGGCTCGATCGAATTTCAGGCCGACGCCGCCAACGCGCTCACCGCCTGCGACGCCGCGGTGGTGGTGTGCGAATCCGACGAGAAGAAGGTCCCGGCGCTGCAATTGATCCTCAAGCAGCTTGAAGATCGCGGCATCCCGCATTTTTTGTTCATCAACAAGATCGACAAGGCCGAGGCGCGAGTGCGCGACATCGTGCCGATGCTCCAGCCGGCTTCGACCAAGCCGCTGGTGCTGCGCCAGATCCCGATCTGGGAGAACGACATCGTCACCGGCTTTATCGATTTGGCGCTCGAGCGCGCCTTCGTCTATCGCGAGCACGCGGCGAGCGAGGTGATGGCGATTCCGGATACGCTGGCCGAGCGCGAGAAGGAAGCGCGCTTCTCCATGCTGGAAAAGCTCGCCGATTACGACGACGAGCTGATGGAGCAATTGCTAGAAGACGTGCCGCCGCCGCGCGACAAGGTATTCGACGATCTGTCCAAGGAGTTCAGCGACGGGCTGATCTGCCCGGTGCTGCTGGGTTCGGCCGAGAACGGCAACGGCATTTTGCGCCTGCTCAAGGCGCTGAGGCACGAAACCCCTTTTGTCCAAAGCACAGTTAAGCGGCTCGGGGTCGACAAGGCGCCGTCTTGCGCGTTCGTGGCCAAGACCTTCCACACCGCGCATGGCGGCAAGCTGTCGCTGGCGCGCGTGCTGACCGGGACCTTCGCCGACGGCACCACGGTCTATGGCGGGGCCGACGAGGAGCGCATCTCGGGCGTGTTCAACGTCATGGGCCAGGAGCCGATCAAGCGCGGCGAGGCCATCGCCGGCGAGACCGTCGCATTCGGCCGTCTCGACAGCACTAAGACCGGCGACACGCTCAATCAGGAGAAGGGCAAAAAAATCGCGATCGAGACCGAGCCGGCTGCCACGCCCGTGTTCGGCCTGGCCATCGCCGCCAAGGAGAAGAAGGACGAGGTGAAGCTCACCGCGGCTATCGCCAAGATCATCGAGGAGGACCCCTCGATCTCGCTCACCCATAGCCAGGACATGGGCGAGATGGTGCTGTGGGGGCAGGGCGACATGCATCTGCGCGTGGCACTCGAGCGGCTGGTGCGCAAATACGGCATCGACGCGTCAACCCGCCCGCGCCAGATCCCCTATAAGGAGACCATCCGCAAATCTGTCGAAGTGCGCGGCCGCCACAAGAAGCAGTCGGGCGGGCACGGCCAGTTCGGCGACGTGGTGGTGACCATCGCGCCGCAGCCGCGCGGCGCCGGCTTCCAATTCTCCGACAAGATCACGGGCGGCGTGGTGCCCAAGAACTACATCCCCTCGGTCGAGATCGGGGTGCGCGACTATCTCACCTCGGGCCCGCTCGGCTTTCAGGTGGTCGATGTCGCGGTCTGCCTGATCGACGGCTCCTACCACTCGGTCGATTCCTCCGACATGGCGTTCCGCCAGGCCGGCCGCATCGCCATGAGCGAAGGTATGCCGCAATGCTCGCCGGTGCTGCTCGAGCCGGTGATGGCGGTCGAGATCGCGGCGCCGTCGGAGGCGACCGCCAAGGTCAACTCCATCGTGTCGTCGCGGCGCGGGCAGATCCTCGGGTTCGACGCGCGGCCGGGCTGGACCGGCTGGGACGTGGTCGAGGCGCATATTCCGGAGTCCGAGATCCAGAACCTGATCGTGGAGCTCAGATCGGCGACGGCCGGGGTCGGCACCTTCCACGCCGAGTTCGATCATCTGGCCGAGCTGACCGGCAAGGCGGCCGATCAAGTGCTGGCGGGCCGTGGCGCCAAGGCGGCTTAGCCCGGTTGAGGGGGTTGGCAGTAAATTTTGCCATATAACTGTGGTTGACCAAGTCTATAAAGGCATGCGGCGTGAAGGAGTTGCTGCATGCTTGTGGTCATCCCGACGGCCCGGTCCGTCTCATTTGAATATCTTCAGCCGTTAATCGATCACGGCGCGCGCTTTATTGTCGTCGACGACAGCGACGGCAACGTCCGGATCGATCATCCGCAGTTCAAGACCTATAACTGGTCTGACCAGGACAGGATGCTTGGCCCCGATGTCATTGCCATCCCGCGCCGCAACGGCGCGTGTCGAGATTTTGGCTTCTATATCGCCTGGCACGAATCCGATCCCGGCGAGATCGTCATCGCGCTGGACGACGACGAGCGCGTCGAGGACCAGGACTTTGGCACACAAGTGGAGGCGGTCCTGTCCGAGGCACGGAGACCCGTCGCGACAGGGGCGGGGACCCATTTCAACGTGCTCGACTGCTACAGCAATATCGAAGCCAATTGTTTCGTGCGCGGCTTTCCCTATTCGCACCGAGCCGACTACAAGACTTGGACATTCGGGGGGAGTCGTCGGGCACGGTCAGTTTCAATCTCGGCCTGTGGTGGGACATATTCGATGTCAACGCCATCGATAAGCTCAAAGGGCCGCAATATCGCTACCCCGAGGCCCAGCTGCATCATCCATCGGTGGCGCTCCCGGACGGCGCGCTGATATCAGTCTGCGCGGGAAATATGCAATTCCGGCGCGAGCTGATCCCGGCGGTTTACCAGCTCCCAATGCATGTCGAGGTCATGCCCGGATGGGTGGTCGACCGCTACGGCGATATCTGGGGCGGCTTCACTCTGAAGACGCTGATGGATCTGCGGGGCGAACTCATGTCCGTCGGCGGGCCGATGATCCGGCATCGAAAGGAAGGGAGCTTTGAGCGCAACATTTGGCAGGAGCACCTGGCCCATCTCGTCAACAGCGAATTCCTGTCGATCATCGCCATGGCACGGGAGCAAATCCAGCCCGCCGATTACCTGACCATGATGGCCCAGATGAGCGAGATATTGGCGCGCGAACGTGAGAGCTGCAGCGTCATTCTAGGGCGCTATCTCGATGTCGAAATCCCGGCAATGCAGGCCTGGAACCGGATCCTCTCTCAGACAGGTTAGGGTGCAGCGTGAGACTGCTCACCATGTATTCGACGAAGTCCCGGTACGGCGCCGAGAACCATATAATGCGCGTCGCCTGCGGAGCGGCGCGGCATGGCTTCGAGGTTCACGCCGCCTTTCCCAAGGTCGAAGGCACGGCGTCGATGGTGCAGGAGTGTGAGGCGGCCGGGATCTCCCACCGGCCATTTGACTGGAGGCCCTCCCGTCAGGCCGTTGAATGCAAAGCAGCTTTGCCAGCCGCATTGTTTCAAATTCCGTGGTTCCTGCAGATGCGTCGCCTGCTCAGAGACGTGCGTCCGGACGTGGTGCAGCTGACGGTCAATTCATGGCGAGGGCTCTGGGTATCATCCCTGTCATGTGCCCATTTCGGCGTGCCCACGCTGGTCGTTTTTCAAGGTCCGGGGGGAGCCAAGTGGGCAATGTCGCCGGCCCGCATCAAGGCATTCGCCTGGGCAAGGCGCCGCCAGCAGCGCTGGATGGCGGTCTCGCAAAACAACGTGGCACCGCTCCAGGTCATATTTGAGACGCGGGCGGACGAGTTCGGCATTCTTCCTAATGGCATTGAGATCGTCGGTCCGCCGAGTAAACAGGAAGGCGAAACCCTGCGACTCGAACTGTGCGACGAGCTTGGGTTGACGCCCGGCGCCAAGCTTCTGCTGACAACCGGCCGCCTCGTTCGCGCCAAAGGCTATGCCGATCTGCTCAGCATAGTGCCCAAGGTGATCGACAGATTTTCCGACGCGATTTTTATTTGGGCCGGCGAAGGCAAAATGCGCGGACTTCTCGAACAGGAGGTTCGACAGCGAGGAATGGAGCACCATGTCCGGTTCCTCGGATATCGCTCCGATATCGATCGCTTGCTTGCGCCTCGGATCTGTTTGTTTTTCCGTCGCACGGCGAAGGCGGATGCTCGTCGTCGATCCGGGAAGCGATGGTGAATTGTCTCCCTATCGTCTGTTCAGACGCGTGCGGCATCCCGGAGGTGATAACCGACGGCGTCCATGGCCTGATGTTCCCCGCGCGCGACACCGAGGCCTTGTGGGCGCGATTGAGCGACGCCCTCGCTCATCCGGCCAAGATGCGCACACTCGCGGCGCAAGCGCGCAAACGGATCGAGGACTTTTCGGCTGAGCGGATGGTGGAGAATTATCTCACGATATTTCGGGAGTTGGCTCGGCCCGGTAAATCGACTGCGCAAGTGACCGAGGCAGTTCCGGACTTGGCGGCTCGATAGGCTCGCCGAGGCTTCGGGCTGTGTCAGAGCAGGGAGAAGCCAAGCTTCATCACATCGGCAGCCACCAAAGCGGCGGCGATCAGCACGACGGCCAGGAGCAGCGCTAGAACGATGGCGACCGGCTTCCAGGGATTGCGGGTCATGAGGGACTCGCTCGGCGCGAGATCTGGCGGAGCCAACGAAACGCCAGCACAAGCAGCACGACAATCACCAGCAGCGTGAAGAGCGGCGCCGCCAGGGCCATCAGCGACACCAGGAGCGAGCCGCCGAGCTCGGTCGTGGCGATCACCGGATTGCCGAGCGTGCCGGTAAACATGGTGGACTTCGCCCGCAGAACCGCCGTGGTGGTCTGCGTCAATCCGGCGATGCCGCCGCCGGCGATGACCGCCGCCGCCCATTTCACCATCGGCGGCAGGTCGGTGATGACCGCAGCAGCAACGACCGTGCCGGCGATGAACGCGGCCGGTGTGGCCAAGGTGTCGAGCAGATTGTCGAGGCCGGGCACGTAATAAGCGAGGATCTCGACCAGCGCCGCCACCGAGAGCAGGATCAGGGCCGGCAGCG
>JBBQXL010000022.1:0-35958 GCA_038209695.1 Hyphomicrobiales bacterium
CGAGAAGAAGCGGGGCGCCGACGCGCTCGAGATCTATTGCATCAACCTCAACCAGAAGGCCCGCGCGGGCCGGATCGACCCGCTGATCGGCCGCGGGCCGGAGATCCAGCGCACCATCCAGGTGCTGTGCCGGCGCCAGAAGAACAACCCGCTATTCGTCGGCGATCCCGGCGTGGGCAAGACGGCCATCGCCGAGGGCTTGGCGCGCCGCATCGTCATGGGCGACGTGCCGGAGGTGCTGGCCGATTCTACCATCTTCCAGCTCGACATGGGCGCGCTGCTCGCCGGCACCCGCTATCGCGGCGATTTCGAGGAGCGGCTGAAGGCGGTGATGCGCGAGATCGAGGCCTATCCCGGCGCGATCATGTTCATCGACGAGATCCATACGGTGATCGGCGCCGGCGCGACCTCGGGCGGAGCCATGGACGCTTCCAACCTGCTGAAGCCCGCGCTTCAGTCGGGCACGCTGCGCTGCATCGGCTCGACCACCTACAAGGAATATCGTCAGCATTTCGAGAAGGACCGGGCGCTGGTCCGGCGCTTCCAGAAGATCGACGTCAACGAGCCGTCGGTGCCAGACGCGATCGAGATCCTCAAAGGGCTCAAGCCCTATTTCGAGGACTTCCACCGCGTGCGCTACACCAGCCAGGCGATCAAGTCGGCGGTCGAGTTGTCGGCCAAGTACATCCACGACCGCAAGCTGCCCGACAAGGCGATCGACGTGATCGACGAGACCGGCGCTTCGCAGATGCTGGTGCCGGAGCGGCAACGGCGCAAGACCATCGGCGTCAAGGAGGTCGAGTCGACCATCGCCACCATGGCCCGCATCCCGCCCAAGACGGTGTCGAAGACCGATACCGAGGTGTTGCGCGCCATCGACCAGGATCTGAAGCGGGTGGTGTTCGGCCAGGACAAGGCGATCGAGGCGTTGGCGGCGGCGATCAAGCTGTCGCGCGCTGGCTTGCGCGAGCCTGGCAAGCCGATCGGCAGCTACATGTTCTCCGGGCCGACCGGGGTCGGTAAGACCGAGGTCGCGCGCCAGCTGGCGCTGCTGCTGGGCGTCGAGCTGCTGCGCTTCGACATGAGCGAATATATGGAGCGCCACACCGTGTCGCGGCTGATCGGCGCGCCGCCCGGCTATGTCGGCTTCGACCAGGGCGGATTGCTGACCGACGGCATCGACCAGCACCCGCATTCGGTGTTGCTGCTCGACGAGATCGAGAAGGCGCATCCGGACCTGTTCAACATCCTGTTGCAGGTCATGGATCACGGCAAGCTCACCGACCATAACGGCAAGCGCGTCGACTTCCAGAACGTGATCCTGATCATGACCACCAATGCCGGGGCGTCCGATCTGGCCAAGGCGGCGATCGGCTTCAACCGCGCCAAGCGCGAGGGCGACGACGAGGAGGCGATCAACAGGCTGTTCTCGCCCGAGTTCCGCAACCGGCTCGACGCGGTCATCACCTTCGCCAACCTGCCGCCCGAGGTCATCTCCAAGGTGGTGGAGAAGTTCGTGTTCCAGCTCGAGGCGCAGCTCGGCGACCGCAACATCACCATCGAGCTGACGCCAGAGGCCAATGCCTGGCTGGCGGAGCGCGGCTATGACGATAAGTTCGGCGCCCGGCCGCTGGCGCGCACCATCCAGGAGCACATCAAGAAGCCGCTGGCCGAGGAGATCCTGTTCGGCTCGCTGAAGGACGGCGGTATTGTGCGCGTGCTGGTCGAGGAGAAGGACGGCGAGAAAATGCTCGGCTTCGAATATCTCAAGGCCGACACGCCGATCAAACCGCGCGATCCCGAGGATGACGATCCGGACGATGACGGGCCCACAAGCGGCGTACCGCAAGGCAAAGCCAAGGCCGGCGCGCCTAAGCCGCGGGTGAAGCGCGGGCCGCGCAAGCCGCGGGCGCGGCAGCGCAGTGTCGGCGCCAGCCTGGTGCCCAAGGTGCCGCTCGGCTCGAAATAATCCTCGGTTTTTCTGCTAGGCCCTCGTCGTGCCCGGCCTTGTGCCGGGCATCTCTTTAGCCTGTCCTTCAGACGGCCGTCAGCGCTTTCCGAATCTGCTCGGCGGTGGCGGCGAGCTTGGCCTGATCTTCCATCTTGCCGGCATGCGGCTTGAGCGTCTCGCCCTCTTTGCGCGGGAGGATGTGGACGTGGAGGTGGAACACGGTCTGCCCGGCCGCCGCGCCGTTGAATTGCTGGATCAGCACGCCGTCGGCGCCCATCGCCTGCTGGATCTTCGGCGCGAGCTTCTGCACCACGGCCATGAGCTTGGCGAGGGCGGCGGGCGAGATGTCGAACAGGTCGCGCGCCTTCTCCTTGGTGATGACCAGCGCATGACCTTGCGTGCGCGGCATGATGTCGAGAAAGGCGAGCGTGTCGTCGTCCTCGTAAATCTTGTGGCAGGGGATCTCGCCCCGCAGCATCTTGGCGAAGACGTTGTTGTCATCGTAGGCCATGGCGCGCCTCTCGCTCATTTCCTGAATCAGTTCGATTCGCAACGCTACAATATCAACCAGAAATAAGAGGCCTGACGTTTTTCTTGATCAGCATCAAGCCGATACTTAGCGCCATGCTATATTCGGCAGGCGAGGCTTCAGCGTATCGGGCTGGGGCAGCCACCCAAGGAGAAGCACATGTCTATGTTGAAAGTGATCGAAGTTTTATGCGAATCCGACAAGAGCTGGGAGGACGCCGCCCAGATCGCCGTGGCCCGGGCCAATGACAGCGTCCGCAATGTAAGATCGATCTGGATCGAGAATTTCGAGGCCACGGTCGAGAAGGGCAAGATCAAGAAATACCGCATCAACGGCAAGATCTCCTTCGTTCTCGAGGGCTAGCGTCTAGCTGTGCTTGAAGGGCGCTTCCTCGGTGAGGAGGGCGGCCTCGCGCGCGACGGCTCGGCGCTCGCGCTTCAGATAATCGGCGACGGCGCGGCGCAGGCCGGGATCGGCGATGTGGTGGGCGCTATAGGTTTCGCTCGGCAGATAGCCGCGGGCGAGCTTGTGCGCCCCCTGCGCGCCGGCCTCGACCCGCGCAAGCCTATGCGCGATGGCAAAGTCGATGGCCTGATAGTAGCAGACCTCGAAATGCAGGAAGGGGTGGTCCTCGATGCCGCCCCAATAGCGGCCATAGAGCGTGTCGCGCCCGATGACGTTCAGCGCGCCGGCGACATAGCGTCCCGACCGCTTGGCGAGCACCAGCAGAAACCGATCAGCCATGGTCTCGCCGAACAGGCTGAAGCACGCCCGCGTGAGATAGGGCGTGCCCCATTTGCGTGAACCGGTGTCCATGTAGAAGTCGAAGAACGCGTCCCAATGGGCCTCGGTGAGATCGCGCCCGGTCACCCACTCGATCTCGATCCCGCCGCTCAGCGCCTCGCGCCGCTCTTTGCGGATCGCCTTGCGCTTGCGTGAGACGAGCGCGTCGAGGAACTCATCGAAGCTGCGATAGCCCTCGTTCTGCCAGTGGAACTGCTGGTCGGTGCGCTGGAGGAAACCCACCCCGCCGGCGAGCTGCCACTCCTCGCGGGTGAGGAAGGTGACGTGCAGCGAGGACACGCCGAGCCGGTCGGTGACCTGGATGGCGGCTTGCAACAGCAACGCCTCGCGCTCGTGTTGATCGGCGCCGGCCGGCACCAGCAGCCGCTTGCCGGTGACCGGGGTGAACGGCACCGACGCCTGAAGCTTGGGATAATAGCGCCCGCCGGCGCGCATATAGGCGTCGGCCCAGCCATGATCGAACACATACTCGCCTTGGGAGTGAGACTTGAGATAGCACGGCATGCAGCCAAGTAGCGCGCCAGAGCCGTCCTCGAGCAGCAGGTGCTGCGGCAGCCAGCCGGTGTCTGCGGTGGCCGAGCCGCTCGCTTCCAGCGCCCTTAGAAAAGAATGTGAAATGAACGGGTTATCAGGGATCGCGCAGGCGTCCCAATCGGCGGCGGGCACATCGGCGATAGCGGAGGCGATGCGCAGGAGGACCGGCTCGCTCGGGCGTGCGCTCGGTGCGGAGGGTGGAGACTGTTCGATATCGCCCAAGACTAAGGCCTAATCCCTTCGAAGATCATGGCGTCGGCATAGCGCAAAGCCCGCTCGCGCTCTTCGGGCGATCGCACCGTCCAGGTCAGCAGCGGCAATCCGAACAGCCGCGCGATGAGCGGTGCGAGCGCCGGCAGCGCCCCGATATCGTAGGCGATGAAGTTGGGCCAGGCGATGGCGGCGGTGAGCAGGTTACGCATGGCAAACCGCTGCCACAGTGGAAGCTGCGACCAATGGCTCTCATCGTCGAACCGGTCGGCGACCAGGCCGCGTGGGTGGAGGGGGGCCGCCCGGCGAAACGCCGCAAGCGAGTACGGGTCGAATGACATCACCGCCACGGGTCCGGGATAGGACGCGAGCAGGTTGGCGATGTTGGCCTCGAACTTGCCGTCGCGCGACCAGGTGCTCTTAACTTCGAGCACGAGCGGCACGTGACCGTTGACAAGAGCAAGCAAGGCCGGGAACGAGAGGATGCTGTCCTCGCTGTTGCGCAGGGGAATGCGCGACAAGGCCTCGGCGCTGTGAGCGGCGACCGGGCCGGATTCCGATGTCAGCCGGTCAAGCGTGTCATCGTGAAAGACGACCGGCATTTGGTCGGCGGCGCATTGCAGGTCGACCTCGACGGCATAGCCCGCGCCCATGGCGGCTCTGACTGAGGAGGCGCTGTTCTCGACGATGCCTTTGGCCGCGTCGTGCAGGCCGCGATGGGCGATCGGCCGCTTCAACCAATAAAGTTCGGCCATGTGAGGCCTTCAGGCAAGGAGGGCCTAGTCTACCGCGAAAATGGCATCGATCTCCACGGCGGCATTGAGCGGCAGACTGGCGCATCCAATGGCGATGCGGGTGTGAAGCCCCTTATTGCCGAGAATTTCGACCATCAGCTCGGAGGCAGCATTGAGCACCTTGGGATGATCGGCAAAGCCGGGAGCGGCGCTAACGAAGCCGTTGAGGCGCAGCAATTGCGCGATGCGATCGAGATCGCGCAGCGCCGCCTTGGCCTGGGCCAAAATATTGATGGCGCACAGCCGTGCCGCCTCTTGCCCCCGGGCGAGATCGAGATCGGCGCCAAGGGTGCCGACCACAGCGACCGCGCCGTCTTTCATGGGGAGCTGACCGGAGACGATTAGCTGGCCGTTGAGATGAATATAGGGCACGTAGGAGCCGATCGCCGGCTTGGCCTCGGGGAGGACGAGGTCGAGCGCCTTCAGCCGTGCTTCGATCTCTCCCGCCATGTCGCCTCCAACCGCCGGTCGGCGCCTTGCCCTAGAGTCTCAAACCATTAAGCAAATCCGGCCGTCCTGCAAGCGGCGCACCTCCTCTCGGGCCTCTTGTCCGGTGTAGCGGTTGGTGCGAAAAACGCCTAGCGTCGGCCGGATGCGGCCGCTGACCGAGGAAATGCGAGAGGGCATGGTCGAGTTTTACCAGCGCATGGGGCTTGGACTGCTTGCCGGCGTGCTGCTGGGCGGGGCGTTCATCGGCCAGGTCCATGCGCTTGCCGCGAAAGAGCCAAACAAGCTGGTGGCGCATCGCGCCATTTACGAGATGACCCTCGACCATGCCCGCTCGGCGTCAGGCATCACCGGCATCGACGGCCGCATGGTGTTCGAGTTCACCGGCTCCGAATGCGACGGTTATTCACTCAACATGCGTATGGTCACGCAGATGACCGACTCCCAGGGCCAGACCAACCTCACCGATCTCAGGTCCTCGACCTGGGAGCAGGGTGACGGACAGAAATTCCGCTTCCAGTCGGCGCAGTACCTGAACGACAAGCTCGGCGACGTCACCGCGGGGCGCGCGGTGCGCGAGATCCCGGAAGAGGTGGTCAAGGTGAAGCTCAGCCAGCCGGCCACCGCGGAGCTCGATCTGTCGGGACCGGTGCTGTTTCCGACCCAGCACAGTCTCGCCCTGATCGATGCGGCCAGGGCCGGGCGCAGGTTGTTTCAGGCTCGCATCTATGACGGCTCCGAGAAGGGACGTAAGGTCTACGACACGACCGCCTTCATCGGGACCATGGTCGAGCCCGGCGCCGACGGCACACTCGAGGCCGCGGCCAAAGACAAGGGGTTGGGCGAGCTTGCCTCATGGCCGGTGTCGATCGGCTATTTCGAGCCCAAGGATGGCGATCTGATTCCCAGCTACCAAATCGACTTTCGGCTGTACGAAAACGGCGTCAGCCGCGAGCTGCTCATCAATTATGGCGACTTCTCGATTCACGGCACGCTGACCGCGCTCGAATATCTCACAGCCCCGGCGTGTACTGGCAAGCCGGAACGTCCTTAACGCTGACCCGAGTCGTTCGAACAAGCCCGCTTTGGGCGGAGCAATTGCGGAATTTCCGTATTTCCTGGCGGAATTGCCACCTTATCTAAAGAAATTGGTTACAGGTTTACGGTGAAATCGCCGAGCCGCGGAGGATGGGAGCAACCACTATGTTTTGGAGGGTCAGACCAGCTCCGAGCACCATGGCGCATTACCATGAGTTCGCCCATCATGGGCCGACAGAGTCGCCAGGGCCGAGGCCAATGACGAAGACCGTGCTGATTGTCGAGGACAACGAGCTCAATATGAAGCTGTTCCACGACCTGCTCGATGCCCATGGCTACAAGACGATTCAGACGCGGAACGGCATGGAGGCACTGGCGCTCGCCCGCGAGCATCGCCCGGATCTCATCCTGATGGACATCCAGCTTCCGGAAGTGTCGGGGCTCGAGGTGACCAAATGGCTGAAGGAGGACGATCAGCTCCGGCAGATTCCGGTGGTCGCGGTCACCGCGTTCGCCATGAAGGGTGACGAGGAGCGCATTCGCGAAGGGGGCTGCGAAGCTTACATCTCCAAGCCCATCTCCGTGACGATGTTCCTCGACACGGTCAAGCAGTTCATCGGCGAGGCGCGGTAGGCAGCCCATGACCGCACGCGTTCTCGTCGTCGATGATGTCGACGCCAATGTGAAGCTTCTGGAAGCACGGCTGACGGCCGAGTATTTCGAAGTGCGCACGGCGCGGAGCGGCCCCGAGGCACTGCATATCTGCTCGCGGGAGCGGGCCGACGTTGTTCTGCTCGACGTCATGATGCCGGGCATGGACGGTTTTGAGGTCTGCCGGCGGCTGAAGCTCGAGCCGCGCACGCAACATATTCCAGTGATCATGGTCACGGCGCTCGATCAGCCCTCCGACCGGGTGAGGGGACTGGAAGCCGGCGCCGACGATTTCCTCACCAAGCCGGTCGACGACATCGCGCTGATCACCCGGGTGAAGAACGTCGCGCGGCTGAAAATGCTCACCGACGAGATGCTGATGCGCGCCTCGACCGAGGAGCAGATGGGCTTGACCGCGACGCTTGGGATCCGGCTCGATCAGCTTGGGCGCGGCGGGCGCATTCTGCTGGTGGAAGATCGCGACCGGTCCGCCGAGCGTATCATCGATGCTCTGAAGGAAGAGCACCAGATCGAGCGCGAGGCCGATCCGTCTCGCGCCCTGTTGCAAGTTCCCGACGGCAATTTCGACCTGATGATCGTCAACCTAAGCCTGGAGCAGGCCGATGGCTTGCGGCTGTGCTCGCAGGTTCGCTCACTCGACCGTACGCGGCATCTGCCGATCATGATCATCGTCGAACCCGGCGACGACGCCAAGTTGCTCAGGGGCCTCGATATGGGCGTCAACGATTATATCGTCCGGCCGGTCGACCCCAACGAGCTGCTGGCGCGCGTGCGCACCCAGGTCAAGCGGAAGCGCTACACCGACTATTTGCGCATGCGGCTCGAAGAGACTGTCGAAATGGCCATTCTCGACCCGCTCACGGCGCTCCACAACCGGCGCTATATGACCAGCCACTTGAAGACGCTGTTCGACGAGTCCGCGCAGCGCGGCAAACCGCTCTCGGTGCTTCTGCTCGACATCGACTATTTCAAGGCGGTCAACGACAGCCATGGCCACGACGCCGGCGATTCAGTGTTACGGGAGTTCGCCGCCCGCGTGCGCCGCAATATTCGCGGTATCGACCTGGCTTGCCGTCTCGGCGGCGAGGAATTCGTCGTGGTGATGCCGGACACCGACCTCGCGAAGGCCTATCTGGTGGGCGAGCGGCTGCGCCAGTGCATCGCCGCCGCTCCGTTCTACGCCGGCGAGCGGATCGGCACGCTCGAAGTGACGGCCAGCGTCGGGGTGGCGGCGCTCGAATTCGCCGACGATACGCCTGAGCTCATTCTCAAGCGTGCCGATCAGGCGCTCTACTGCGCCAAGCGCGACGGCCGCAACAGAGTTGTCGCCGACGCGGCCTAATCGCCGCGCGCGCGAGACTGAGCGAATCACTTAAGCCAATTTGTGTGCTGAGCGCCTGCGCCAGGCCGCCTTGTTACTTGAGGTGGCACCTGAGCGCTTAACCTTAAGGCTTTACAATGCCTCATAATTTATCGTATTAAGCGCAATAATAGGGTTGATTTTGGCCCGGTTATGCCTGTTTATGGTGTGACTGTCGGGAACGAGTTTCGCCGGGGAGGCAATAGGGGTAGGGGGTCTACTGCGCGGTTTTCAGCGCGTCTCCACACCCGGTTTCCCTGTCATCAGAGATAACCCTGCGGAGTGCTCAGGTCCGCCGCATCTCCTGGGTCCGTAGGGTTCGGCTGGCCGGAGCGCAGTTGAGTGGCCTCCTCGTTAGCGCTGCGCTTCGGCCGGCCACCTATAGCCTCGCAAGGCCGCGGGGCCTCGACCAATCGGACCAGCGAATGGTCCAATTCCCTACTTGATTTTGGATTCTTTGAATTCGACGTGCTTGCGCACGACCGGATCGTATTTCTTGAACACCAGCTTCTCGGTCTGATTGCGCGGGTTCTTCTTGGTCACGTAGTAAAAGCCCGTGCCGGCGGTGCTCACGAGCTTGATCTTTTGGGTGACGGGCTTAGCCATCTCAGTCCTCGATAAGTCTGAACGCAAATTTGGCCGGACCCTACTCGCTCAGGCCCGGAAGTCAAGGCGGCGCGGGCGCGGTGGGGGTTAGGTGGGGCCTGGGTCGAAGCTTGCCACCATCTCGTCTTCGCCGTCGGGGTCGAAGCCGTGCATGAGCAGGGCCCATTGCAGGGCGACCAGCGCGCCCTTGACTACCGGCAGCACCAGCAGTGTGAGAATGACCGTCAGCGGCAGCCACAGCGCCGCATGCAGCCAAAGGGGAGGCCGGTAAGCCATTTCCACGGCGAGCACCAAGCCGACCACGATGTGGCCGACGATCACGATGGTGAAATAAGGCGGCGCGTCGTCGGCGCGCTGATGATGCAGCGCCTCGCCGCATTGGGGGCAGTGGTCGGCCACTTTGAGATAGCGCCGGAACATCGAGCCCCTGCCGCAGGCCGGGCATTTGAGCGCCGCGCCCCGCAGCAGCGAACCGAAAATCGGCCGCTCACCTTGCGATCTGCCCTCCACTTGGTGGACGCTGGTCATATCTTGCATCACTCGATCCTTTCGGACGAGGCTCTAGCGGCGTTTGCGGGGGCCGCCGCGCTTTGGCCCATTGGGTTTGCCCTTGTAGCGTTGGTCCCGTCCCTTGTCACTCGGCCGGCCAGCGCCCTTTGGTCGCGCGCCGATGGAGCGCCCTTCACTCAGCACCTCGAACCGCAGCGCGCCGGCGCTCGGGATCGCCTCAACCAGCCGCACCTCGACCGGATCGCCGAGCCGGTAGGCGAGCCCGGTGTCCTCGCCGACCAGCGCCTGCCGGGACTCGTCGTGGAAGAAATATTCGTGCCCGATCGACGAGGCCGGGACGAACCCGTCGGCGCCGGTTTCGGTGAGCTTGACGAACAGGCCGGTGCGGACCAGCCCCGAGACGCGCGCCGGGAACTTCGCGCCGATGCGGTCGGCAAGAAAGGCAGCGATCAGGCGGTCGGCCGTCTCCCGCTCCGCCGCCATGGCCCGGCGTTCGGTGTCGGAGATGCTCTGGGCGATCTGGCTGAGCGCCTCGATCTCGGCATCGGTCAGTCCGTCATTGCCTAAGCCCAGCGCCCGCACCAAGGCGCGGTGGACGATGAGATCGGCGTAACGGCGGATCGGCGAGGTGAAGTGCACGTAGCGCCGCAGGTTCAAGCCGAAATGGCCGTAATTGCCGGGATGATATTCGGCCTGCGCCTGACTGCGCAGAATGACCTCGCCGACCAGCTCGGCGGTCGGCGTGGCGCGGGTGTCGGCGAGAATGCGGTTGAACTGGGCGGGTTTGAGTGTGCCCGATTTCGGCAGCTTGATTCCGATCGTGTTGAGGAATTCGCCGAGCGCGGCGAGCTTCTCCTTCGACGGACTGTCATGCACGCGGTAGATCAGCGGCGTCCGCTTGGCCTCCAGCGTCTCGGCCGCGGCGACATTGGCGGCGATCATGAATTCCTCGATCAGGCGATGGGCATCCAGCCGCGGCGGGCTGGCCACGCCGCGCACCCGTCCTTTGTCGTCGAGCAAGATCTTCCGTTCCGGCAAATCGAGATCGAGCGGCCCCCGCTCGGTGCGCGCCAGCACGAGACTGGCATAGGCGCCCCATAGCGGCCTGAGCACGGTGTCGAGCAGGGGACCGGTGGTCTCATCAGGCCGGCCGTCGATCGCGGCTTGTGCCTGCTCGTAGGTGAGGCTCGCGGCCGAACGCATCAGCGCGCGAAGGAAACGGTGGCCGAGTTTTCTTCCGTCCTTGTCGTAGGTCAGCCGCACCGCCAGGCACGGCCTCGGCTCGTTCTCGATCAGCGAGCAGAGATCGTTCGAGATTCGCTCCGGCAGCATCGGCACCACGCGGTCGGGGAAATAGACCGAGTTGCCGCGCTTGCGCGCTTCGTTGTCGAGCGCGCTTCCGGGCCTGACATAGGAGGCGACATCGGCGATGGCGACGATGACCACCCAGCCGCCGCGATTGCTAGGATCGGGGTCAGCTTCGGCCCAGACCGCGTCGTCATGGTCGCGGGCATCCGAAGGATCGATGGTGACGAGCGGGAGTTGCCTGAGATCCTCGCGGCGCCTGAGATCGGGTTCCGTGGCGGCCTTCGCCTCGGCCAGGACGTGGTCCGGGAAAGCGTCAGGGATGCCGTGGGCATGAACCGCGATGAGGCTCGTCATCTGCTGCGCTTCGGGATTGCCCAGCCGCTCGAGCACGCGGGCGGTCTGCACGCCCACGCGTGAGGAGCGGGTGAACTCGAAGCGGACCAGCTCGCCGTTCTCCGCGTCGTTGGTGTTGCCGCGCGGCACCGGCCATTCCTTGAGCTGCTTGCGGTCAACGGGATCGATCACGCCCGCGCCGCCGGGCAGGGCGCGGAAAATGCCGAGCATGGGCCGGCCGGCGCGCGCCAGGCGCTTGATGGTCCGGGCCTGGTAGGGGAAGTCGGCCTCGGCGCCGAGGGCCGTGATCCGCGCCAGCACGCGATCGCCGATGCCCGCGACCGGGCCCGCCTCACGTTTGCTTTCGGTCATCAGGATGCGCGGTGCCGGACCGTGCTGCTCGTCCCATGAGGCGGGCCGGGCGATGAACTCGCCATCGGCGTCACGGCTCACGATCTCCAGCACGGTGACCGGCGGCAACATCTCGGGCCGGCTCAGCTTGCGGCGCGAGCCGGCGATCATCCCGTCATCGGCCATGTCGCGCAGCAGCGCTTTCAGCGCGATCCGGTCGCTGCCCTTGACCCCGAAGGCGCGCGCGATCTCGCGCTTGCCGGCCTCACCGGTGGCGGTAGCGAGAAAGTCGAGAATTTGCTGCTTGGAGGGAAGCTTGCCCGCAGTCTTGCTGCGCGCACCCCCCTTAGATTTCGCCACGGGCGCCGCTCAGCCTGCCGTCTCCTCGACGGCCTCTTTGTTGCTCTTTCCGCTCTTGCGCGCGGGCTTCGCGACCTTGGCCGGCTTCTTCTTGGCGGCGCTTTTGGTGGGGGGGCCCTTTGCACTCCTGGCGGCGATCAGCTCCACGGCCTCCTCGACCGTCACCTGCTCGGGCTCGCGGTCCTTAGGCACCGTGGCGTTGGTCTTGCCATGCTTGACGTAAGGCCCGTAGCGGCCGGTCAAGATCTGGATCTTGCCGCCGAGAGTCGGGTGCTCGCCAAGCTCCTTGATGACGCTGGCGCCGCGCGGGGCGCGCGACGACGACGCCTTCTCGGCGAGAAGGCTCACGGCGCGATTCAATCCGACCTCGAACACTTCGTCGGGGCTGCTCAGGCTGGCATATTTGCCGTCGTGACGGATAAAGGGTCCGAAGCGGCCAAAGCCGGCCACGATCGGCTCGCCCGACTCGGGATGCAGCCCAATCTCGCGCGGAAGCGCCAGAAGCTTGAGCGCGTGCGCAAAGTCGACGCTGTCGGGCTCGGTGCCCTTCGGGATCGAGGCGCGTTTTGGCTTCTCCTTGCCATTTTGCTCGCCAAGCTGGACGTAGGGACCGAAGCGGCCGGTGCGCAGAGTCACATCCAGCCCGGTCTCGGGATCGACACCGAGAACCTTGGCTTCGGCCAGCGCAGTCGCCTTGTCGCCGGTGTCGGCGAGCTGACGGGTGAAGCGGCAGTCGGGATAGTTGGAACATCCGATGAACGCGCCGAACTTGCCGACCTTGAGGCTGAGGCGTCCGGCGTTGCAGGAGGGGCAGGCCCGGGGATCGCCGCCGGTGCCTTGATCGGGAAAGATGTGCGGCCCGAGCAGATCGTTCAGGGCGTCGAGCACTTCGGTGATGCGCAAATCGCCGATATCGTTCACGGCGCCGATGAACTCGAGCCAGAAGTCGCGCAACACGTCCTTCCACTCGAGTTGGCCGGCGGAAATTAGGTCGAGCTTCTCCTCCAGGTCGGCGGTGAAGTCGTATTCGACGTAACGGCTGAAGAAGCTCTCGAGGAAGGCGGTGACCAGGCGGCCCTTGTCCTCGGGGTAGAGCCGCTTCTTGTCGACCCGCACATAATCGCGCTCGCGCAGCACGTTGAGGGTCGAGGCATAGGTGGAGGGCCGGCCGATGCCGAGCTCTTCCATCTTCTTGATCAGGGTCGCCTCGCTATAGCGGGGCGGCGGCTCGGTGAAATGCTGCTTCGCTTCGATGGTGCGGGGATCGAGCGCGTCGCCCGTGGCGAGAGGAGGCAGGGCGCCATCCTCGCCGACCGCGTCGTCGAGCCCTTCCTCGTAAATTTTGAGGAAGCCGTCGAAGCGGATGACCGAGCCGGTGGCTCTCACGCCGTAAGGCTTGCCGTCCTTGCCGGCGACGTCGATCTCGGCGGTGGTGCGCTCGATCTCGGCGCTCGAGGCCTGGCTCGCCAGCGTGCGCTGCCAGATCAGCTTGTACAGCTTGGCGGCGTCCGGTTCGAGATAGCGGGCGACTTTGTCCGGCTCCTTGGTGAAGTCGGTCGGCCGGATGGCTTCGTGCGCCTCTTGCGCGTTCTTGGCCTTTGCCTCGTATGCGCGTGCGGATGAGGGCACGTAACGGTCGCCATAAAGCTTGGTGACGAGGCGGCGGACGGCTGCGACCGCCTCGGGCACGATCTGCACTCCGTCGGTGCGCATATAGGTGATAAGACCCTCGGCCTCGCCGCCCATGTCGACGCCCTCATAGAGGCGCTGCGCGAGCTGCATGGTGTGGCGCGGCGAAAAGCCGAGCTTGCGCGAAGCCTCCTGCTGCAGGGTTGAGGTGGTGAAGGGCGCGGCGGGGTTGCGGCGCTGCGCCTTGCTTTCGACGGTCGAGACCGTGAAGCGTCCGCCTTCGAGCGCGGCTTTCAGCCGTTCGGCCGTCGCCTGGTCGGGGATATCGAACTTTTCCAGCTTCTTGCCGTCAGCGGCGACGAGCCGCGCCGAGAAGGCCTCGCTCTTGGCGGTGCCGAGCTCGGCCAGGATCGACCAATATTCCTGCGCCCTGAACTTCTCGATCTCGAGCTCGCGGTCGCAGACCAGCCGGAGCGCCACCGATTGCACCCGGCCGGCCGAGCGGGCGCCCGGCAATTTCCGCCACAGCACCGGCGAAAGCGTGAAGCCCACCAGATAGTCGAGCGCGCGGCGGGCGAGATAGGCGTTGACCAGCGGCCCGTCGATCTTGCGCGGATGGCGCATGGCCTCGAGCACGGCCTCTTTGGTCACGGCATTGAACACCACCCGCTCGACCGGGATGCCGCCCAAGACCTTTTTATGGTCGAGCACCTGAAGGACATGCCAGGAAATGGCCTCGCCCTCGCGGTCGGGGTCGGTCGCCAGGATGAGCTTGCTGGCCCCCTTGACCGCCTTGGCGATCTCGTCAAGCCGTTTGGCCGCCTTGGGCTCGACATCCCACAGCATCTCGAAGTCCTGGTCGGGCAGGACCGAGCCGTTCTTGGAGGGCAGATCGCGCACGTGTCCGTACGACGCGATCACATGGTATCCGGGCCCCAGATACTTGTTGACGGTCTTTGCCTTGGCGGGCGATTCGACGATGACGATGTTCATTGAGACGTTCCTAGCCGCGCAAATTGCGTCCGGCTGAGGGCGGGGGGCCCGAGGGGACCCTGGTGATATGCCCGGAAAATGGTGTCTGAGGCCCTAACTGTCAAATCCGGCCTACCCCAGTTGACAACTTGTAGATGCATAGACTAACTACAGCAACCTCAAGCTCTTAATTGTGACTGTGTCTATGGAGGGGCCACCGCCGCGGAAATCAAGGCTTTCCGCCGGGGCTGCTAACCAATCGGCGCGAGAATAAGGCGGTATAGCATGGCAAGGACGCGCGCCCGGCCTCCAGCAGGAAGTGCAAGCCCAGCGAGTGACGGGCCCGAGCTTACCCGCCAGGAGGCCGCCGAATATATCTCCTCATTGCTCGAGGGGCTGAGAGTGGTCGCCAGCAGCGGCCACATGCCGTTTCTTGCCTATCTCCACGACGCCGAGCGAGATGCCCGAGATCAAGCGGTTGCGACGGGGAAAGTCCTTGCCGCGGGGAGAGAAGCCGGGCGACCGCTCGCTGACGAGTAGTCCCCGTTCGCCGATCGCGTGCTGCAAGTCGTTGTTCTCGGGCGGGTAGACAATGTCGATACCGCCGGCAAGCACGGCGATGGTGCCATGGTCGAGCGAGGCAAAATGCGCCGCCGTGTCGATGCCGCGGCCGAGGCCCGAGGCGATGACGAAGCCTTCAAGCGCGAGTTCGGTGGCGATCTGGCGGATGAATTTCTGGCCCACGGCCGAGCCGTTGCAGGCGCCGACAATGGCGACGATGGGGATGTCGGCGAGATCGAGCCGCCCTTTGACGTAGAGCAGAGGCGGGGGCGCGTCCACTTGGGCAAGCGCCGGCGGGTAGCCAGGCTCGCCGATGGCGACCAGGCTTGCCCCGAGGCTTTCGGCGCGTTCGAGTTCGGCTTCGGCTTCGGCCTCGGTGCAGAGGCGAATGTCGTGGCGTCCGCCGCGGCGCGAGAGCAGGGGGAGCGCGGCGATGGCGGCTTCCCCGCCGCCGAACTCGTTGACCAGCGCGCGGAAGGTGGCCGGCCTGACATTCTCGCTCCTGATCAGTCTGAGCCAGGCGAGACGCTGCCGATGGTTGAGCCGCGTCGAGGGTTTGGTCGGAGGCGAGGCTTTAGAGCTTCGTTTCGCCAATGCGCGCCTCCTCGCCTCGCGCCAGCCGCTCGATGTTCGGAGCGTGGCGGGCATAGAGCAGGACGGTGAGCAGCAGCGACAGCGCCGCGAGAGGCCATTGTCCCATTACGGCCAGCATGAGGACGCTGGCGCCGCTGGCCACCAGCGCGGCAAGCGAGGAGTAGCGGGTGACGACGGCGACGAGGAGCCAGACTGCCCCGAACAAAGCGGCAGCTGGCCAGTACAGCCCGAGCAGGACACCGATATAGGTGGCGACCCCTTTGCCGCCGCGGAAGCCGAGCCAGACAGGATAGAGATGGCCGAGAAAGGCGCCGAGGCCGGCGAGCATGGCCGCATAGGGCCCAAAGTGCGACCCCACCCACACGGCGACCGTGCCCTTCAGCAGGTCGAGCAGCAGCGTGAGCGCGGCCAGGGGCTTGTTGCCGGTGCGCAAAACATTGGTCGCGCCGATATTGCCGGAGCCGATCTGGCGCAGATCGCCGAGCCCGGCGAATTTGGCAAGAAGCAGCCCGAACGGGATGGAACCGAGCAGATAGCCGACCGCAAAGCTGAACAGGCAGAGGGGGAGGAGAAGCGGGAGGAGGTTTTCCCAAGTCTCAGAAGGCGGCATCGATCACCCTCTTTGAACGCGGCAACGCTACTCAGCGTAGTTGTAGACCGGGCGTCCGGCAACGACGGTTAGAAGGGCGCGGCCCTGAAGCCTGGCTGAGTCGAACGGCGTATTCTTGGATTTGGAGCGCAGCCGCTCGGGTTCGACCACCCAGGGCGTGTCGAGGTCGATCAGGACGAGATCGGCCGGTGTCCCAGTGGCGAGGCGTCCGCTGCCGATGCCGAGCAGGCGCGCCGGATTGGCCGTCAGCGCCTTGAGGAGCTGGCCGAGCTCGACATCGCCGCTGTGATAAAGCTGCAGCGCGGCGCCGAGCAGGGTCTCGAGGCCGGCGGCGCCGTCGGCCGCCTCGGCAAAGGGGCGGCGCTTACCTTCCGTGCCGCGCGGATCGTGGGCCGAGACGATCACGTCGATATCGCCGCTCGCTATGCCTTCGACCATGGCGCGGCGGTCGTCCTCCGAGCGCAGCGGCGGCTTCATTTTGAAGAAGGTGCGGTAGGGCCCGATATCATTCTCGTTGAGCGTGAGGTGGTTGATGGACACGCCGCAGGTGACGGGCAGCCCCATGAGCTTGGCGGTGCGGATAATGTCGAGCGAGGCGCGGCAAGAAATTTGGCCGGCGTGATAGCGCCCGCCGGTGAGCTCGACCAGGCGGATGTCTCGCTCCAGCATGATGGTCTCGGCCGCGGAGGGGATGCCGCGCAGGCCGAGCCTGGTCGCCACCTCGCCCTCGTTCATCACGCCATCTTGGGACAACGTGGGGTCCTCGAGGTGATGCACGATCAGCGCACCGAAATCCTTGGCGTAGGCGAGCACGTTGCGCATGACCTTGGCGCTGGCGAGGCTCGACTTGCCGTTGGCGAAGGCGATGGCGCCGGCATCGCTCAGCAGGCCGATCTCGCTCATCTCTTCGCCCCTGAGGCCCTTGGTCATGGCGGCCATGGGGTGCACGTGGACCAGCGCCGTGTCGCGCGCGCGCCGCAGGATGAAATCGACCAGCGCCACATCGTCGATCACCGGGTCGGTATTGGGCATGCAGACGATGGTGGTGACGCCGCCCGCGGCAGCGGCGCGGCTGGCGGTGGCCAGCGTCTCGCGGTGCTCGTGGCCGGGCTCGCCGGTAAACACCATCATGTCAATCAGGCCGGGCGCCAGCACGCGGCCGTCGCAATCGACGATCTGGGCATCGCCGACATTGTCTGCGGTGACGTGCGGCCCGACATCGGCAATGAGGCCGCCTTCGACCAGCACCCCGCCGCGCTGATCGAGGTGCGAGGCCGGATCGATCAGCCGGGCATTGACGAACGCCAGGGCGGAGGAGAGCGAGCGGGAGTCCGAGGGCGACTGCATGGCCATTACCGGTTCGGCAGGTGGCTGGCCAAGGCCTGGAGCACCGCAATGCGTACTGCCACGCCCATTTCCACCTGCTCGCGGATGACGCTGCGCGCGTCGTCGGCGACATTGGAGTCAATCTCGACGCCGCGGTTCATCGGGCCTGGATGCATGACCAGTGCATTCGGCTTGGCCTGGGCGAGCTTCTCGTAGTCGAGGCCGAAATAGTGGAAATATTCGCGTTGGCTGGGCACCAGGCTCGAGGTCATGCGCTCGCGCTGGAGCCTCAGCATCATGACAATGTCGGCGTCGGCCAGTCCTTCTCGCATCGAAGTGTAGACCTCGACGCCAAGCCGCTCGATGCCGGAGGCGAGCAAGGTGGAAGGGGCCACGACGCGCACCTGGGCGCCGAGCGTATTGAGCAGCAGGATGTTGGATCGCGCCACCCGCGAATGGAGGATATCGCCGCAAATGGCGACGATGAGGCCTTCGATGCGGCCCTTGTGACGGCGGATAGTGAGCGCGTCGAGTAGCGCCTGGGTGGGGTGCTCATGGCTGCCGTCGCCGGCATTGATCACCGAGCAGTCGACCTTCTGCGACAACAGCTCGACCGCGCCGGCGGCGTGATGGCGCACCACCAGCAGGTCGGGACGCATGGCGTTGAGCGTCACCGCCGTGTCGATCAGGGTCTCGCCCTTCTGCACCGACGAGGTGCTGACCGCCATGTTCATCACGTCGGCGCCGAGCCGCTTGCCGGCAAGCTCGAAGGAGCTCTGAGTCCGGGTCGAGGCCTCGAAGAACAGATTGATCAGGGTGCGGCCGCGCAAATCGTCGCGTTTCTTGTCGATTTGCCGGCCAAGCTGGGCGGCCTGCTCGGATAGATCGAGCAGCGCCGTGATCTCGGCGCGCGAAAGACCTTCGATCCCAAGAAGATGGCGGTGAGGAAAGGAGGAGGTCGGAGCTTCGGCCGCTAACGTCATCAAAGGCGACTGTATAAGCCTGCCGGAGAGATGCGGCAAGCCTGCTGGCTTATCTAAGGTAAGCGCCCTAACGCGCCCGCGGCAGCCTGCGACGCTCCAGTTACGTGCGCGACACGAATCTTGGGATAAACTGGCGGTGTATTCCTACCGCTCAATCAGGAGGAAAGTCTGATGAGAACACTCGTGATGACGTTGACGGCAGCGTTGCTCGTGCTCGGAGGGATGGCCTTGCAGGCGGATGCGCAAAACGGAACCGGCAGCATCCCCCCGCTCAAGAACGCAAGCCCAATCGTGAAACAGACGTCATGCCGCGGATATACGGGTGCATGCGGCTGTGCCCCCGGCTGGGTCAGTGCGTGTCGCTACCGTTGCTGCCGGTGCGTTCCCTGCTGATTAACCACTCGATTCGCTAAGTGCCGGAGGCCGCCAGATTTGGCGGCCTCACCTTTTTTGACGGCCGCAGGACTTTCCCGGCGCTCGGAATTTCAATAACTTACGGTTTACGGTTCGCAACGAATCAACGAGACTCGCGTGGCCGGCGGCGGAAAGCCGGGCATCGGTCGGTCAGGCGGAGGCGGGCCATGATGAGCCTACCATTTCTACTGTTTGCATGCGGACTTGGCGCGGCCTGGCTCAGGCAGCGCGGGGCCGCGATGGGCTTTTGGGCCGCTGGCCTCGTGGTGCTGCTGGTGCTATTCCGCCTGCATATCACCGACGTTCTGAACATCGCACTTTAGATCCAGGGGACGATTCGTGCCGACCGACCTGTCGAGGCTCCTCAACGCTTTGGGGCTGATCGCCGTCGATACGGTATTGGCGCTTGCCTTCATCGATCAGCTCTGGTTCCGCGACCTGCCTTGCCCGTTATGCATTTTGCAGCGAGCAGGCTTCACGGCGGCAGGCTTCGGGCTGGTGCTCAATCTCGTGTTCGGTCCGCGGCCAAGCCATTACGGCGTGACGATCCTCGGCGCCGCCTTGGGGGCGTCGCTCTCCGCGCGCCAGATCCTGCTGCACATCGTTCCGGGTACCGGCTCCTACGGCAATCCGATTTTCGGGATGCATCTCTATACTTGGGCGTTCATCGCCTTTGCGCTGATGATCGTCGGCAGTTCCGTTCTGCTGTTCAACGATCGGCAATTCGTCAGGCCAGAGCCCTGGTCGCAGCGCATGAGCGTGCTGCCGCTCACGGCCTTCGTCACCTTCCTGATGCTCGCCATCGCCAATATTCTGTCGACGCTGCTGATCTGCGGCTCGGGGTTCTGCCCGGACAATCCGTCCGAATATTTGCTCTTCAACGATTTCGGCCTAACCCAATTCGCCCAGGCGTTTTAGCCGGTCGAGCGCGCCTTGCAGGATATAGGCCGCCGCCATGCGGTCGATTACCTCGGCGCGGCGCTTGCGCGAGGCGTCGGCCTCGATGAGGTGGCGCTCCACAGCCTGAGTTGACAGCCGCTCGTCCCAGAAGACGAGGGGCACCTCGACCAGGACGGCGAGATTGCGGGCGAAGGCCCGCGTCGATTGGGCGCGCGGGCCTTCCGAGCCGTCCAAGTTAATGGGGAGGCCGATCACCAGCGCGCCGACCTGGTGCTCCGCGATCGCCGCCGCAATGACTTTGGCGTCCTGGGTGAACTTGGTCCGGCGCACGGTGTGGAAGGGCGTGGCGATCGAGCGCGTCACGTCGGACAGCGCCAGGCCGATGGTCTTGGTGCCGACATCGAGGCCGAGCAGCCGCGCGTCGCGGGCCAGCAACGGCGGCAAGTCTTCGATGGCGACGAGAGGTGCTACAGTCACGAGCGGCGCATCAAAGGGTGAAACGCATGAAGATCACGTGGTTCGGCCATTCCTGCTTCCGTATCGATACCGGTCCCAGCAGCATCCTGATCGATCCGTTTCTGACCGGCAACGCCACCTTCGAGGACGCCGACATCCCCCTGCACAAGGTGACCAAGGGCGTTACCCATGTGGCGCTCACCCACGGCCACGAGGACCACACCGGCGACACCGTGCGCATCTGCAAGGAGACCGACGCACAGCTCATAGCCGTGCACGAACTCGCCACCTATATGGCGGCGCAGGGCGTGGAACGGATCGATCCGGGCAATACCGGCGGCACGCTGCATCACGACGATTTCGACCTCAGTTTCGTCCCGGCTTGGCATTCGGCTTCGCGGATCGTGGACGGACGCCCGGTCTATCTCGGCGCCTGTTGCGGGATTGTCATTGCCCCGAGCGGGGGCAAGACGGTCTACCATATGGGCGATACGGCCATCTTCTCCGACATGGGCCTGATTAACGAAATCTACGCGCCGGAGATCGGCTTCGTGCCGATCGGCGACCGCTACACCATGGGCGCCAGGACGGCGGCGCTGGCCTGTCAGCGCTTCTTCGACTTCGAGCTGATCGTGCCCTGCCATTACGGCACCTTTCCCGTGCTGGATCAGACCGCCGACCCATTCGTCGCCGAGATGGGCGGCAATACCGTGCTGGTGCCCGAGGTCGGGGTCCCGTTCGAGGCTTGAGCCGGGTATCCGCCAGCCAAGTTGCCGCTTGCGCGGCACGGTGCTAGACGAGCGGCTAGCAACGCCAACCGGTCCATCAGTCCCATGTCCGTCGATCGCGCAACCGTCCGCCGCATCGCCCGCCTTGCCCGCCTGGCCATCACCGAGGAGGAGGCTGCCCGGCTCGAGCAGGAGCTGTCCGGCATTCTCGACTGGGTGGCCCAACTCGACGAGCTCGACACCAGCGCGGTCGAGCCGATGACACGGGTGGCCGCCATGACCATGAAGATGCGCAACGACGAGGTCACCGACGGCTTTTGCGCCGCCGACATCCTCAGGAATGCGCCGGAGGCCGATGACGGCTATTTCGTCGTGCCCAAGATCGTCGAATAGGAGGGCGTCATGCATCGCGCCGCTCTGCTTGCATTCGCAGTCCTGCTGGCAGCGGGAGGTCCTGCCGCGGCGCAGGGGCTGCCCGAGGGCACGTTTGCATCAAGCAAAGACGGCTGCGCCAAGTTGAAGGAGAAGACCCTGGCCGAGCTTGGCGACGCGTTGGATTTCACCGCGGTGAGCAAGTCCGGGTTCAGCGCCAATCTGCAGCACTGCGATTTCCTTACCGTGACCGCCCGCAATACGACCAGCTGGGTCGCCACCGCCTTTTGCGAGGAGCCCGGCTATAGCTATCCCGATCTGTTCGCGATCCTAGAGAAGCCCAATGGCGATCTCGGCGTGACCCGGATGACCGTGCAGCAATTGTCGTATGATCAGACCGAAGAGGAGCCGGCGCTGTCCGCCGACGACCTCGACCCGGCGGAAATCGGCCGGAGCGAGGGCGCCGGCAGCGGCGACAGCGAGGCACTCGAGGAGGAGCCTGCCACCGAGCCTGAACCCGCCGGCGACAGCCCCAATACGTTTTACCGCTGCGAGAACGTGAAGCCATAGTGACACAGCTCACCGACCTGACCATCGCCGACGCGCGCGAGGGGCTACGCGACAAGTCGTTCTCCGCGCGGGAGCTGGCGCAAGCGCATCTCGATGCGATCGAAGCGGCCAACGCGGCGCTCAACACGTTCGTGCTGCCGACGCCGGAGCGTGCGCTCGACATGGCGGCGGCGAGCGATGCGCGCCGCAACAAGGGGGAGGCGGGCGCACTCGAAGGCATTCCGCTCGGCATCAAGGATCTGTTCGCCACCAAGGATGTGCGCACCACCGCGTGCTCGCACATTCTCGACGGTTTCATTCCGCCTTACGAGTCGACGGTGACCGCCAATCTGTGGGCGGAAGGCGCGGTGATGCTCGGCAAGCTCAACAATGACGAGTTCGCCATGGGCTCGTCCAACGAAACGAGCTTTTACGGACCGGTGGTCAATCCCTGGCAGCGCAAGGGATCGAATGCCAAGCTGGTGCCGGGCGGTTCGTCAGGCGGCTCGTCGGCCGCGGTAGCGGCGCGGCTGTGCATGGGGGCGACCGCGACCGATACCGGCGGCTCGATCCGCCAGCCCGCGGCCGTGACGGGCACGGTCGGCATCAAGCCCACTTATGGCCGCTGCTCTCGCTGGGGCATCGTGGCGTTTGCCTCCTCGCTCGACCAGGCCGGCCCGATCGCCCGCACGGTTCAGGACGCGGCGATCCTGCTCAAGGTCATGGCGAGCCACGATCCCAAGGACACCACCAGTGTCGACCTGAAGGTGCCGGACTACGAGGCTGCGCTGGGGAAGGGCGTGAAGGGGCTGACTATCGGCATTCCCAAGGAATATCGCGTTCCCGGCATGGCGCCCGAGATCGACGCGCTATGGAAGAAGGGGGTTGAGTGGCTGAGAGCGGCGGGGGCCAACATCAAAGAGGTGAGCCTGCCGCACACCAAATATGCGCTGCCCTCATATTATATTGTCGCGCCGGCCGAGGCCTCGTCCAATCTCGCCCGCTATGACGGCGTGCGCTATGGCTTGCGCGAAAAGGGCTCCGACGTGATCTCGATGTACGAGAACACCCGCGCCGCGGGATTCGGCCAGGAGGTCAAGCGGCGCATTCTGATCGGCACCTATGTGCTGTCGGCCGGCTATTACGACGCCTATTATCTCAAGGCGCAGAAGGTGCGGACCTTGATCAAGCGCGACTTCGATCAAGCGTTCGAAACGGTCGACGCCATCCTGACGCCGACCACGCCGGGGCCGGCATTTGCGCTGGGGGAGAAATCGGGAGACCCGCTCGAAATGTATCTCAACGACATTTTCACGGTGACGGTGAACATGGCGGGCTTGCCGGGCATGAGCGTGCCGGCCGGGCTGTCGTCGGAGGGCACGCCGCTTGGGCTTCAGCTGATCGGCAAGCCGTTCGACGAGGAGACCCTGTTCCGGGTGGGCCGCGTCATCGAGCAGGCGGCGGGACCGCTGGCCAAACCGAATGACTGGTGGAGCAAGGCTGCATGAATGAGATTTCGCCGAAGCGCCTGTTGGTGTCCTCAGGCAGTCCCTATGAGCCGATCATCGGCTTTTCGCGCGCAGTGCGGATCGGCTCGATCGTCGCGGTCGGGGGCACCACTGCCGGCTCGGGCGGCCAACCGGTGGCGATCGGCGACGCGGCGGCGCAGACCCGCGCCATTCTTGAGATCATCGAGAAGGCCTTGGCCGACGCGGGCGCCAGCCTCAAGGACGTGATCCGCACCCGGACCTATCTGGTTGACATCGCCCATTGGGAGGCAGTCGGCCGGGTGCACGGCGAATTCTTCGGCGACATTCGCCCGGCTTCGAGCATGCTGCAGGTGACCGGCTTCATCAGTCCGGACTGGCTGGTCGAGATCGAGGCCGATGCCGTCGTGCCAACCACCAGCGATTAAAGGACTGACGCCATGGCGACCAACCAGGCCCAGAAGTGCAACAGCATGGAAGAGGTGAGGACCGAGATCGACCGCATCGACGCGGCCTTGGTCGATCTCATCTGCGAGCGCTTCGCCTATGTCGATCGCGCCTGGCAGCTCAAGCAATCTCCGGCCGATGCCCGCGTGCCGTGGCGCATCCAGCAGGTGATCGACAAGGTGCGAACCCGGGCGGCCGAGAACAATCTGCCGCCCGAGCTGGCCGAGGCGCTATGGCGGCAGATGATCGGCTGGTTCATTCAATATGAGGAGGAAAAGCTCCGCCAGCAGATGGACGAGAAGGAGTAGCGGCCGGGATGGACGCCAAGGCCGAGAAAAATCTTATCGAAGGCGCGACCGGTCCCTGGGAAGTGGTGATCGGCATGGAGGTGCACGCGCAGGTCACCTCCAACGCCAAGCTGTTCTCGGGCGCCTCGACCGAGTTCGGCGGCGAGCCGAACTCCCATGTGAGCCTGGTCGACGCCGCCATGCCCGGCATGCTGCCGGTGATCAACGAGCGCTGCATCGCCCAGGCCATCCGCACCGGGCTCGGGCTCAAGGCCAAGATCAATCTCAACTCGACCTTCGACCGCAAGAACTACTTCTATCCCGATCTGCCCCAGGGCTATCAGATCAGCCAGTATAAGAGCCCGGTGGTCGGCGAGGGCGAGGTCGTGGTCGATCTCCTGAGCGGCGAGCGGGTCGTGGTCGGCATCGAGCGGCTACATCTGGAGCAGGACGCGGGCAAGAGCCTGCACGACCAGCATCCGCAGCACTCTTATGTCGATCTCAACCGCTCGGGCGTGGCGCTGATGGAGATCGTGTCGAAGCCGGATCTGCGCTCGGCCGAGCAGGCGCGCGCCTATGTGACCAAGCTCAGGACCATCCTGCGTTATCTCGGCACCTGCGACGGCAACATGGAGGAGGGCAGCTTACGCGCCGACGTCAATGTGTCGGTTCGCAAGCCGAGCGCTCCGCTCGGCACACGCTGCGAGATCAAAAACGTCAACTCGATCCGCTTCATCGGCCAAGCCATCGAGCACGAGGCGCGCCGGCAGATCGACATTCTCGAGGACGGCGGCGTCATCCATCAGGAGACGCGGCTGTTCGACGCCAAGACCGGCGAGACGCGGTCGATGCGCTCGAAGGAAGAGGCGCATGACTACCGCTATTTCCCCGACCCCGATCTGTTGCCGCTCGAGCTGACGCAGGCCTACGTCGATGCGCTGGCCAAGGATCTGCCCGAGCTGCCCGATGCCAAGCGGGCGCGCTTCGTCGCCGATTATGGCTTGAGCCCATACGACGCCGACGTGCTGATCGCCGAGAAGGAGTCGGCTGATTATTTCGAGAGCGTGACGCAGGGCAGGGATGCCAAGCAGGCGGCGAACTGGGTGGTCAACGAGCTGTTCGGACGCCTCAACAAAGAAGGCCGCAGCATCATAGACAGCCCGGTCAGCGCGAGTCAGCTCGGCAGTATCCTAGATCTCATCAAGAGCGGCACGATCTCCGGCAAGATCGCTAAGGACGTGTTCGATATTGTCTGGACGGAGGGGGGCGAGCCGAGCGCCATCGTCGAGCAGCGGGGCCTCGTGCAAGTCACCGACATGGGCGAGATCGAAACGGCGGTCGATCAGGTCATTGCCGCCAACCCGGAGAAGGCCAAGCAGGCCAAGGCGAAGCCGGCGCTGGCCGGCTGGTTTGTCGGCCAGGTGATGAAGGCGACCGGCGGCAAGGCGAGCCCGCAAGCGGTGAACGATCTGCTCAAAAAGAAGCTTGGGCTCTGATGAAGCATGCCATCCGGGTGCATGAATATGGCGGGCCGGACGTCCTCTCATGGGATCAGGTCGAGGTCGGCGAGCCAGGCCCCGGCGAGGTCAAGATCAGGCAGACGGCGATCGGGCTCAACTTTATCGACGTCTATCAGCGGAGCGGACTCTATCCGCAACCGTCTTTCCCATTCATCCCCGGCATGGAAGGCGCCGGTGTGGTCATCGCGCTCGGCGAGGGCGTGCGGGACCTAAAGGTCGGGCGCCATGTCGCTTATGCCGGCCCGATCGGCGCTTATGCGGAAGATCGCCTGATAGCCGCCGACCGCGTGGTCAAGATACCCGCCAGCATTGACGACAAGATCGCAGCGGCGGTCATGCTCAAAGGCATGACGGCGCAATACCTCCTCCGCCGCACCTATAAGGTGAGCCGGGACACGACCTTGCTGTTCCACGCTGCGGCGGGGGGCGTCGGCCTGATCGCCTGCCAATGGGCCGCGTCACTGGGAGCCACGGTGATCGGCACGGTCGGGTCCTCGGGCAAGGCGCTGATCGCCCGAGCGCATGGCTGCACCCACGTCATCAATATCCGCGAGGAGGACCTCGTCGCCAAGGTCAAGGATTTCACCAAAGGCAAGGGCGTCGACGTCGTCTATGACTCGATCGGCAAGGACACGTTTCCCGCCTCGCTCGATTGCCTCAAGCCACTCGGCATGTGGGTCAGCTTCGGACAATCCTCGGGTCCGGTGCCCGAGTTCCGCATCAATCTTTTAGCGCAGAAAGGGTCGCTGTTCGCCACGCGACCGTCTTTGGCGAACTATACCGCCACGCGCAAGGACTTGGTGGCTACGGCCAACGATCTGTTCGACGTCATCGCCAAGGGTAAGGTCAGGGTCGCCGTCAACCAGACCTATGATCTCGCCGACGCGGCCCAGGCGCAGCGCGACCTCGAGGCCCGGCTGACCACGGGATCGACCGTGCTGTTGCCGTAAGGCTCCGCGCCAATTGGGCACAGTTCCGCCGCCGGCCTGACGTCAAACTGACATGGCGCGGCTCTAGCTTCCGGCCGGGCTTTGCGGTGGAGGAGCTATGTCGGTTCAGGCGCCGGCGGCTGACGGGTTGGCTCGCGGGGTAGACGGCCCATCGTGGCCGTTCGGCCTGAGCGGAGTCATCTCGCTCGGCGTGCTTTACGGCCTCCTCTATAGCGCGATGCGGTTGTCGATCTCGGGCAACCTGCCGGTCGATGACGTCAAGTCGAACGTCTATACCCAAACACTCGAGCTCGGTTACGTCCCGAAACAGCCGCCGCTCTATGAGTGGCTGCTTTGGCTCGTGCAGCATTTCACCGGGCCGAACCTGACGAGCTTCCTCATTCTCAAATATGGTCTGCTGGCGGCCACTTTTGGCTTTCTCTATCTTGTGGCCAAGCGGATCTTTGCCGATCCGAGATGGGTGACCCTGGCGTCTATTTCGCCGCTGCTGCTGTACCAGTTTGGCTGGAATCTGCATGAAGGCGTCACGCAGAGTATTGCGCTGACATGCGCGGTCGCGGCGTCCACCTGGTGTTTCATGCGGGTCGCCGAGCGGGGCACGACCGGTTCCTATCTCCTGTTCGGACTGACGGCGGGTCTCGGCCTGATCAGCAAGTATAATTATGCCGGCTTCCTGTTCGTCCTTCTGGTCAGCGCGCTGCTCCAGCCAGCATTGCGCGCCCGCGTGCTCGATTGGCGCATGCTGGTGAGCCTCGTGGCGGCCGCCGTCGTGACGGCGCCGGTGGCCTATTGGCTGATAACCGAGCATCACGATCTCCTCACCCTCTACCAATCCTCGATTGCGCGGATGGCGGAAAGCAACCGGTTCATGGCGACAGCCATCGGGCTCGGCCAGGCGCTCTACGCTCCGCTCGCCTTCTTGTTTCCGCTCGACGCCATCGTGCTGGTCCTGTTCCCCAGCGCGGCCATTGCGGGCTGGGCGGCGATCAAAGCGGCAGTGAAGCCAGGGTCCTTTGACCGGACCCGACCCGATTGGCGCCTTCTTATGCTGCACGTCACACTTGGCGGGTTTGTCGTTCTGCTGTTCGGCGCAGTGGCGACGGGCGCCAGCCATTACCTCGAGCGCTATATGCATCCGTTCTTCCTGCTCACGCCGTTATGGCTGCTTGGGTTGGTGGAAGAGAGCGGCAATGCCGGGAAAAGGCTTCGCATCCTTGCCTCCGTGCTGATCGCGGCGACCCTGCTTGTGATCCCGCTCACGCTCGGGGATCTGCTCCACGCCATGGGTCCCCACTGCCGCAAATGCCGGATCGCCATCCCCTATGAGGGCCTTGCCGCGGCGCTCGAGGCGCGCGGCTTTCATGCCGGCACGATCATTGCGGCCAATCGCGACGAGGCCGGGAATCTTCGCCGCATGTTTCCTGCGGCGCGGATCGTCCGGCTGGAGCGTCCCACCTACGCGCCGCCGCTGCGGGCCGCCGATCTTTCGTCGCCGGTGGCGGTGGTGTGGCGAGGCGGTGTGGGGATGCCGCGTGCGGCACAAGCGGAGTTGGCGCGCATGATGGGCGATGTCACCGTCACGCCCGAGCAGATAAGCGTCCCCTGGCAGCCTTATCCGCCGCGTTCGCCGGAGCGCGTTTGGACGTGGACGATTGCCGTGGTCGATCCGGCGAGGAAATAGCGCCACGGCCCTGGGCCGTGCTTGGCCGAAATTTCTTCTTGGTTATCGACAAGTCACCTTGATTGGTCAAAGAATCCTTTCAAACCGCAAAGCTTAACGGCATGGCCGCCAATTAGCGTCCAATGTAAACCAATATTACCCGCTGTTATAGATTCAGTTATGTTGCATTAATCACGCGCATTCAGAAGTTGTTGAAGGTGCTCTCCCATGATTACCGCGTCGAGGGGCAACAAAAACGCCTAGGGGGTTCCACGTAATCACCCGAATATTCGACGGGTCGTCAGACGAGTGGTAAAGGGGGCAATTGAGATGGCACGGATGAACATTTCGACGGAAACGGCCGAACTGGGAGCGCAGATGAGCTCGCCGGATGCCCTTTTCGAACTTGGGATGCTTTACGCGACCGGCCGGGACGTGGCTGCGGACCTGGTGGTCGCCCATAAATGGTTCAACCTCGCGGCGGCACGGGGCAATCCGTCGGCGATGACGCACCGGGTCGAGCTGGCCCGCGAAATGTCGTCCGAGCAGGTCGCCGAGGCGCAGAGGCTGGCGCGCGAGTGGTTGCAGACCCACTAGCGGAGCGGATCGCGTTCGCGGACGCTATTGCAGCTGATCGCTGTCGGTTTCGCTGCTGCAATTGCGGAACAGGCTCAACATGCAGTGATAGCTTTTGCGGGCGAAACTGCTGACGGCGCTGCCGGTCCTTTGGGCTCTATTGGGATGCGGCGCGGCGGGGCTCAGGGCAGGGGAGTCCCCGGCGGCGAGCGGCGCCTGCGCTGGCGCCGACGATTGATTGAGGGGCGCGGGCTCGCCCGGCAGCGGTTGACCGGCAGGCTGCGATGAGCCGCCAAGCGCGCTGCGCGCGTTGCGCAAACCCTTCCGCGAGGCGCTAACGGCGCGGCCGGTGAGTTCGACCAGCGTCTTGGGCTGATCGCCCTTTGGCTTCTCGAAGGTTTGCTGGTCGCGTTCGATCTTGTCGGTGAACTTCTTGATGCGCGGATCGGAGGCGATGTCCTCCGGCAGCGGACCATCATAACTGTAGACCTTCTCGACGCCGTGGCAGGCCGACGACTCGCTTTGTACCGAGCAGGAGCTGTGATGGCCGTCTTTGGCGGTGCGGATCACGCAATAGAGTTTCAGGGCGTCGCGCGGCCTCGAACCGCCGGCCGTCACTCGGCAGAGATAGGTTTGGTCTGGATTCTTGCAGGTGACGCAATAGCTTGCCTCGGCGGCGCGGGCGGCCGGCACGGCGCAGACCAACAGCCAAGCGGTGATCGCCGCGGGCCAAAGCGCTCTGGTGCAAGCATGCCAAACCATGGTGCGGGCGTACTCCCTCTCCCGGGCGAATTGCCTGCAAGTTTAGCACGAGCAGGCCGGCACAATCGGTCGAAAATGGGGAATTATGCCGGCCACAACCGGGGGCGCCGGCCCGATGAGCGCACCAATTTCCAGGGGCCACGGCGTGCGGGCGCCGGCGGTACACCCGCGTTCGGAAGCGATGTTGACCGCCCAGCGGGGGATCAGTAAGCCTTCGGGGTACGGAGACGTGGCCGAGAGGCTGAAGGCGGCGGTTTGCTAAACCGTTATACGGTCAAAAGCCGTATCGAGGGTTCGAATCCCTCCGTCTCCGCCATTGTTTGAGCCTTTGCGCCGGCGCTTGTGACGCGCCGGCCGTGGGCCGCAATCGGTGTCTCGTCACAATGCGGCCTTAACGGGAGGGATGATGACGAGGATGCCGCCAAATACCGCCAACCGAGTCGATCCGCGCCTGGATCCCGTGTTTGTCGAACGGGAGCGCAACCGGTTTGCCGCCCGGGCGCTTGCCTTTCTGGTTCTACTCAACGGCGCGGGCGCGCTGATTCTGCTTTCGATCCTGGCCCGGGCGCCGGAATCGACGGTCGAGCCCAAGTTCGCCGCCGCGATGCTGTTCTTCAGCGGCGGCGCCGTCGCCGCGCTGCTGAGCTCATTTCTCGCTTACCTCAACCGGACGGTGACAATGGAGGCGCCGGAGCGCGCCAGCTTGCGGCGAGTCCTGCAAATTCTCGCCATCGCGGTTGTGGTCGGCAGCGCCGCCGCATTCATCACCGGCATGAACATGGTGGGGTCGGCGGCCTCGGAAAAGTCGAGCTCCCACCCAAAGGGACCACGGGAGCAGCGCGCGCCTGCATCGCGGCCGAGCGAAAAAGTCCAGCTGCCTAAGAATATCGGCGCCCAGGAAGACTCGGGCCCCGGACTTGCGCTCGATCTGGAACGAGGGCCGGCCTAGGGCGGTCCGGTCATCTTGCGCGTGAAGTCGTCCCACACCTGCTGCAGGCCAATAGTCAGCTCGTCCAGCTTTTCTCCGACCACGGTCCAGTTTACCATGCGGGTGCCCTGCAACGGGTCGGTCCTGGAATCGGCGATATAGGCGGCGCCGACCGTAAGCAGCGCCCCAATGATCATGCCAAAGATAAATCGCATCCCCGCCCTCTCGAGATTTTTGCCATCATAAGCCTCAAAGTGCGGGAGAGGAAGTTGCTAGCGGCGCTCGCAGGCAACGTTAAAAGCAACAGGCCGACCCACTGGAACATGGACCACGCCAGACCATGACCGGGCTCAAGGATATCGACTATGTCCTCGCCAAGCTTGCCTTCATGCGCTCTGAGCGCATCTGGCCAAACGGCCTCCGCTATCTCTGGACCGACGCCTTTGGTCTCGTGCTTCTTCTCTCCCTGTATGAGGAGCTGAAGGAACAGCGCTTCCTCGACGAGGCCGTGCAGCTGGTGGCGGAGGTCGATCGCGTGCTCGGACGCAAGCGGGGTATCCGCATCGGGGAAGAGTCCGACCGCGACGGTCAGTATTTCCATTATCTCGCCATGTGGCTCTATGCCCTCGGCGTACTTGGCCGATACGAGCCGGCTTATCGGGAGAAGGGCATCGCTCTGGCGCACGACATCCATGGTCCCTTTGTCGTTCCCGGTCGCGGCGTCGTCTGGAAGATGCAGGAGGATTTGAACGGGCCTTACCCTGGCTATGGCTTTGGCGCGCTCGATGCGTTCGACGGCTATGTGTCGGACCGGCTGCTAGACGAGGTGGCGCTTGCCGGCGAAATAGCAGAAATGCGGGAGATCATCGACGGGACTGCGGGGGACTTGGTCATCACCCAAGATCTTGGGCTCGGCATGATGCTGTGGATGACGAATTTCTTCCCGAAGGAGTGGTGGGCCGAGCTGCAGAGAGAGCGTTCGCTCGACATGCTCGATCGCATGTGGATGGAAGAAGGCTATTTCGCGCGCGAGCCTTATTTGCCGGAAACGCGCTTCGCTTTCACCAATTACGGCGTCTCGGTGGGCCTGCAGGGGGCTGGCGTCATGCAGGATCGCGTGTTGCGGCTCAATGCCTATTTCGAGACCTACCGGTCAGGTGACGATTATGATCAGGCGGCCATCACTCATGTGATGGCATGCAGCTCTCATTTTCCAGGTCTTCTCCTGCCATCGTAGCCCTGAATCATTTGGTGCCGTCGATGGTGGCGCCATCGCGTAGGGCGAGGCGGCGGGCCACGGCGAGTCCGGAGGTCAGCGCGCCCTCCATGTAGCCGGCAAATTTATAGCAGGCGTGTTCGCCGGCGAAGTGAAGCCGGTCCCCAATACCGTTATAGAGGATCGGCCCCATGGTCGTGACTTCGCCGGGCGCGGCGAAGGAATAGCTCGCCTTGGTCCACGGCACTGCCGGCCAATCCATGAACCGGCTGGCGACGAACGCCTCGGCATAGTTCGGGTAGCGTTGTTTGAGCTCTTCGGCATAGGCGGCATCACGTTGGCTGGCAGGGATCGCGCGCATGGCATCGGCACCGGGCCCACCGGAATAGGCGAGCAGGCCGGCAGGGCCATCGCCCTCCTGTCCCGCAGTCAGCTCCCACGTTGCCTGGACGTTGCCGTTGCTCAGCGATTCCGGCGACAGATTGTCCTTCAGCCAGAACCTATTCTTCAGTGAAATCAGGTACTTGACGTTATGCCCCATTTGCGGCCGCAACACCGTCGGCAGCAGGGGATCGAAACTAATATTGTCCCATACCGAGGGGGGCACGGTCAGGATGACGTCGTCGCCGGTGAAGGTCCGGCCGCCGGCGCAGGTGACCACAACCCGGTCGGCTTCGACCGCCACAGCGCTTGTGGGCAGATTCAACAGGATGCGGTCGGCGCCGATCTCTGCCGCGAGCTTCTGCGCGAGTTGCTGGTTGCCCCCCTTGCAATGATAGACCTCGGTCTCGGTCCAATATTTCTCCATGCTGCCGCCTTTGACGGCGGCGAGCAGAGCGAGATAGCTCTGCTTGTCCGACGGCACGCCGGTTTCGGAGACGAAGTCGGCGATGATAGCCGTCTTGGCGATCTCGGGCGCATCGACCGACATGACCTTGTCGGGAATGGTCATCAGGTCGAGCGTCTTGGCGTTCGGACTGTCCCATGGCGTGTCGTCAAGCACGGGTCCGGCATCGTCACCGATGGCCGCCAGGATGTCGTCAAGCCCGTCCCAGAGGGTTTCCGCTTGGCTATCGCTCAACAGCTTGCCGTCGATGACGACAGGCCAGTCGGCGCTGGTATCGGGGACTTGGAGCAATTCGAGCCCAAATTTCTTGGCGTAAGCGGCCCAGAGCAGGTGGTTGCCGCCGATCAGCTCGCCGCCCCCTTCGACCCAACGGCCGGGAACGAAATTGTCGAAGCTGACGACCCGGCCACTCACGCGGTCGCGCGCTTCGAGCACGGTGACGTCATAGCCGGCCGCCAGCAACTCGCTGGCGGCGGTCAAGCCCGACAAACCAGCACCGATGATGACAATCGACTTGCCGGTCGGTCGGGCGCGCTGGGCGAAGGCGCCGGGGCCGCTCAACAGCAGCGCGGTACTCGCCGCGATCGAGCCGTGCAGGAATGCACGCCGCGTGATTGGGTCGCTCGGTGGCCCGAAGCGCGACCTGAGGCGGGCAGAGAGCGAGCTACGCATACGGCAGTCCCCTGGTGACTGCCGCATTGTCGCGTAAGCGGCCTCGGGTTTGAAGCGACTTGAAGGCCTAAACCACAGAAAGACGGGTGCTCTTAGGCGCTGGCGGTGCGCGGGGAGGGGCGGTCGGGCCGTCCGCCCATGCCGCCCGCCGACACGGGTTCTAGAGCCGCCTCGATGGCGTCATCCACGGTCGACAGCCAGACGAACCGCACCGCTTCGCGCGCGGCCTCGGGCACGTCCTCGAAGTCCTTCTTATTGCGCTCGGGCAACAGCACGGTGGTGATGCCGGCGCGCACCGCCGCCAGCACCTTGTTCTTGACGCCGCCGATTGGCAGCACCAGCCCGCGCAACGAGATCTCGCCGGTCATGGCGATATCGCTCCGCGCCGTGCGGCCCGTAAGCAGCGAGGCCAACGCGATGAACATGGCGACGCCGGCGCTGGGGCCGTCCTTGGGTATGGCGCCCGCGGGGACGTGCACATGGATGTCGGACTTCTCGAACAGGCCAGGGTCGACCCCGAGCGAAGACGCCCGCGCCTTGGCTAGGCTCAAGGCGGCTTGGGCGCTTTCCTTCATGACGTCGCCGAGCTGGCCGGTGAGGATCAACCTGCCGCTGCCCGGCACCCGCGCCGCCTCGACGAACAAAATGTCGCCGCCGGTCGGCGTCCAGGCCAGGCCGGTGGCGACGCCGGGCACGGAGGTGCGCATCGCCACTTCGCTCTCGAAGCGGCGCGCGCCCAGGATGGCATGAAGCTGATCGGCGTCGATCCGCATGCGGTCGGTCTTGCCTTCGGCCACGCGCATGGCGACGTGATGGAGAATCGCGCCCAGCTCGCGCTCGAGATTGCGCACGCCGGCCTCCCGCGTGTAGTCGCGGATGATGGCGCGGATGGCGTCCTCGGCGATGTCGGCCTGCTCGGGCGCAAGCCCGGTGGCGTCGAGCTGGCGCTTCACCAAATAGCGTTTGGCGATCTCGACCTTCTCGTCCTCGGTATAGCCGGGCAGCTCGATCACCTCCATGCGGTCGCGCAACGGGCCCGGAATCTGGTCGAGCACGTTGGCGGTGCCGATGAACATCACCCGCGACAGATCGAACGGCACCGCGAGATAGTTGTCGCGGAAGGTGGCGTTCTGCTCGGGGTCGAGCACTTCCAGCAGGGCGGCCGAGGGGTCGCCCTGGAAGCTCGCGCCCAGCTTGTCCATCTCGTCGAGCATCATCACCGGATTGCGCGTCTCGGCCTTGCGGATCGACTGGATCACGTTGCCGGGCAGAGCGCCGATATAGGTACGGCGATGGCCTCTGATCTCGGCCTCGTCATGCACGCCGCCAAGAGAGAGCCGCACGAATTTGCGGCCCATGGCGCGGGCGATCGACTGGCCGAGCGAGGTCTTGCCCACGCCGGGCGGGCCGACGAAGCAGAGGATCGGGCTTTTTCCCTCAGGCTTCAGCTTGCGCACGGCGAGATATTCGAGGATGCGCTGCTTGATTTTGGGCAGGCCGTAATGGTCCTCGTCGAGGATGCGGCGGGCTTCGGCGATGTCGATCTGCTCATCCGACAGGGTCGACCAGGGGAGCTCGATCAGCCAATCGAGATAGGCACGGACCATGCCGTGCTCGGCGCTAGCCTCGGGCATGCGCTCGAGCCGCTTCAACTCCTTGAGAGCCTGTTTCTCGGCCTCCTCGGTCATGCCGGCTTTGGCGATCGCCTCGCGCAGCTCGGCGATCTCGGCCTTGCCGTCGTCGCCCTCGCCGAGTTCTTTTTGGATCTGGCGCAGCTGCTCGCGCAGGATGTGCTCGCGCTGACGGCCCGAGAGCGATTCCTGGGTCTGCTCGCCGATCTGCTTGGACAGGCGCAACACTTCGATCTGCTGGGCGAGCAGGCGCAGCAGCTTGTCGAGCCGCTCGGAGACATCGAATGTCTCAAGCAGGTCCTGCTTCTCGGCCGGCGTCAGATCCGAAACATTGGCGATGAAGTCGGCAAGCGCCGACGGCGACTGGATCTGCTCGATGGCGGAGGCAATCTCGGTCGGCACATTAGGCAGCAGCGAGACCGCCTCGCGGGCGCGCTCCTTCAACTGATGCATGCGCGCAGCGATCTCGGTGGAGTAGATTTCGGCCTCGCCGGCCTCCTCCACCTGGGCCACCAGGAAGGGATAGCCAGGCAGGAACTCCAGCACGCGAAAGCGCCGCGTGCCGCGCGCGACCAAGTGATGATTGCCGTCGGGGGAGGTGACATAGCGCAGAATCTCGGCGGCAGCGCCAACGCTATGGAGATGCTCAGGGCCCGGCGTCTCGACCGAGGGATCGCTTTGCAAAAGCACGCCGACCGGCTGATCGCCTTGCGCGGCGGCCTGGGCGGCGGCGATTGATTGCGGGCGGCCAAGCGCGAGCGGCACCACGATGCCGGGAAAGAGCACGGCATTGCGGGTTGGGACGATGATCAGCGCGTCGGCGGGCAGCTCGGGGTAGGGCGAGACGCCGCTCGCCGGGCGCTGCGACGAGGCAGAATCCTGCTCGTTCCGAACCCCTTGCGGGGCTTCGGCCGATTGCGGTGTGGCGTGTTGGGTATCGGTCATATGTTTTTGCACCAGACTCACGACTTGGCGAAAGTGAGCACGAGACAGCCGTTACAAAGATCCCGCTCGGCGAGGCGCAAACGGGGCGACAGGGTGATGCGGCGCTCGAAGCGCCCGTACGGAATCTCC
>JBBQXL010000023.1:0-35824 GCA_038209695.1 Hyphomicrobiales bacterium
TCTCAAGCTGTTTCGGCTCGATCCCGCCTTCCGCGCCCGGTTCGGCAACGACCCCGAGAAGCAGGGCCGCAAATTCATGGCGGCGGTGAAGCTCGGCATCATTGCGCTCAACCATGACGACGGGCTGGCGCCGATCATCAAGCTGCTGGGCGTGCGCCAGCGCCAGGCGGGCATGAAGGTGCGCGACTACCGCACCATGGCCAAGGCGATGATCTGGACGCTCGAGCGGTCGCTCGAAAAGAAGTTCACGGCCAAGACCAAGGACGCCTGGAGCGTGCTTCTCACCCAGGTCACCCGCATCTTGAGCGGCAGCGACGCGGCTCTATTGCGGAGCGTTGGCGGCACCGGCGTCTGAGCTGACGATTTTCACCGAGACGGCGCCCTTCTCGTCGACCAGGACTTCTACATCCTGGCCCGGCTCGAGCACCTGCGTCTTGTCGTCGACCGTCAGCTGATCGTCGTTGACCGTGACCACATGGCCGTCGACGGTGACCTTGATGCCGTCGGCCAGCGTCTCCTGCGTCATGTTCTTGTAGTGGCCGCCGACGGTGACGGTGCGGTTGCCCACCGTCACCGACATGGTTTGCGCGACCGAGCTTTCGTCAGGTGTCCAAAAACCGATGGCGAACACGATGGCGAACAGAAGCACGAGCACGATGCCGAGACCGATCAGAATGCGTTTGAGCCATGACATGGACGTTCTCTCTCTTTCCCTCGCGCTTCTATATTGAGTCCTTGGCCTCTGGTTTCCCGACGGTCAAGCGGGTCGACGGTTCTGCCGGTGCTCGATGAGATCGGTGACGACCGATGGATCGGCGAGCGTCGAGGTGTCGCCAAGATTGCCGAAATCATCTTCGGCGATCTTACGTAAAATGCGGCGCATGATCTTGCCCGAGCGCGTCTTGGGCAAGCCGGGCGCGAACTGAATGAGATCGGGCGAGGCGATCGGCCCGATCTCCTTGCGCACCCAGTCGCGCAGCTCCTTCTTCAACTCTTCCGACCAAGTCTGTCCCGCCATCAGCGTCACGTAGCAATAGATACCTTGGCCTTTGACGTCGTGGGGATAGCCGACCACGGCGGCCTCGGACACTTTGGGATGGGCCACCAGCGCCGACTCGACCTCCGCCGTGCCCATGCGGTGGCCGGCGACGTTGATCACGTCGTCGACCCGGCCGGTGATCCAGTAATAGCCGTCCTCGTCGCGCCGGCTGCCGTCGCCGGTGAAATATTTGCCCTTGTAGGCGGAGAAATAGGTGTCGACGAACCGCTTGTGGTCGCCATAAACGGTCCGCGCCATTCCCGGCCACGCGTCGAGGATCACGAGATTGCCCTCGGCCGCGCCTTCGAGCAGCTTGCCCTCGGTGTCGACGATGGCAGGCTGCACGCCGAAGAAGGGTAGCGTGGCCGAACCGGGCTTGAGCTTGGTGGCGCCGGGCAGGGGCGTGATAAGAATGCCGCCGGTCTCGGTCTGCCACCAGGTGTCGACCACGGGACAGCGTTTCTCCCCCACCACATGGTAGTACCACTCCCACGCTTCCGGGTTGATTGGCTCGCCCACGGTGCCGAGCAGCTTGAGCGATTTGCGGCTGGTGCGCGTGACATAGTCGCTGCCGAGTCCCATCAGGGCGCGGATGGCGGTCGGCGCGGTGTAGAAGATATTGACCTTGTGCTTGTCGATCACCTGCCAGAACCGCGAGCCGTCGGGATAGTTCGGCACACCCTCGAACATGAGCGTGGTGGCGCCGTTGGCGAGTGGCCCGTACACGATATAGGAGTGGCCGGTCACCCAGCCGACATCGGCCGTGCACCAGTAGATATCGCCGTCGTGATAATCGAACACATATTGATGCGTCATGGCGGCGAACACGAGATAGCCGCCCGACGTGTGCAGCACGCCTTTGGGCTGTCCGGTCGAGCCCGAAGTGTAGAGGATGAACAGTGGGTCCTCCGCGTTCATCTCTTCGGCCGGGCACTCGTCGCCGACCTTGGCCAGTTCATCGTCGAGCCAAAGATCACGGCCCGGCGTCCACGGCACCTCGCCGCCGGTATGCTTGACCACGATAACTTTCTCGACGCCGCTCGTCTTAGCTAGCGCTGCATCCGCATTGACCTTGAGCGGCACGCTACGGCCGCCGCGCAGGCCCTCGTCGGCGGTGATCAGGAATTTCGATTTGCAATCCGCGATCCGCCCTGCCAGCGAGTCGGGCGAGAACCCGCCGAATACCACCGAGTGCACCGCTCCGATGCGGGCGCAGGCCAGCATGGCGTAAGCCGCTTCCGGGATCATCGGCAGATAAATCGTGACCCGGTCGCCGCGCTTGACCCCGTTGGCCTTGAGCACGTTGGCCAGGCGGCACACGTGTTGGTGCAGCTCGCGATAGGTGACGTGCCTGGCTTGGCCGTTGGGATCGTCCGGCTCCCAGATGATGGCGACCTGCTTGCCGCGCTTCTTCAGGTGCCGGTCGATGCAGTTAGCGGCGACGTTGAGCGTGCCGTCCTCGAACCATTTGATCGACACGTCGGGATAGGCGAACGAGGTGTTCTTGACGATGGTGTAGGGCTTGATCCAGTCAAGACGCTTGCCCTCCTTGCCCCAGAACTTATCCGGCTTCTCGACGCTCTTGCGGTAGAGCTTGCCGTACGCGTCCTTGTCGACAAAGGCGCGGTCCTTCCATTTTTTCGGGACCTTCACGACGTCGATCTTGTAGTGCTTGTGCTCGGACATCGTCCGCTCCTCCCTACGCATACTTTTATTCCGGCGCCTCTCTCGGGCGACGGTTAGGCAACTGTTCGTTCGCTACACGCCAAAGGCGCCGATCACCGCACCCTGGATCAGCAGTACGGCTAGCCAATGGGCGCCGTCGATTAGCGTCAGCATCGGCTTGGCGCCGTTGAAGGCGTGGTTGACGCCCATGGTAGTGATCACGAAGCCGAGCCATATGAAGAAGCCGCTGATCACGCCGCCTCTCACGGTGATGTCGCCGAGATGGCCCATCAGCCCGGCCAGCATAAAGGCCATGACGAACAGCGCCACGATGCAGAGGATGAACGGCAGGACCTTGGCTGCGCCCTGCTTTTGCCGTTGCTGCTCCTTGCATTCCGCTTCGGTCTTACCGAGGGCATGCATCCACGGCTTGGCCAACACGGTGTACCAGATCGCGCCGAGGCCGAACGCGGCCAGCGTTGCGATGATGATCGCGACGTAATTCACCCCAGCGAAACTCATGGCGTCCCTCTTTTTGGTTCGAGCCGTTCAGTCGACTTTACCCCAGGATGGCTCCCGGCACTAAGCTCTACGGGGGATCGGCCAGGCCGCCCATGGCGCATATTTTGCGCCATTCGGCCTCCGTAACCGGTTGCACCGACAGGCGCGGATTCCTCACCAGAACCATGGACTTAAGCTTGGGTTCGGCCGTGGTCTCGGCCAGCGTGACCGGGCGCGGCAGATCGCCAACGGCGGCCACGTCGACGCAGTCCCATTGGCCGGTGGGGTCGGTCGACTCGGGATGGGCTTCCTTCACCACCTTGACGATGCCGACCACGCGCTTCTCGCCGCCGGTATGGTAGAAGAAGCCGAGATCGCCTTTCTTCATCGCCCTCATGTTGTTGCGCGCCTGGAAGTTGCGCACGCCGCCCCACTCCGCGCCGTTGCGGCCTTCCGCCTTTTGCTGGTCCCAGGACCAGGTGTCAGCCTCCGATTTGAGCAGCCAATAGGCCATGAGGATCGAGCGGCGCCGCGGCTCACTCCTCCTCTTCTTCAGGGTTGTTCATGGTCCACAGCCACGGGCGGATCTCGACCTTGGCGAACAGCCCGGCTTTGGCGAACGGATCGCCGGCGGCGATGGTCCGCGCGGCCTCGAGCGAGGTGGCGTCGATCACGATCAGGCTGCCATTCATGGTGTCGCCGTCATCCGCCATGAACGGCCCGGCAAACACCAAGATGTCGGCGAGATTTTCGAGATAGGCGACATGGTCGGGCCGGTTCGTCAGGCGGATGGCGAGGCTGTCGGGCTTGTCGGTGCAGATCAGCGCGTAGAGCATGAAATCCCCCTGCCTATCAGGCTAGTGCGCGGCCGATTTGCTGTCCACAATTACAGCTCGGCCCTGAGCGGGCGCGACAACAGCGCCTCGATCGCCTCGTCGACCGTGGCCATCCCCGAGATTACCGCGTGCACCGCTTGCGCGATCGGCATGTCGATGCCGCGCGCCGCTGCCATCTCCACCACCGCGCCGGCGGTATAGACGCCCTCGGTGACGGTCACGCGGTTGCCGAGCGCCTCGTCCAGGCTCTTGCCCTTGCCGAGCGCGATGCCAAGCGACATGTTGCGCGATTGCGGGCTGCCGCAGGTGAGCACGAGATCGCCGAGCCCCGACAACCCGGTCAGGGTCTCACGTTGCGCGCCGAGCGCGGCCCCAAACCGCACCATTTCGGCAAAGCCGCGGGTCACCAGCGCGGCATGGGCGCTGGCGCCGAGCTTCTTGCCGGCGACGATGCCGGCGGCAATGGCATAGACATTTTTGACGGCGCCGCCGATCTCGGCCCCGACCACATCCTCGCTCCAATAGCAGCGGAACGGCGGATGGCTGAGCGCATAAGAGAGAGCCTGGCCAAGTTCCTCCTCGGCGCTGGCGAGCGTGACCGCGGCCGGCAGTCCGCGCGCGACTTCGGCGGCAAAGCTCGGCCCCGACAGCACCGCGATCGGCGCCTTCGGCGCGACCTCGTCTATTACCTGTGAGATCAGTTTGCCGCTCGCCTGCTCGATGCCCTTGGCGCACACCACCAGCGGCTGCTCTTGTTTCAGAAACGGCGCCAGCTCGCCGGCGATGTCGCGCACATGCTGCGTCGGCGTCGCCATCAGCAAGAGGTCGCAATTGGCCACCTCGTTCAGCCGCGCGGTCGCCTCGATCGCCGCGTCGAGCTTGACGCCGGGCAGATAGACCTCGTTGCGATGATTCTGATTGATGTCGGTGAGCGTGCCGGGCTCATAGGCCCAGATCAGCACATCGCGCCCGGCCCGGCGTGAGGTGATGGCAAGCGCGGTGCCCCACGCGCCCGCGCCAACGATGCCGACCGATTGAAGCGCCATACCCAAACCTCGCCGCCTTCATATGCCAGATTTTGCGCCGGGCGTGAAATCGGGCGGTTATGCCTTGACGCCGGCGCCCATGGCCGGCGGCGCGTCGGGGTCGAGTGGCCAGCGGGCGCGGACCGGCGCCGACAGATCATCAGTGAGGCCCCGCCGGAGCCGCATCGCCCCCGCCCAGGCGATCATGGCGGCGTTATCGGTGCAAAGCTCGGGCGGCGGCACCACCAGGCGGAACCCGCGTGCGTGGCACACCGCGTCGAGCGCCGCCTTGAGCCGCTGATTGGCGGCGACGCCGCCGGCCACCACCAGCACGCGCGGCGCCTTTGCTCCCAACCGCTCTTGATAGAGGTCGAAGGCGCGCGCGGTCCGGTCGCTGACGACGTCGGCCACCGCCTCCTGGAAGCTGGCGCAGAGATCGGCGACATCCTGCTCGCCGAGCGGCGCGCGCGCCTCCACCGCGTGGCGGAGCGCGGTCTTCAGTCCGGCCAGCGAGAAATGCGGCTCGGCTCGTCCGAGCATCGGGCGTGGCAGCTTAATGGTCGGGCGTCCGCGCAACGCATGGCGCTCCACCTCTGGACCGCCGGGATAGGGCAGCCCGAGCAGCTTGGCGGCCTTGTCGAACGCCTCGCCCAGCGCATCGTCGAGCGTGGTGCCGAGCCGCTCATAGGAGCCGACATCCTTGACGATCAGTAGCTGCGTATGGCCGCCCGAGACCAGCAGCAGCACATAAGGAAAATCGAGACCGTCGGTCAGGCCGGCGGTGAGCGCATGCGCCTCGAGATGGTTGACGGCGATGAACGGGCGCCCCAGCCCAAGGGCGATGGCCTTGCCCATGCTGACGCCGACGATCAACCCGCCGATCAAGCCGGGACCGGCGGTCGCGGCTATCCCATCGATGGCCTCGAAGCCGAGCCCGGCTTCGGCAAGCGCCTGGCCGATGGCCGGGTCGAGCAGCTCGACATGCGCGCGCGCGGCGATCTCCGGCACCACCCCGCCATAGGCCGCATGCAGATCGAGTTGCGAGCGCACCACGCTCGACAGGATCTCGCCCCGTCCGTCCGCCGCGAGGCGCACGATTGCCGCCGCGGTCTCGTCGCAGCTCGTCTCGATGCCGAGCACGGTCAGGGGTGGAATTGTGCCGGCCGTAACCATGGGGCTCTCTATAATCTCGCAGCGGCTCGATTGAAGGGGGAGAGGAAAGGGGTCATAACGCGAGCCAGACTTGCGCCTTTAGGCGAGGCAATTCAAGGAGTTCAATGTGTCCGGCCGTCCCCTCCTGATCGGCACGCGCGGCAGCCCGCTCGCTTTGTGGCAGGCGCGCCATGTGTGGACCCGCCTGCTCGCGGCGCACGGCCTCGGCGAGGGCGATGTCGGCGTGAGCGTGATCAGCACTTCCGGCGACCGCATCAAGGACAAGCCGTTGCGCGAGTTCGGCGGAAAGGGCCTGTTCACCAAGGAGATCGACGAAGCGTTGCTGCGCGGCGACGTCGACCTGGCCGTGCATTCGATGAAGGATCTCGAGACCGAGTTCGCTGCCGGGCTCTGCATCGCCGCCATCCTGCCGCGCGGCGATGTCCGTGACGCCTTCATCAGCACCAAGGCGCCGTCGCTGGCCGAGCTTCCGCCGGGCGCGGTGGTCGGCACCTGCTCGTTGCGGCGCCAGGCGCAAGTGCTGCGCCTTCGCCCCGACCTCCGCGTGGTCGATCTTCGCGGCAATGTCGAGACCCGGCTTAAGAAGCTCGCCGAGGGGCAGGCCGACGCCACGCTGCTGGCGCTGGCCGGGCTCGAGCGGCTTGGCCTTGCGTCCCACGCCACCGCCACTCTCTCGACCGAGGAGATGCTGCCGGCGGTGGCGCAAGGCGCCATCGGCGTGACCTGCCGCAGCGATGACGCCGGCACCCGCACGCTGCTCGAAGCGATCAACGATGCGGTTTCGGCAACGGCGGTCGACTGCGAGCGCGCATTTCTCGCCCGCCTCGACGGTTCGTGCAAGACGCCGATCGCCGGCTTGGCCGAGATTGAAGATGGCATCTTGCGCTTTCGCGGCATGATCCTCGCGCCTGACGGGAGCGAAGGCTACGACATCGAGCTGACCGGCTCGGCGGAGAACGCGCGCACCCTCGGGACTGATGCCGGCGACGAGCTGCTGGCGCGGGCCGGCCCTGATTTCGTGGCGAGCCTCCGCTGATGCGCCTGCTCGTCACCAGACCCGAGCCCGATTCCGCCCACGAGGCGGAGACGCTGGCGACGCGCGGCCATGAGGCGGTGCTCGCGCCGCTGCTCACCATCGCGTTCCTCGGCGACGCGCTTGTGGATCTCGACGGCGCGCAGGCCTTGATCGCGACCAGCCGCAACGCACTGCGCGCGCTTGCCTCACATGCCGCCTATAGCCGGGCGCTCAAGCTGCCGCTGCTCGCCGTGGGCGATGCCACTGCCGGGGAGGCGCGAGCGCTCGGCTTTACCGACCTCACCATCGGGCCCGGAACCGGGGCCAAGCTCGCCAAGTTGATCGTGAACGAATTCGAGCCTGAACGCGGGGCCCTGGTGCATTTGTCCGGCGAGGCCATTGCCTTCGATCTGCAAGCCGCGCTCAAGCCGAAAGGCTTCGATGTGCGGCGCGTGGTGCTTTATCGCGCCGCGCCGTCGGGGGCGTTTCCGGGCGAAATCTTGAGCCTGCTCAAGGCCGGCAAGCTCGACGGCGTCATCCTCATGTCGCCGCGCACGGCCAAGACTTTCGCCGATCTGGTGGCCAGGCACGGCCTGGTAACGCAGGCCAAGAGTCTCGTTTGCTATTGCCTGTCCGAGGCGGTAGCAGAGGCGGCGGCACCGCTTGGTTGTAAGCTGCGCGTGGCGGCGCGCCCGCGCGAGGAAGATGTCCTTGCGCTCCTTGACTCCGAGGCGGCATCCTCGTGAGTCATTCGACTCTGTTGACGGGCTAAGGTTTAAGGCGTGATGGCACATCCTTTGGGCGATCAGGATCAGGGCCCCGGTGGCGGGGCGAAGCGCCCGGCTCACACCATCGAGGGGACGGCGACCGAAGTTAAGGTCGAGCCCGCGCGGGGCGCGAAGGAGTCTGCCGCGCCGGAGCCTGCGATCGGCGCGGATGAGCCCTTGGCTGGCGGGTCCGAGGATGGCAGCGAGGCGACACCGCCGCCGCCGCGTCCGGGCCGGGTGAAAAGCTTCTTCACGCATTGCGTCGCGGGGCTGCTGGGCGGCCTGGTCGGCGTTGCCGCTCTTGCCTATGCCTGGAGCGGCCTCGATTTCGGCGATACCAGCGAGCCGGCGCCCGGCATCGCTGCGCTGGAGCAGCGCATCGCCAAGCTCGAGGCGGCGACGTCCTCGCCGGCCGATCCCGAGGCGCTGGCTCAGCTCGAGTCGCGCATGGCCGCGCTTGAGCAGAGCGCCAACCAGACCTCGCCCAAGCTCATCGAGCTGGCCGACCGCGTCGCGCAGCTCGAAACCTCGCTCAAGGCCTTGGCGGACACCGCCAGTGCCGGCGGCTCCGTCGCCGACGCCGCGGCAATCGACCAGCAGATCAGTGCGGCCGAGCAGCGATTGGACGCCAAGATTGCCGCCGCGCTTGCTCAAGGCGACGCCGGCAATACCGCCGCCGTCGCGCAACTGCGCACCGAGCTGGCCGAGCTCAAGGCCAAGTTTGGCGCCTTGGCCGAGGCCGAGCTGGGGACGGGCGGCGGCCCCGATCTGGCCACGCTCACCGACCGTCTCGCCAAGCTCGAAGCGGCCCTGCCCGCGCTGGCCGGGGCCATCGCCAAGGACTCGGCAGAAACGAAATCCGCGGCGATCGCCATCGCGTTCGCCAATCTTCGCTCCGCTGTCAGCGACGGCCGGCCCTACGCCGCTGAGCTGGACATCATCGGCACGCTCGACCCCGCAATCGGCGAGCTCGGCATTCTGCCGGCCTATGCCGAGATCGGCATTCCGACCCTGCCCGAGCTTGCCCGCGCGTTCGCCGCCGCCAAAGACGGCGCGCTTGCCGTGGCCCAGCCGGCGCCGGCGTCCGGCGGATCGCTGGTCGACAATTTGATGGCGAGCGCCCAGTCGCTGGTGAAGATCCGCCGCATCGACGAGGCGCCGGCGGGAGAGGGCCCTGACGCCACGCTCGCCCGTGCCAAGACGGCGCTCGACCAAGGCGACCTCGCCGCGGCCGTGAAGAACGTAGAGATGCTTGACGGTGCGACGCGCGAGGCGTTCTCGGCGTGGCTCGGTCAGGCGCATGCGCGGCTCAGCGCCGATGAGATATTGACCCGCCTCGAAGGCGTCCTGCTCGTGTCGATGGGTACGGACGGCGAAACCAAGCAGCCATAGGCCGATGATCCGCATCCTCCTCTTCACTCTTGCTGTCGTCGCGGCCGCGGCCGGTCTCGCCTGGTTCGCCGATCGTCCCGGCACCGTCACCGTCGAGTGGCTCGGCTATCAGGCCGAGACTACGGCCTTTGTCGCCACACTGGCGATCGGCGCCGCGGTCGTGCTGCTGATGGTGCTGTGGACCGTGCTGCGTTACCTGTTCACCCGTCCCGCGGCCATCACCGCGCAGGTACGGGAGCGGCGGCGGCAGCAAGGCTACGACGCGCTGTCGCGCGGGCTTCTGGCCATCGGCGTCGGCGACCGGACCCAGGCCCAACGCTATGCCGGCATCGCCGGGCGCAATCTCCCGCGCGAGCCGTTGACGGCGCTGCTGCGGGCGCAAACCGCCCAGCTCAAGGGGGACCGGGCCGTGGCAAGGCGGGCCTTCGAGGCCATGCTCGATCGTCCCGAGACCGAGCTGTTGGGACTGCGCGGCCTGTTCCTCGAAGCGCGGCGCGGCGATGACCGCGAGGCAGCGCGCGCTCTTGCCGAGCAGGCGGTCCAGCGCGATCCGCGGCTGGCCTGGGGCGTCGCCGCCTTGTTCGACATGCAGGCGCGCGAAGGTGACTACGAAGGCGCGCTGGATACTCTCGCCATTGCCCGCATCAACGGCCATGTCGAATCCGACACCGCGTTGCGCCGCCGCGCCGCACTGTTGACGGCGGAAGCGCGCGAGGCGGAAGCCGCTAATCCCGACAAGGCGCTCACTTTGGCGAGCGAAGCCTTGCGGCTGGCGCCGTCGCTGGTGCCGGCCGCCGAGATCGCCGGGCGCATCCTTGCTTCTCGCGGCGAGAGCCGTCAGGCGTCGCGTCTCATCGCCCGGACCTGGAAACTCTCGCCCCATCCCGATCTGGCCGTGGTCTATGCCTTCGCCAAGCCGGGCGACGCGCCCCGCGAGCGGGTGAAGCGCGTCAAATATTTGGCGAGCCTCACGCCCGACGATGTCGAAGGCCCGATCGCCGTCGCCAGCGCCGCCATTGAAGCGCATGAATGGGAGGAGGCGCGCGACGCGCTTGCGCCTTATCTCGACGGACGTCCGCCGGCGCGTATCTGCACGCTGATGGCCCGGATCGAAGCGGGCGACCTCGGCGACAAAGGGCGCGAGCGGGAATGGCTGGCGCGCGCGGTGCGGGCGCCGCGCGATCGCGCCTGGATTGCCGACGGCTATATCTCGGACCGCTGGCTGCCGGTGTCGCCGGTGACCGGCGCGGTCGATGCCTTCGAGTGGAAGGCGCCGGTCGATGCCATCGGGCGGGGCGACGACACGCTGCTGATCGACGAGCCGGTGATGGCCGAGCCGGGCCCGTCGCTTGCTTTGCCCCGCGTGAGCGAGGTGGTCGAGGTGAGACCGGCGAGCGAGAAGGCCATCGACGCCTCGGCCAAGCCGGCGCCAGGGCCCGCGCCGCAGCCCGCTTCGGCCGAGCCCAAGCCCAAACCGGCGATTTTCGTGCCCGAGCGTCCTCCCGACGATCCCGGCGTGACGCAGGTCGAGGCCGACGAGCCCCAGAGCGCGACCTCGCTGGAGCGCCTGCGCGCGGCGCAAATCCGCTGAAACCGGGCGGCCGGTCGCCTTGCTTGCGCCATGCGGATATTGCCAGTAATCACAGGGCTGACTTTGTTACCCCGCGCCAGCTGAACTTGGCGCCAAAGCCGCAATAGCTCAGTCGGTAGAGCACATCATTCGTAATGATGGGGTCGGGGGTTCGAATCCCTCTTGCGGCACCAATTCTTGGGATGCTTGGTCCAGCGCTAACATGGGGCGAAAAAGCAAATCCGCTGGATGATCGATTGGGCCCGTTTTCATTCTGCATATTGCGCTCAGTGCATGCATAATTCAGTGTCACGTTCATGCAGAAAGTCCTAACTCGAGAAACTGCGTTTCGGCCTGTGACGACGTGCCCGTGGTGCGGATCGGGTGAACCAGACCACCGAGCACCCGCACAAGCCTTCGGCTCAAAGTCGAACAAATATCTCGACGCCATCGCCGAGCGCATAGATCTGCCGGTTTCCACGTTGATCGCGAGCATGGATACCTTCGAATGCCGCAACTGTGGGACCGCCTATTGCGATCCGTGGTTGTCACAACCGGCGACTGAGTGGCTTTTCAGCCTCGGCTATCCGCAACATCATTCTGGGTGGTTGAGGTTTTTCGCCTGGCTGGATCGGAGTCCCAACTATCAAAAAGTGTATGCCCCGCGGGCGGAACGTATTTGGGCGTATTTAGGGAACCGGCTCGGGACCATTGCCACTTATGGCGAGATTGGCTGTCCGTTTACGGGGCTATTCACGTATTTTCAGGAGCTGTTGCAGACCCCTCAGGAAAGCTTTGCGCGTTTCGAGGCGCACTGTGCCGAACAAGCGAAGACGGCTCCCCAGCCGATATATGTGGGCCGTTTGCAGTCTCTTGTTAGAGCCGCAACGGCCATGAAGGGCTGGAAGAATCGCCGGCGATGGCGGCGCTCTCCGCCGGCGTCTTCGCCTTCCAATGGCAGCGCTGTAACGACTTTGCCCGACCGGCTTTCTTATTTCCGCGCTCCCTCCACTCTTTCTTGGCAGGCGAGTTGTCAGGCACTCGGCTGTAGCTGCAGCGCGACGGCAATGGGCAATTTCGATGTGGACGTTACAGAGTTTTCAAAGCTCAGCTCCCGCTTCGATGTATTGGGCTTCTACAAGACGCTGGACCATCAAGATCGTCCGCTGCAATCCTTGGAGAAGGCGCTTCAATTCGCACGAGCCGTGGTCATCGAGGCGCATCCTGACACCGAAGCCGGCAAGCAACACCTCTTTGTGATCAATGAGGCATTGGAACGCACGGCTCATCGTAACGGATGGTTCTTCGAGGAGTTCTCCGAGCGGATCGGCGGCAGTGACCGCTTCTATCTCGTAGCCTTGGAGCCGCCCGGGAAACAATAAGGCGGGCGGTACCTGGAAGAACATGCCCCGCCGCTTCCCAGGGGCCACTTGGCTGTGGCGCGGCTCTTTTTGGAAGCGGGTCCACAGCGCTTTCCGTCGACGCCCTCAACATCAGGACGCGACTTCAGCATCTCCCCCTTTGATTGCGCTGTTGTTGTTATTCGGTCACACCGGGGGCGCAAGGCGTCTGGTACGCTCTCCCTGGTCCAATCTCCATGGAGCAAAAAATGCAGAAACCTGCGTGCATCCATTTCGCGAAGTTGCTCGGCTTCGACACCGTGAGCGACGAACTACCTAGCGGCTTGGATTTCAAGGACGAGACCTTGGGAGACAAGCTCGGCGCCAAAGTGGGACAGGAATCAAATCCGTCTCCCGCGCAAGGCATCAACTTTAGCGATGAGACCCTGGGAGCCAAGCTTGGCGCCAAGATTGGCGGCGGCGTGGAGAGCATGACGCCCGCGAAACGCTGACGCGCACGTCCACAGCACCAGGGGAACGCGACTTGACCCTAGCGTGTGCGGGGAAGGCCCAGATACCGCGTCGTACCGCGGCGGATCAGGCGCGTCGGGATTTTGCCCCGCAGGAAATGATCGAGGCGGGCGAAGAAGCCCACCGGGTAGCGGAACCGCGGCCGGGGCGTTTCCAGCGCATCGGCGATTGTGATCGCAACCTCCATCGGATCGCGAGCCGTGCTTGCCTCGTGCCGATCGGCGCCACGGAACACCTGGCGCAGCCACGGCAGATACGCGCTGCCTTCGGGGATTAGGCGCGGCGTACTTATCCAGATTTGCGTCTTGTAAGGGCCAGGCTCGACGAGGATGACGTGGATGCCGAAGGCGTCGAGCTCGTAGGCCATCGATTCGGCCCAGCCCTCGAGCGCCCATTTCGAGGCGCAGTAGATCGAGTTGGCGGGCTGGCCGGCAAAACCCGCTTGGCTCGAGACCGCGACGATGCGGCCGCTTCTTTGCGCGCGAAAGCTCGGCAGCAGCGAACGCGTCAATTCCAGCACGCCGAAGAAATTCGTCTCCATCACGCGTCGTATTTCGGAGTCCGGGATGTCCTCGAGCGCGCCAGCGACGGCCACGCCGGCATTGTGCACCACGGCATCGATCGCGTTGCCGCTCTGCGCCAGGATGGACGCAACCGCGGCGTGGATCGAGTTGGCGTCGCTCACGTCGAGTTGGCAGATCGTAACCCGGTTCCCGGCACCCGCAGCCTGCAAGGCGGCCTCCAACGAGTCCTTTCTGGTCAGGTCGCGCATGGTGGCAAACACGCGCCACCCTCGAGCCGCCAGAACTTCCGTTGTGACGCGGCCGATGCCGGTGGAGGTTCCTGTGATCAGCACCGTTGGCATTCGTCTACCCTCCCGCGCGCTCCGGCGGCCCGGCCTGGTCGAGAGGCGGCCGCTGTTGCCCAATTGTTACAGACACCTCCGCCACCCGGCCTTAACCTCGTACCTCGTTTTGAGTGGGCGGATTCGTCATGGCGAGAGACGGCACGAGCGAGCATAGTCCCGGCGAGCACGCCGCCGCGGCGCCTGATCTCGCATTGCCGGCCCGGCCGTCCTTCCTACAGCGTTATGGACTGTCCACCCCCTGGCGCTATTGCTCGGCCAATGTCCTGCTCCTGCTCGGCTCGGCGTCGATTGTCGCGGGCGGCTGGGCGCCTTGGCTGGTGCTGGCCGTCGCCATGCTGCTCGGATCGTTTGCCGACGAGGTCAATGGCGACGATCGCACCACGCTCGACGACGGCGCCTGCTGGTTTTGCAGGCTCAACCTTTACCTGTCGCTGCCTCTGGTCTGCCTGCTGGCCTTTGTTCTCATCCGTTTCGCTGCAGTGCAGCCCAGCCTCACCGCGCACCCGATGCAACTGATCGGCGTGCTCGGGCTCGCCGGCTATTTGTTCGCGCTGGTCGGCGCCACGGTCGCTCACGAATTGTGTCACCGGTCAAGCTCGCTGGCCAAGATATCGGCATATGTGCTGCTCGGCTTTACCGGCAACGCGTCATTCGTAACCTACCACCTTTACGCCCATCACCGGCAGGTCGGCACCTATAGCGACGCTGCCACGGCGCGGCGTGGGGAACGGCTGCGCACGTTCATGGCGCGCACTCTCGTGCAGCAATTCGTCCAGGCGGCACGGATCGAGGCGGTCCAATTGCGCCGCCGCGGCCTGTCGCCATGGTCGTGGCGCAACCGCTTGATCATGGCTCACATTGCGCCTGTGACGATCATCGTCCTCGCCGCCATCTTTGCCGGCGCCCAAGGCGTGTTCGTGATCGTCGCCGCGGGGCTGCTCGGGCGGCTGTTCCACGAACTCATCAACTACGTTCAGCATTATGGCCTGGTGCGCATCGAGAATTTTCCCGTGAAGGAGCATCACAGTTGGGATTGCTATCGAACCATCTCCAATTCTCTGCACTACAACCTGCCGCGCCACTCCGACCACCACATGGCCGCCACCAAGGACTTCTGGCAGTTGCACGCGCAGCAGCAGGCGCCAATGCTGCCCTACGGCTATCAGACCATGGCTTTCATTGCGCTGACGCCGCCGCTATGGCGGCGCATCATGAAGCCGCTACTCGCGGACTGGGACCGGAATTACGCCAGTGAAGCGGAACGGGAGCTTGTTCGCGAGCGCGGTTGGGACGGCGTCGCCTAGACGTTCATCGCCAAAGATCAGCGCCTGGGCTCATTGAACGCAGCGCCGTTGTGATGTTGTGCCTCTCGCCTATGCGACCAAAGGCGAGGCCGGCGCCAATTCCGGTTCGACCGGATCGATCCTGGCGGGGAGGCTGCACAATCCTCCGCCGAGATAGAGGTGATGCCACAGCTGCGTCGCCACGACGCCGGTCAGGCCTAAACTCGCGAAGGTGCCCAACCCACTTCCTTCGCCCGTGGCCAACGCGTCGCAATCGCGGCGCACGCGCGCAACGTCGAAATAGCCGGTCCGCTTCAGACTTTCGGCGCTGATCAGCTCGCGCATGAAGGCGGGAGGCCGCGTGAGAAAGCTCTCCGCCAGCGGCGCCCGGAACATATGTTTTGGCCGTTGTGCTACCGCTTCAGGCAGCACGCGCTGCGCCGCTTGGCGGAGAAGATATTTATCGCGCAATCCGTGTCTCAACTTCCACCGCGGATGAAGGCGAGAGGCGAGGGCAATGACGTCCTCATCGAGAAATGGGTATCGCGCCTCCACGCCGTTGGCCATGGAGACCCTGTCGCCCTTCGGCCCAAGCAGCAGGCCGGCCAGCTGAATCTTGTAGCCGATATAGAGTGAGCGGTTCAGGGGATGCCAGCGGGCCATGCGCTCCAGGTCGAGATCGAGGTCCTCATAGGCGAGACGGCCCCCGAGGTCTTCTTTGAATCCCGCGCTGAAATACCGATCTCGCGATGTCGCCACGAGATTATACATCAGGGACTGTGCGTGCGGTCCTCCGATGCTGGCGTCGACCTGGGCAATCTCGGCGAAGCTCAGATTGGGTGCAGCCCATTTGCGCGCCAGTCGACTCATCAGCGTGCTCGGGCGGAATACGTCGCCCACGTCGAATGTCCGCGCGAGTTCGCGGATCTTGAACCAGACATAGCCCGCGAAGGCTTCATCCGCTCCCTCGCCGGTGAGAACGACCTTGTAGCCTTCAGAATGCACCGCGCCGGAAAGCGCAAGTAGCGCGGCGCAGGATGTATCCAGCACCGGGGTTTCCGCGGCCTCGGTGAGCGCCGCATAGGAGTTCACGATGCGATCCGGCCCGACCTCCACGATGGTCGGGCGCCGGCCGCCGATCGCGCGGGCGGATTCCAGCGCGGTATCGACCTCGTCGAGTTCCTTGTCGGGAATGCGCAGCGTAAAGCTCGGCAGCGGATGACCGGCAACGCGCTTCGCCATGGCGAGGACATAGGCGGAGTCCACTCCGCCGCTCAGATAACCGGCGACGGGGACATCGGCGCGAAGCCTGATCTCGACGGCGCGCGCGAACGCTGCCTCGAACGCGTCGGTGAGGTCGCTTCCGTCGGCACTGTCTTCTTCGTCGCCCCAGTCGGGGAAGTCTAAATCCCAATATTTGCGTTCGACCGGCGCGGTGGGCCGGCCGCGGCCAGGGAATGTGAGCCTCACATAATGGCCGGGCGCCACCGCTTGAACGCCTTCGAACGCGGTGCGGCGTCCGGCGAGCGCAAAAAAGGTGAACAGATGATCAAGCCCGTGCCGGTCGGCGACCGGCCTCACCGCGCCGGAGGCTATGAGCGCCTTGATCTCGGACCCGAAATAGATGACGTCGCCTTGACGCGACCAGAACAAAGGACAGATGCCGACGCGATCTCTCGCCAGGATCGCGACGTTTCGCGTGAAATCGATGAGAACGAAGGCGAACTGACCTTTCAGATGGGGAAACAGCTCCTCGCCATGCTCCTCATAGAGGTGAACGATCAGCTCGGAGTCGCTCTGCGTGCGGAACACATGCCCTCTGGCTTCGAGGTCCGCTCGCCGCTCGGGGAAATCGAAGAATTCCCCGTTGCAGATCACCGCGATGGTCTGGTCCTCGTTGAAAATTGGCTGTCGCCCGTCCTCGACGCCGACGATGCTGAGCCTGCGATGCGCCAGTCCAACGCCCGGTGCAAACAGGAAACCGCTGTCGTCCGGACCGCGATGCGACAATGCCGCCGCCATGCGCCGTACCATCAGGCGATCTGGCTCGCGTCGACCCGCGAGGTCGATCAATCCAGTAATGCCGCACATATTTCCCCGCTCTTTCAGGTTTTTGGTATTGAGTGATTGCGATCGCTTAGTTTACGAGCGGGTTCGCTAAACCCCCACGCGCGGCAACAGGCCGCTCCCAATAATCGATATTGATGCATCCCAACCGCAACGTAACGGCTTAAGCAGGCGCGCCCCAGTTGGAAACTTCAAAGTGCAATTTCGACGGCAATGAGTTAGCCGTGCGCAGGCCCACGCATGCGCAAAAAAGCCCATTTGACCCGCCTTTGTGTCTCCCCGTGATCCGTACAATCTCGAGAACCTATGACTCGGCGAGTGTCCAAATCAAAGCGTCCACGCCCGCCAGACGATCGGCCGCCACCGTCGCCTGTTGAGCCAGAGACCGTAAAAGGGCCCTCGATCGCCCTGGTTGTAGCCGTCGTGCTTACTGCCATTCTCGAGGTGCTCGACATTACGATAGTGAGCGTGGCGATGCCACACATGCTGGGCGCTTTCGGGGCAACTTCGGACCAGATCACTTGGGTGCTCACCTCGTATTTGGTCGCTGCCGCCGTCGTGATGCCGCTGACGGGCTATTTGTCGCGGGTTTTCGGGCGCAGGCGTCTGCTGATTTCCTCGATCGTCGGTTTCGTCATTTCCTCGGCGCTATGCGGCCTGTCCTGGAATCTCCTCAGCATGGTGATTTTCCGGATCGCCCAAGGGGTCTGCGGCGCGCCGCTGGTGGCCTTGAGCCAGGCCATTCTGCTTGAAGCGTTCCCCCGCGAAAAACGCGGCCAAGCGCTTGCCATTTTCGGCCTGGGCATCATGGTGGCCCCCGTTCTCGGCCCCGTTTTGGGCGGGTGGCTGACCGACACCTTCGTTTGGCGGGCAGTATTTTACATCAATGTGCCGATCGGCGCGATTGCGCTCCTGCTGGCAATGGGCCAGCTGGCCCGCGTGCCGCTGAACTACTCCAAGACCGATTGGACCGGTCTAACCCTCCTGGTTCTAGCGATAGGCTCGCTCCAACTGGTCCTCGATCAGGGTCCCACGCGGGACTGGTTCGACTCCCGCTTCATTCAAGTCTTCACCGGCGTGACATTGTTTGCCGGCGCAGCCTTCTTGATGCGTGGCTGGGGCAAGCCCGACAACATCGTGGACCTCTCCCTGCTCAAGGACCGAAATTTCAGCGCCGGCCTGATTGCGAGCGCGGCCTACGGTATCCCGCTATTCGGCACTATCGCCCTGCTGCCCCTGCTGACGCAGCGTTTGATGGGCTATCCGGCCATGAGCGCCGGCCTGCTGTTCATGCCGCGGGCGGTGGTCAGTGCGATCGCGCTGGCGATTACGGGAGGTTTCCTGTTGCGCCTGATCGACCCGCGTTACCTGGTCGCCGCGGGCTTAATTCTATCGGCGATTGGCGCCATGGTGATGTCGCGTCTATCGCTTTATGTGGACTCTTGGGGCCTGATTTGGCCCGGCATGATAGCCGGTGCGGGCATGGGCCTGTTTTTCGTCCCTCTAAACGCCGTCGCGTTCGGCAGCATCAGCGACGCCAAGCTCGATGAGGCGTCTGGCCTCATGGCCCTGATGCGCGGCATCGGCTCCTCGTTGGGAATTGCGGTGGTGAGTTGGCTCCTGGTGCGCCAAGGTCAGGTCCACTGGTTGCACCTCATCGAGAATCTGAACCCCTTCAATCCGGCGGTTGCGCCTTATCTCGCCGGCACGGGTCAGACTCCGCCCTCGCCAGGCAGCGTGAAACTCATGGCGCTCGGGGTTCTCCGCCAGGCGCAGATGCAGGCGTTCATCGATCTGTTCTGGTTCATCGGCTGGGTGACGTTCGCCCTTGTGCCGCTGGTGTTTCTCATGAAGCGGCCGGAGCGAAATACCTCGCCATTTGCCTGACGGCGCGCCGCTATTTGAACAGCGCCAGCGCCTCTTCGGCCAGCACGCCGCCGGTCATCGTGATGTCGGCAAAGGGCGTCTTGGCCGCGATTTCGGCGTCGGTGACCATGATCTGGCCGATCTTAGTGGTGAGTTCGGCGATCGAGGCGCCGAACACGACCCGCGAGATGCCGCACCAGACGATGGCGCCCATGCACATCGGGCAGGATTCGCCGGAGCTGTAGAGCGTGGTTCCCTTCAGTCTCTCGGGGCCATGCGCGGCAAGAAAATTTCGGATTGCCACCATCTCGCCATGGGCGGTCGGGTCCCGCTCCTGCTTGCCGAGATTGCGGCCGCGGGCCAGCACCTCGCCGTCGCTCACGATCACCGCGCCGAACGGATAGTCGCCCAGCGCTGCCCCCTCCAGCGCCAGCCGCATGAAACGCTGATCGGCCTCCGTGGCCGGCGCCTCGATGCCTCGGCCGAGCGCCGGACCGGCCAGCGGCAGCGTCACCGCGCCAAGCGCGCCGGCAACCAGATGGCGGCGGCTGAGCCCGGCCTGCAACCCGTGCAAATTTTCCTGCATCGCTTGGTCTCCAACGGTTTCGTGGGCTCTCGCCCCGCGTCGCTAGGTCGCCGGAACGTGATGAGGGTCCGGAGATACCGGCTGGTACAGTCGCGCCCTTCCCTTACCGTCCAATGAAAGTGATCCCGCCATGTCGTTCGGAATGTATCAGGCCTCGGTCCCGGCCTTTCTTGCGATGCTCAAGAACCTCACCGCGATGCTGGACAAGGCCGAAGCCTTTGCCGCAGAGCGCAAGATCGAACCCGAGGTGTTGTTGAACTGGCGGCTGGCGCCCGACATGTTTGCCCTCACGCGGCAGATTCAGATCGCCGCCGACTTCGCCAAGGGCACCACGGCGCGGCTGGCTGGCAAGGAAGTTCCGAAATACGGCGATGACGAGAAGAGCTTTGCCGAGCTCAAGGCCCGCATCGTCAAGACGGCGAAATTCGTTGAGAGCCTGTCGCCGAAAGACTTCGACGGCTCCGAGACCCGCGACATCTCGCTGACGGTTGGCGGCCAGGACTTGCACTTCAAGGGTGAGCCCTATCTCGTGCATTTCGCGTTGCCCAATTTCTATTTCCACGCCACCACCGCCTACGACATCCTCAGGCGCTGCGGCGTCGATATCGGCAAGCGGGATTTCATCGGCGGACTCTAGCCCAAGCGCGGGCGAGCCTTCAGGCGGCGCTGCCGGGAGTGTCTCGCCCGCGAAACAGAAAGGTCATCAGCAGGCCGGTGGCGAAGCCGCCGATATGGGCCATGTAGGCGACGCCGCCGCCCGCGCTTTCGTCGGTGACGGCGATAGTGCCGACGCCGCTCACCAGCTGCAGCGCGATCCACATGCCGAGCACGATGAAGGCGGGCATGGCGACGAGTTGCCGCCCGACGAGAACATTTACGCGCGCCTGCGGAAACATCAGGATATAGGCCCCGAGCACCCCGGCGATGGCGCCCGAGGCGCCGACATTGGGAATGGCCGATTCGGGCGACAGCGCATATTGCGAGAACGTCGCGGCGATGCCGGCCAGCAAATAGAAGATCAGGAATTTTAGATGCCCGAAGCGGTCTTCGACATTGTCGCCGAAGATCCACAGGAACAGCATATTGCCGAACAAATGCAACCAGCCGCCATGCATGAACATGGCCGAGAAGATGGTCACGATATTGGTGTCCGGGTGCTCGCTAAACCGCGCGGGAACAAATGCCCAATTGGTGATGACCTGATCGCCGCCGGCAAGCTCGGCCAGAAACACCACCACGTTGAGGCCGATCAGCGCGAAGGTGACGACGGGAACGATCCGCCGCTGCGAGTCGTCGTCGCCGACCGGAAACATGCGTGATTTTGCCTTCTGCCGGACCCCGTGCGGCGAGATCATAGAGGAGGCCGGGAGGAAGTCTATCGGCCACGCGCCGGACCAAGATGCAGAGGGATGCTTCTCGGCAACGGTCGCCGGGAGAATGGGTGGAAGACCGTGATTGAGGGTGGCCGTGGCCGCCCTCTGGGACTAACTTTAAGGGGCTACGAGGGATTTTCGAGATGCGCGGACGAGCCTTAGTGGCGGGCTTTGGTGCTGCGGCCCCGATCCTGCTGTCGGCTGTCTTGGTTGTGAGTGCTGCCTACGCCGTCGAGGTGCCGGCGGACGCGCCGCCGGGCGACTTGACGGTCACGACGCCGACCGCTCCCGCCGGTGGCGCTGAACTTTCCGAATTCCCTGCCCCCGCCTCGGCCGGCGAGGACGAACCCTCGCTCGCTCCGGCAGCGGCGCCTGACGGCGAAATGGCCCGCGACGCTGCCGAAGCAACCGACACCGCCGCCACGCCTTCTGTCGACCCCGCCCCGAAGCCCGCCGATATTGCGGCGGTCGGACCGAGCGAACTGCCTGCCGCCACGCCGCCGACCGACAGCGAGGCGAAGCTTGAAGATGCCGCCGCACCCGCCGACACCGCGGCCCCGGTCGTAGCCACGGATCCTGCGCCGGCGCACCCGGCGGTAGCGGCCATCAGGGACAAGCTCCGCGATCCCACGCTGCGCAAGGGCGCCACCACCGACGAACTCGCCGCGCTCGAGGCCTTTTATGCCGAGCGCACCGACCCGCCGCTGTGGATCACGGGCATGGGCTTCTCGGCCCGGGCCCAGGCAATCATCGTCGAGATTCAAAAGGCCGGCGACTGGGGCCTCGCGCCCGGGGCGTTCGACCTGCCGCCTGCCTCCGACCTCCCGGCCACCACCGAGGCCCAAGCCATCGACGAGCTCAAGCTCGATCTCGCCGCCCTGAAATATGCCCGCTTTGCCCGCGGCGGGCGTTTGTCCCCTGCGCGCATCAGCCCGCTGTTCGATCAGAAGCCCAATCAGCTCGAGCCTAAAATCGTCTTGACCGAGCTCGCCGCCGCGGCATCGCCGGGCGACTATCTGGCGTCGCTCCAGCCCAAGCAGGATCAGTTCCTCAGCCTGCGTCAGGCGCTCCTCAAGGCCGTTGCCGCGAGCAAGGCTAAGGGGCGCAAGCCGGCCGGCGACGGCACGGTTCAGCGGCTCATCGTCAACATGGAGCGCTGGCGCTGGATGCCGCCCGATCTCGGCTCCTATTATGTCTGGAACAACATTCCGGCCTTCACCACCCGCGTCATCAAGGGCGGCAAATCCATCTATATCGGCAAGGCCATTGTCGGCCAGGTCAAATACGCCACGCCGATTTTCTCCGCCAGCATGAGCTCGATCGTGTTCAACCCGGACTGGACCGTGCCCGAGACCATCAAGATCGAGGATCTCCAGCCGCGCTTGCGGCAAGTCAAAGGCGGGGTGCCGGACGTCTCGGTTCTGCGCGAGAACAAGCTGTCGGTCAGCTATCAGGGCCACCCGGTCGATGCCCAGACCGTGGACTGGCAGCACGTCAATATTATGAAATACACCTTCACCCAGGAGCCGGGCCCGGACAATGTGCTGGGCTCGCTCAAATTCAACTTCCCCAACCGCCACGCCATCTACATGCACGACACGTTGCAGCCGGAGCTGTTCGATCAGACCGTGCGCACCTTGAGCCACGGCTGCATCCGGGTGCATCAGCCCGACCGCTTGGCGCTGCTGTTGCTCGCCGAGGACAAGGGGTGGTCCGAGCAGCAGGTCAAGGATCGTCTGGCCAAAGGCAGCAATAGCGGGGTCGTACTCAGCCGGCCGGTGCCGGTCCATCTCACCTATTTCACGCTCGCCTTCGATGGCATCGGCAAGTTGCGTAGCTATGACGACATCTATGGGATCGACCAGAAAATGGCGGCGGCTTTGTTCGGCAACGCCGAGGCGCTGCCGGCTGAAGTCGCCCCCGTGGCGAAGCCGCAGAAGCGCAGCGCGTGGAATGCCGGCCTGGGCGGGGCGCTGAGCACTATCCCTGGCCTGTTCGGCAATTAGACTGACGGCGTTATTTCGCCGCCGCCACTTCGGAATTTGTGAGCGCAGTAAGGATGTTGCGGGCCAGCTCGCTGAGCGAGGGATCGCGCGCGCCCATCATCAGCACCAGATCGCCCGGCCGTGCCTGTTCGGCGACCCGCGCCACCAACCGGTCGCGCGAGGCGGCAAACTCGGCCTTGGTCCCCAAGGCGCCGATCTCGGCGACAATGTCGGCCGCCGAGAAATCGCGCGTCGCCGTGCCGCCGGCATAGAACACTTCAAGCATCCATAGCCGGTCGTCGGCGCCAAGCTCGCGCGTGAAAGTGGTGACGAAATCGCGGCGCAGGAACCGAGTCGGCCCGTAGCCGTGGGGTTGATAGATCGCCAGCACGCGCTTGGCGCGCAGCTTCGCCGTCCGGATCGCCGCCGTGATCTTCTCGGCATTGTGGGCGAAATCGTCGATCACCTCGATGCCGCGTGTCTTTCCCACCGTCTGGAACCGCCGGCCGATGCCGGTGAAGCCGGCCAGCGGCGTCGCCATCTCCTCGAGCGCGACACCCAGGACATGACAGGTCGCGATCGCCGCCAGCGCGTTGGCGATATTATGCGCGCCCGGCACCGCCAGCTCGAACCAAGTGTCGTTCACCCGGAAGCGGCTTGACGCCGGGCCGAGCGTGACATCCTCGCCGCGGATGTCGGCACGCGCGCTCAAGCCGAACCGAACCGCGCCGCCGGCGAATTGATCAAGATTGTCGGCGTCCGCGACGACCAACGCCTCGCGGACGCGCGCCCGCAAGGTGGCGAACATCGCCGCCACCTCGGTCATTTCCTTGTGGTCGCGCTGGAGATTGAGCAGCACGCCGATGGCCGGCGCGTAGCGCACCAGGCTGCCGTCGCTCTCGTCGGCTTCGACCACCAGCAGGTCGGACGATCCGGCGAAGGCATTGCCCGGCAGACCCAGCGCCTCGAGCGCCGGCAGATCGCCGCCGGTAATCACCGACGGATCGCGGCCGGCGCCGTTGAGAATGGCGAACACCATCGCTGTCACCGTCGACTTGCCGCTGGTGCCGGTCACCGCCACCGAGCGATGCCGCGCCACGAAATCCGCCAGCAGCTCGGAGCGGTGAATGATGGGAATGTCCTGCTGGCGCGCCGCGGCGATGTCCGGCACATGTTCCTCGATGGCCGTCGAGACGACGAGCGCCACGCAATCGGAGTCAAGCCCGCTGCCGTCCTGCGGCACGACGACGATGCCGAGGCGTTCGAGCTGAGCCCGCAAGCCGTCGCGCTCGCCGCGGTCGAACGCGCGATCGCTGCCGCTCACCCGTCCTCCGGTCATCGCCTGGAACTGGGCGAGCGCGCTCATGCCGGCGCCGCCAAGGCCGGCATAATGAAAACGGCCGCCGCCCGTTGGGTCGGGGATGGTGAGGGTTTCGGGCGTGGCGATGTACACGGCATCGCCTTCGCCCATGTGGTCGAACAGCTGCCTTATGTCGTCGTTCGACAGGCGTATGCAGCCATGCGACAGCGGGCGGCCGAGCGCCTCTTCCTGGTTGGTGCCATGGAGATAGATGTAGCGCCCGAGCGAGTCACATCCGGCCCCGCGGTTCACGCCGTTCTCCAGCCCGTCGAGGGTGAGGATGCGGGTCAGGATCAGATCGTCGTCACCCGCCTCGCCGCACCAGGTCGCCCCAGTCGGCTCGCGCGATACGAACACCGTGCCTGGCGCCGCGTCCGCGCCGATCCGCGCATGAATGCGGTGCCAGCCCGGCGGCGTGGCGAACGAGTTCTCCTCGCCGCCGATGCCGTTTCGCGCCGTGGATACCGGCCATGCGGCCACCGCCTGCCCCGATGCGATCAAAATCGCCATTTGGCGCTCGGTATCGACCACCAGCAGGCGTTCGGGCAGCGCAGCCGGCGCGCCTTGGCGCGACAGGCCTGCCCGCGCCAGATCTAGGGCGCGGGCGGAAATTTGGACAGAGGGATCGGTCACGCGCGCACTCTGCCATAATGCGAACGCGCGGGGTTACCCCCTAATTGCCGACCCGGCTAGAACAGCGGGCCGCCATAGGGGTAGTAAAACTGCCAGTAGCGATACTGATAGGGCCGCCAATAGGGGTAATAGGTCCAATTGTAGCGGCGCGGGTATTTCGCCACCGAGCGCTTCGAGCGCGCATAGCGGCGAGCCACCGGCTCCACCACGCCGGCGCTAAGGTTCCGGCTGAGCGCCGCCTGATCGCCGAGGGCAAGCGGCACTGCCGCAGCCGGTCCCGCCGCCAAAAAAGCGGCGGCAGCAAAGAGTATAAGGGAAATGGCCATGCGCATTGGCAGGCCTCCTTTCGCCATGTCGGCCCAATCCAGCCTCTAGCATGACCCTATACCCCAAGCCTCCTTTCCGTCCGGTTAGCGGCCAAATTCTCCACACCGTCCATAGCCTCGCGGCATCGAATTGGAAGCGAAGCGGCATTTCAGCTTGGCCGCCTCTTTCGCCATGCTGGGATTGCTCAAGTTCCGCCGGATTCGGCCGCCGATAGGAGAACAGTCCATGCTTAAACGTCTGATTTGCTGTGCCGCGCTGGTGCTCGGCGCCCTCGCTTTTTCGTCCCTCGCGCCGGCCCAGGCCGAAGCGGGCGACGGCATCGTCAAATTCAAGAGCGCCTATCCCATGCCAGAGACCATCGCGCGCATGAAGAAGGACATTGCCGACAAAGGCATCAAATTCTTCGACGAGATCGATCAGTCCAAGCTTGCCGCCGATGCCGGCATCACGCTGCTGCCGTCGACTTTGCTGGTGTTCGGCAATCCGCCGCTCGGCACCTTGTTCATCACCGCCGATCCCGATGCCGGGCTCGACTGGCCGGTGCGGCTGCTGGTCTACCAGGACGCCAAGGGCGATGCGTGGGTGGCCTATACCGACTTCGCCTGGATCGCGCGCCGCCACGGCATCACCAATCGCAAGAAGGAGTTCAAGATGGCCTCCGAGGTCATCGGCTCCATCACCTCGACGGTGAAGGCGAAGTAGGCGCCTAGAGCCATACCGCGGCGGTGAGCAGGATCAGGATCTCGCTCACCTGCTCGAGCGCGCCGAGCACATCGCCGGTCTGGCCGCCGATCTGCCTGATGGTGAGCCACGCCAGCAGGGCGCCCGCCACCGCCAGCAGTGCGACGGCGATCAGGGTCGCGCCGAGGCCGAGGCATAGCAGCAGCACCACGACGCCGATGGCGACCGCCAGCACCGCGCTTTGTTGCGGCGGATCGCCGGCATCGGCCGAGAGGCCGTCTTGGCGCGCGGGCGGCACGCGCCGCATGAACACCGGCATCACCGCGCGCGCGCCGGCCTGAGCGGCGATCAGCGCGCCCGCGACCAATGCCGGGTCGGCCAGGCTGGCGATGGCGCCGACCCGCACCAACAGCGTCAGCGCCAGCGCCACGGTGCCGTAGGTGCCGATCTGACTGTCGCGCATGATCTCGAGCTTGCGGGCGGGGCTCGTGCCGCCGCCGAACCCGTCGACGGTATCGGCCAGCCCGTCCTCATGCAGGCAACCGGTGGCGAGAAGCATGACCGCGACGGCGAGTGCCGCGCATACAAAGGCATGGAGACCGAGGCTGTGGCCGAGCCAATAGATCAGCGCACCGAGCACGCCGAGGATGGCGCCGACGATGGGGAAGGCCCAGCTGGCGCGGGCGATGTCGCTCCCCGCCGACGGCGCGGCGCCGACCAAGGGCAGCCGCGTCAAGAAGGCTAGGCCGGTCTTGAGGTCCGTGCTAAGGCCGCTGATTGAGGCGCTTGTCGTCATCCCCAGTCCCCCTATCGTGCCGCATCTACGGCGGCTTCGCTTACATCCCGGACCCGTGCCGAGCTAGGCATTCTACTCCCAAATGACGCGCTTTGCCTCATTCGCCGATCTCCAAACGGCTTGCCTCGATCTTCCCGGAGGCCACCAGGACGCGGCCGCCGCGGTGGCCAGCCGCGAACAGACGCTGACCAAGCCGCCGCGCAGCCTCGGCCGGCTGGAACAGGCGGTTGAATGGCTCAGCCTGTGGCAGGGGCGGAGCCCACCCTGCCTCGACGCGGTCGAGATTCTGGTGTTCGCCGGCAATCATGGCGTGACGGCGCAAGGCGTCTCGGCCTATCCGGCCGCGGTCACGGCGCAGATGGTGGCGAATTTCGCCACCGGCGGCGCCGCCATCAACCAGCTCGCGCGGCAAGCCGGCGCCGAGCTCCGCGTCATCGCGCTCGACCTCGACCACCCTACCGCCGACTTCACCGCGAGCCCGGCCATGGCCGAGGCCGCGTTCCTCGACGCGGTGGCGGCAGGATACGAGGCACTTTCCCCCGAAGCCGGTCTGGTGGTCCTGGGCGAGATGGGGATCGGCAATACCACTGCGGCCGCCGCGATTTCGGCGGCCTTGTTCGGTGGCGGCGGCGCCCGCTTCGCCGGCCTCGGCACCGGCGTCGACGATGCCGGCCTCAAGCGCAAGCGCGAGGTGATCGACACCGCGCTCGCGCGCCACGACGCCATCCTCGGCGATCCGCTGCGCGTGGCCGCCGCCTTGGGCGGCCGCGAGCTGGCCGCACTGCTCGGCGCCTGTCTCGCGGCGCGGCATCTGCGCATTCCGGTGCTGCTCGACGGCTTCGTATCGACCGCCGCGGTAGCGCCCTTGGCCAAGCTCCGCGCCGACGCGCTCGATCACACGCTGGCGGGCCATGTCTCGGCCGAAGCCGGTCACAGCCTGTTGCTGGAAGAGCTTGGCCTCGATCCGCTGCTCAACCTCGGCATGCGGCTTGGCGAAGGCTCGGGCGCGGCCGTCGCCGTGCTGGTGCTGCGCGCGGCGCTCGCCTGCCACACCGGCATGGCGACCTTCGCCGAGGCCCAGGTATCGGACAAGGACGCCTAGCCTGTGGCGATGGCGTGGAAGAACGCGCCGGTGACCAGGCCGCGCCGTCCACCTGCCGGTCCTAGAACCTTGCCTTCGCCGTCGGCCAGCTCGGCCAACGGCGCGTCGTCGCCCGGAGCGATCAACACCGCATAGTGGAATTCGTGGCCACGCAGCAGCGCGCCCGCCGCCCCAAGCGGACCGTCGGCGAGCAGCCGTGCCTGGCGATAGCCTAGGTGCAGCTTGCGCTGGGCGAAACTGGTGGCGTGACCGAGCAAGCCGGTCATGCGGTGGCTGACGCCGTCGGAGTCCTCGAGACCTTCGCCGAGCACCATGTAGCCGCCGCACTCGCCATGCACCGGCCGCGTCGCGGCGAAGCGCGCGAGCCCTGAGCGGAAGCTTTCGGCGGCGGCGAGCCGCCCGGCGTGCAGCTCAGGGTAACCGCCGGGCAGCCAGCAGCTGTCGCACTGCTCCGGCGGCGCCTCGTCGGCCAGCGGTGAGAAGGTCACGATTTCCGCGCCGGCCTGACGCCAGCCGGCGACGACGTGCGGATAGACGAAGCTGAACGCGTCGTCCTGCGCCAGAGCGATACGCGCTCCCGGCGGCGGCAGGCTGGCGCCGTGCTCGGCCGAGGCCAGACGTGGCGGCGCGGCCAAGCCGAGCACGCCGTCGAGATCGAGATGCGTTTCGCCCATGTCGGCGAGGCGCACGAGCCGCGCGGCCAGGTCGCCATGCTCGCCCGCCTGCACCAGGCCGAGATGGCGCTCGGGCAAAGTGAGCGCCGCATCGCGTGGGATCGAACCGAGGATGGGCAGGCCGAGCGGCGCGACCGCCTCGGCGATGAGCCTGACATGGCGCTCGCTGCCGACACGGTTGAGCACGATGCCGCCGATCCGCACCTCCTTATCGTGCGCGGCGAAGCCCCGCACCACAGCCGCCGCCGATTGCGCTTGGCCGGCGACGTCGATCACCAGCAGCACCGGCAGGGCGAAACGGGCGGCCAGGTCGGCCGAGGCGCCGCTGCGGCGCGGCGCGGCCGGAATGCCGTCGAACAGGCCCATGGCGCCTTCGATCACCAGCAGATCGGCCCTCGCTCCGGCCTCAGCCACCAGCGCATCCAGCAAGGAAGGCGGCATGGCCCAGCTGTCGAGATTGACGCTTGGCCTTCCCGTCGCCGCCTGGTGGAAGGCGGGGTCGATATAGTCCGGTCCGGCCTTGGCCGCCTGCACCGCCAGGCCGCGCCGCCTGAGCGCCGCCAGCAGCCCGAGCGTCACCGTGGTCTTACCGGCACCGGACCGGGGGGCCGCGACGATCAGGCCCGGTGCCGTCATGGGGCTCTCCTGCCGTGACGGCGCCCTTCCGGCGCACTATAGCGAGAGGCATGGCCACCAAGGACGCCCCCCTCCGCTATGGCTGGACCACCGGCACCTGCGCCGCCGCGGCCGCCAAGGCCGCCTATACGGCGCTGTTGACCGGGGAATTCCCCGATCCGGTGGAGGTCACCCTGCCGCGCGGAGAGCGTCCGGCCTTCGCCCTGGCCACCTCTTCGGCCGGCGAGGGCGGCTCGGCCACTGCCGGCATCGTCAAGGACGCCGGCGACGATCCTGACGTCACCCACGGGGCGCTGATCCTGGCCACGGTCACCCGCGGCGCGCCCGGCAGCGGCGTCACCTTCAAGGCGGGTGAAGGCGTGGGCACCGTCACCCGGCCGGGCCTTCCCATTCCGCCCGGCGAGCCGGCCATTAACCCGGTGCCGCGCCAGATGCTGCGCGAGGCGATCGCCGAAGTCGCGGCCGCGCACGGGGACGCTGGCGATGTCGAGGTGGAGATATCGGTGCCGGGCGGCGAGGCGCTCGCCGCCAAGACCATGAACGGACGGCTCGGCATTGTCGGCGGCTTGTCGATCCTCGGCACCACCGGCATCGTCGTGCCTTATTCCTGCTCGGCCTGGATTCACTCGATCCATAGCGGCATCGAGGTGGCGCGTGCCGCAGGCCTCACCCACATCGCCGGAGCGACCGGCGCGGCGTCGGAAGCGGCAGTGCAGAAGCTGCACGGCCTGCCCCAGATCGCACTGATCGACATGGGCGATTTCGTCGGAGGCATGCTCAAATATTTGCGCAAGCACCCAGTACCGCGCGTCACCATCGCCGGCGGAATCGGCAAGATGACCAAGCTCGCCCAAGGGCTGATCGATCTCCATTCGCGGCGCGGCTCGGTCGATCTCGGCGGGCTCGCCAAGCTCGCCGAGCAGGCCGGCGGTTCGCCCGCGCTTGGCAAGCGCATCCTCGCCGCCAACACCGCCGCCGAAGCCTTGGCCCATGCCGAAGCGGAAGGCGTGGCGCTCGGCGATGAAGTGGCACGCGCCGGCTGGCAAACCGCGGCCAAGGTGCTGGCCGGCGAGCCGACTGAAATCGAGATCGCAGTGTTCGATCGCGACGGCCGACTGGTCGGCCACGCGCCGTTTCGCGCCGCTCACGACGCGCCTCCCCTGAAGCGGCGGCGATAATCGGCGTCGTAGAGCGCGCTGTCGCGGAAATCCTCTGCCGTCAAGGCCCGGCCCACCAGGATCAGCGCCGTGCGTTCGATCGGCGCCGCTTCGATTTTAGCGGCGATGTCGGCGAGCGTGCCCCGCACGATTACCTCCCCGGGACGGCTCGCCTCCGCCACCACCACCACCGGACAGTCATCGCCATAGAACGGCGCGAGTTCCTTTACGACTTGGTCGAGGGCATGAATGGCAAGATGTATGGCGAGCGTGGCTCCAGTCGCGGCGAACGCGGCCAGCGTCTCGCCTTCCGGCATGGCCGAGGCGCGCCCCTCGACCCGGGTCAACACCACGCTCTGGGCGATTTCGGGCACGGTCAGCTCGCGCCCGATCGTCGCGGCCACGGCGGCGAAGGCCGGGACGCCCGGCGTCAGCGTGTAGGGGATGCCTCGCCGCTCCAGCCGGCGCAGCTGCTCTGCCAGCGCGCTATAGATCGAGAGGTCGCCCGATTGCAGCCGCGCCACGTCGAGGCCTTGCTCATGTGCGGCCACGAACTCCGCCTCGATCTCGTCGAGCGACAATGGCGCGGTATCGACGATGTGTGCTCCTGCTGGACATTCGGTCAGGAGCTCCTGCGGCACGATGGAGCCGGCATAGAGACAGACCGGGCAGCGCCGGATCAGCTCGCGCCCGCGCACGGTGATGAGGTCAGCGGCCCCGGGTCCCGCGCCGATGAAATGCACACTCATGGCGTTGCCTCGCTCTCGGCGAGCGCGCACGTCACCGGCCCGACCACGATGCGCGGCAGCATGAGCCGTGCCTTCGAACCCGCTGCGGCCAGTGCCGCGGCCTCGGCCACCGACGGCACGCCGGCCAGCGCCAGCACGCGCACCGACCAGGTCGCTCCGCGCGCGGAGGCGATTTCGAGTTCGTCCGGCGCCACGAAGATCAGCCGCAGCCCCCGCGCCGCTGCCGCCTCCGCGATCCCGGCCTCGTCGCGCTTGCGCTCCGCCGTGGCCATCAGGTCGATCCGAGCCAACGGACGTCCGGCCCGTTCGAGCGCCGTGGCGAGCGCAGCGTCGATATCCGCTGCGGATGCGCCCTTGCGGCAACCGATCCCCGCCACGATCACGGCTTCACCCACACCCATTGGGTCACCGGCATCGCGGCGCGCCAAGCGGTCTTGTCGCCGACGCTGCCGGCGCGCGCGATGGCGATGCGCGTCAGCGTGCCGGCGCGCGACTCATGCCGGGCGATCAAACCGGCCTCGGTCTCGAGCGTTACGGCATTGACCACCAGCCGCCCGCCGGGCCGCAGCGCGGCGATGGCGGCATCGAGCACGCCTGGATCGCTGGCGCCCCCGCCGATGAATACCGCATCCGGCGTGGCGAGTGCCGCAAGCGCCTCGGGCGCGCGGCCCTCCACCACCTCCAGCTCAGTCACGCCGAACGCGGCGGCATTGCGCCGGGTCCGCGCGGCGTGGTCGGCGCGCGCTTCGATGGCGATGGCGCGCATGGAAGTATGGGCGAGCAGCCACTCGATGGCGACGGAGCCGGAGCCGGCGCCGATGTCCCACAGCACTTCGCCCCTAAGCGGGGAGAGCGAGGACAGTGTCACCGCGCGGATCTCGCGCTTGGTGATCTGGCCGTCATGCTCGAACAGATCGTCGGCGAGCCCCGGCGCATAGGCGATGATGCGCGCCCCCGGCGCGGCCGCCACTTCGACGGCTACGATGTTGAGCTCCGCGATATCGCCGAGAGTGAACTGGGCGGCAGCCGTGCGGCGGATGCGCTCGCGTGGGCCGCCAAGCGCCTCCAGCACGGTGAGTTGAGAGGCGCCGAACCCGCTTTCGGCAAGCAGCCGCGCCAGCGCTTCGGGCCCGTCGCGGTCGGAGGTCAGCGCCAGCACCCGCGCCCCGGGATGAAGCTGTGGCCGGATGCGATCGAGCGCGCGGCCATGCAGCGACACCAGCGCGATGTCGGGCAGCGCCCAACCGAGCCGTGAAGCGGCCAGGCTGAACGAAGAGGGCGCCGGCACTACCTGGGTCTCCTCCGGTGCCACGTGGTTCATCAGCACCGAGCCGACGCCGTAAAGGAACGGGTCGCCCGAGGCCAGCACGCAGACCTGGCGACCGCGCGCCGCGAGAACCGCAGCGACCGCGCCGGAGAACGGGCTCGGCCAAGCCTTCACCTCGCCGCGTATCAGCGATGCCGCGAGCTTGAGATGGCGCTCGCCCCCGAACACGATATCGGCGGCCGCGATCAGGCCCCTGGCGATCGGGCTAAGCCCCTCGACCCCGTCCTCGCCGATGCCGACAATGGACAGCCAGCGTGTAGCTGGGGCAGGTTCGGGCATGATCGGATCAGCGCGGCCCATGAATATCCTCATCCTTGGCGGCACCGGCGAGGCGCGGCAGCTGGCCCGAGCCTTGGCGGGGCGCGGATATATGGCCGTGACGCTGTCGCTGGCCGGCCGCACCGCGCAGCCCGCGCCACAACCCGTGCCGGTCAGGCTGGGCGGGTTCGGCGGCGCCGACGGGCTTGCCCGCTATCTCCGCGACCAGCGGGTCGATGTGTTGATCGACGCCACCCATCCTTATGCCGCGATCATCTCGGCCAATGCCGCCGCGGCGGCTGAGGCCGCGACCGTCAAGCTGCTGGCGCTGCGGCGCTCCGCCTGGACCAAGCGCGAGGGCGATGACTGGATCGAGGTAGGCAGCGTTGCGGAGGCGGTCGCAGCGATCGGGCAAGCGCCCCGCCGCGTATTCCTGACCCTCGGCCGCAAGGAGATTCAGCCTTTCGCTGCCGCGCCGCAGCACGATTATCTGATCCGCAGCGTCGATGCGGTCGACCCGAAGCTGGCGGTGCCGCACGCGGCCTACATCACCGCGCGCGGCCCGTTCACCGAGACGGACGACCGCGCCCTGCTCGAGCGCAACCGCATCGAGATCATCGTCGCCAAGAACAGCGGTGGCGACGCCACCTACGGCAAGATCGAAGCGGCGCGCACGCTGCGCCTGCCGGTCGTCATGCTGAAACGCCCGGTCCTGCCGGATGTCCCGTCTGTGGCGACGGTCGAGGAGGTGGTTGCCTGGCTCGATCATGCCATGACGCCTTCGACCGCACGCGGTGTGTAGATCAGCGGGCTCCGGCCGTCGCGGGCGATGACCCGCGTCGCGCTCGAGCCGACGATGATGAGCGTCGCCATGTCGGCGGCGATGTCCCCCGCCGAGGCAAGCGGGGTGACAATCATGCTCTCGTCGGGCCGGCCCACGGCGCGGCCGAAAATCACTGGGGTGCCGTCCGGTAAATGACGCGCGAGCAGCTTTAGGGCCTTGGCCAGCTGCCCCGGCCGTGCGCGCGACACCGGGTTATAGAGGGCGATGACGAAGCCCGCCGCAGCAGCCGCATCGAGCCGCCGCTCGATCAGCTCCCACGGCTTCAGATTGTCCGACAGCGAGATGGCGCAGAAATCGTGGCCGAGTGGCGCGCCGGCCCTTGCCGCCACCGCGAGCATGGCGGTGACGCCAGGCAGAATTGCAATATCGAGCGCGCGCCATTCGTCGGGTCCGGTCTCGACCGCCTCGCACACCGACGCCGCCATGGCGAATATTCCGGGGTCGCCGCCCGAGACGATGGCGACCGCGGCGCCCTCAACGGCATGACCAAGCGCCGCCTCGGCGCGGTCGCCCTCCTCGCGATTATCGGAGGCGTGCCGCGTCTGGCCGCGCCGTCCTTCGACGCGATCGAGATAAGGTCCGTAGCCGTACAGCGCGTCGGCGGCATCCAGCGCCTCGACAGCCTCGCGCGTGAGATAGCGGTCATCGCCGGGCCCGAGCCCGATGACGGTGAGGCGCCCGCTCACGCCCGCCCCTCCCACCCCGGCACCAGCACCATGGCGAAATAGGGCGCGACGGTGTCGAGCTTGTCGGTGAGCTTCATCACCGACGCATTGACCATGGTGCCGCGCTCGACATAGATGGCGCGTTCGAGCCGCCCGGCGCGTTCGAGCGCTCGGCGCACCTTGGCCAGGTGCCGCCCGATCTTCATCACCACCGCGGCGTCGGTATCGGCCAGCCGCCGCTCCAGCTCGTACTCGGGGAGCGTGCCGGGCAGCACCGTGAACACGTCATCGCCTTGCGCGATCGGCGTGGCGATCGCCGACCAGCAGCCCGACATGCCGGTGACGCCGGCGACGATCTCGGTGGGATAGCGTGCTGCCAGCCGTACATGAAGATGCATGTAGGAGCCGTAGAACAGCGGATCGCCCTCGGCGATCACCGCCACCGTTAGCCCCTCATCGAGCCGCGCGGCGATACTCACCGCCGCGTCGTCGTAGAAGGCGCGGATGGCGTCGCGATAGGCGGCGTCGCATTTGGGAATCTCGGTCGTCACTGGATAAAGCAGCGGCAGTTCCTCGGCGCCGTTGAGATGCGCGGCGACGATGGTCCGCGCGTTGCTCGCGTTCCCGGCCTTGGCGAAATGCGCGACCACATCGGCCTTTTTCAGGGCCGCGATCGCGTTCAGCGTGACCAGCCCCGGATCGCCCGGGCCGACGCCGACGCCGATCAATGTGCCAATATTGGTGCTCATAGTCCCTCTCTCGCCAAAGCGTTCACCGCCGCCGCGGTCATGGCGCTGCCGCCCATCCGGCCGCGCACGATCAGCCAGGGCACGCCGTAAGGATTGGCGGCAAGCGCTTCCTTGGATTCCGCCGCGCCGACAAAGCCGACCGGCACGCCGATGATGGCCGCGGGCCGCGCCGCCCCGTCCTCCAGCATGTCCAGCAGGCGGAACAAAGCCGTCGGCGCGTTGCCGATGGCGACCACCGCGCCGTCCAGCCGGTCCCGCCATAGTTCGAGCGCGGCGGCCGATCTGGTGGTGCCGAGCTCGGCGGCAAGCTCGGGCGTGCGCGCGTCGCGCAAGGTGCACACCACCGCGTTGTTGGCGGGGAGCCGTGCGCGGGTGATGCCATGCGCCACCATCTCGGCATCGCATAGGATCGGCGCCCCGCGAGCGAGCGCGCCACGAGCGGCGTCAACCAGGCCTGGCGCGAATTCGATGGACGCGGCGGCGTCGACCTGACCGCACGCATGGATCATGCGCACGGCGATGTCGGTTTCCTCGGCTGAGAAGCGGGCGAGATCGGCCTCGGCGCGGATGATGGCGAACGAGCGCTCATAAATGGCGGCGCCGTCGCGGAGATAGTCCTGACGCTTAAGCATCGGCCACCTCCTGCGTTTCGACGATGCGGTCGATCTCCTCGGCGAGGTTTGCGGCGTTGGCATAGGACCTGGGCGTGGCCTGTGCCGTTCCGCCGCGCACGACACCGCAACCCCGCGCCGTGCCGACGATGGTAAGGCGCGTGGCGGCCGGGTGAGCGCAACCCTTGGCACAGCCCGAGACATGAACGGTAACGCCGCGGCCGGGCAGCTCGAGGGATTCCGCAATCTCCGCGGCGATGGTCCGCGCGGCGATCAAGCCCGAAGCGCATGACGGCGCGCCGGGACACGCCACGATGCGGCGACGCGCATCGGCAGCGTCCACCGCAAAGCCAAGCCGTCGCGCCTCGTCCCT
>JBBQXL010000024.1:0-30087 GCA_038209695.1 Hyphomicrobiales bacterium
GTCTACCGCGCCAAATTCGTGCCCACCGTGTTCGCCGCGCGGCAATTCGTCAATCACGGCCATGTCCGGGTCAACGGCCGGCGCGTGAACATCGCGAGCTATCGCTGCCGCGAGGGTGACGTGGTCGAGGTGCGCGACAAAGCTAAGGATGCCGGCACCGTGCTCGAATCGGCCCAGAGCGGCGAGCGCCAGGTGCCCGATTATCTCGACGTCGACCACAGCAAGATGACGGCGAAGCTGACGCGCATCCCGACGCTCTCTGACGTGCCCTATCCGGTGATCATGGAGCCGAACCTCGTCATCGAGTTCTACTCGCGCTAAGCCTCACAGCCCGGCCACGATCAGCGCCACGCCGCCGGCGATCAACGCCGCCGCCACCGTCTTCGCGGCGGCGGACCCGAACGGTGCGAGCTTCTCGACCGCCACGAACAGCGTGAGGGCGGCGATCCACACCAGATTCATCACGCCGCCCACGAACAGCAGCCCCATCAGCACGGCGCAGCAGCCAATGCAGTAAAGGCCGTGGACGAAGCCCATGCGCCCGGCGCCGAGCACTCCGTTGCGCCAATGGGCGGCGAGAAACGATGCCGGCCCGCGGCAATGTTCCAGGCAGGCGGCTTTGAGCGGCGTCAGCTGATAGAGGCCGGCCGCGATCAAGAGGCCGCCCGCTAACCCCGCCGCGCTCAGGCTCATCATGGCCGACATCGCGCCGAGACGCTCAAGTCCCCACTGAATGACGACGGCCAACAGACTGAAAAGAATCCAAACCGCGACATAGCCCGAGGCGAAGGCGGCAATGGCGGCGGGCGTCTTGGACGCGCGGCCTTGTCTCTCGGCGTGGCGCACCACCCGAGCGTAGAGCAGCACCGCGGGGGACGCAGACGGCACCATCATCGCCACCATCATGATCGCCCACATGGCAAAGGCGATGAGCCAGTAGGACGGCGTCCACGCTGCGCCCGGCACGGCCGGCTGCCCCACAGGTATCAGCCATCCGCTCATGGCGAACGGGTCCATGCCGGTGCCGGCGCCACCCAGCAGCGATAGCCAGGCCAGCATGGCTAGAGCGGCGAGGGCCGCAACCACCACCAAATCCTCGCGCTTGAATACTGTCTCGACCGCGGTACTGGCCATGGCGTGTCAGCGCACCATCCCGTTCTGGCAGAGATGGATCTCGGCGAACTGGCCGTAGCTGTCCTCGAGCTCATAAGCGACCGGCCCCTCGGTCTTCGACCAGCCCCGGCCGATCTCGGCCTCGGCGAATTCGAACCCGTTCGGCTGCACGATGCGGACCCGGTGCTCGGCACCCGTGACCGGATTGACGATCGGCGCGCCCCGCATCTCCAGCACGCCGTCAATCTAGGCTCTGGCCTTGCGGCCGTCGATGTCGAGCTCGAAAGCGATATCGGCGATGATCGGCTCGTGCATAGTGTCGCAGGTCGCGGCGAAGACGCTAAAAACGGTGGCGAACGGCTCGGTGTCCTCGCCGCGCAGGATGCGCGACAGGGCATCGCGTTGTGCCGGCGTGGCGCGTTTGTCGATGATGTGCACGCCTTCGCCTTTGCCCTCGTGAATGGGACCGGGCCAGCGGAAAATCCCTGCGGCGCGGAGTCCGTCGAGCCGCGTCGTGCCGTGGAAGCCTGCTTCGATGTCGTAGACGGCCAAGCCGCGGCAGTGGCCCTTGCTCGGCAGCGCGTTGAACTGGCAGGGGCAGCTATAGTCGCAATTGCAATTGCCGAACTCGCGTCCCTTGATCTCCCATGCGGTCATCACCTGTCTCCTTCAACCGGCGGGGCGGTAACCGCCCCGCGGGGCGGACGATTTGTCGGTCATTGTGGTATTGATGAGGCGCCGAGTGGGTAAAACCCGATAGCGATGAATAGCCACATTGCCGCCGACCAGCCGACCGCCGGCCGGACCTCGCGCGTGCTGCGCCTCGCCGACGGCCGGCGCATTGGCTATGCCGAATTTGGCGATCCCCACGGAGCGGCGGTGCTCGCCATTCACGGCACGCCGGGCTCGCGCTTGATGTTCGCCCTGACCGACCACGGCGCGCGTGTGCGCAAGCTGCGCATCATCGCGCCCGAACGGCCGGGTTACGGCCTGTCCGATTTTCGCCGGAGAGAGTCGTTGGCCCAGGCGGCGGAAGATGTGACCGCGGTCGCCGACGCGCTCGGGCTGGACCGGTTTGCGCTTATCGGCGTCTCCGGGGGCGGTCCCTTTGCCGTCGCCGCCGCGGCGGCGATGCCCGAGCGCACCGTCCTCCTGGCGCTGATCAGCCCGGTCGGTCCGATCGCCGAGTGCCATGGCCGTATCCGCATGTCGAAGCTGCATCGCCTGATCTTCACCCGGATCGGCCGCTCGGCCCCTTCCATCGCCGGTTTTTTCTGGTCGTTACGCAATTTGGTGCGATGGGCGCTCGGCGTCGCCTATCGTGCGCTGACTCAGCGCGTGCCCCAATCCGACCGGATCGTGCTCGCCCGCGCGGAGGTGAAGGCCAACCTGCAGACCGCCCTCAGAGAGGGGCTAAGGCCGGGCATTGACGGCGCGCGTCAGGATCTGCGCCTGTATTGCGCGCCGTGGGGTCTGCCGCTTGCGGCCATCGACGTGCCGACCGTGCTGTGGCAGGGCAGCGACGACCCGATCGTGCCGCCGGGCGCCGCTTACGACTTGGCGGAGACGCTGCCCAACTGCTGGCTCGATGTTATCCAGGGCGGGGGCCATTATTGGGTGTTTGGTGAGTTCGACCGCGTGCTCGACGCGGTGCAGGCGGCGCTTCGACCCTAGGCGGTACATCCTGCCGCGGCGTGCCAGCGAGCCCTTGCCGCAGGGTGCGAAACTTGCCACAACGCGCCCCATGAAAAGCCAATGGAACGACGCGGCCGCGCGCGAGACGGTCGAAACTTATGCCGCCGACGGCGTCGGCGAGGACATCGGCCTTCGCGTGTATACCACGCGCCTGCTTGGCCGCGATCCACTGCTGGTGCTGCATGGCGGCGGCAACACTTCGGTCAAGACCCGCGCGCGCGACGATCTCGGTGTGGAGCACGCGGTCATCGCCGTGAAGGGCTCCGGCGCCGACATGGCCGATATCGAGCCATGGGGCCTGCCGGCGGTGAAGCTCGAGCCCCTACACAAGCTGCGCGCGCTGGAAGCTTTGTCCGACGAGGCCATGGTCAATGTGCAGCGGCTGAACCTGCTCGATTCCGCGGCGCCCAACCCCTCGGTCGAGACGCTGCTGCATGCCTTCCTGCCGCATAAATTCGTCGACCACACCCATGCCGCCGCGGTGCTGTCGCTGGTCGACCAGCCCGACGGCGAGGCTTTGGCGCGCGAGGTCTATGACGGTCGGATGGGCATCGTCCCCTATATCGCGCCCGGCTTCGGCCTGGCCAAGGCCGCCGCGCAGATGTTCGACCAGAACCCCGGCGTCGAGGGCCTGATCCTGCACAAGCACGGCATCTTCACCTTCGGCGAGACCGCGCGTGAAGCCTATGAGCGCATGATCGAGATGGTGTCGCTGGCCGAGAGCCGGCTCAGGCAAGGGCGTCCGGTGGTGTTCCAGGCGCGGCCGCTCGCCACTGCCGTCGCTGCCGCGGCGGAGATCGCTCCCATCATTCGCGGCGCCGCCGCCATCAAGAAAGACGGCGTCGAGCCGGTCCGTTTCGTCGCCGAGTTCCGCACCGCGCCCGAGATCCTCGACTATGTAAACGGCGCCGAGCTCGACTCTTATAGCCAGCGCGGCGTGGTGACGCCGGACCACATCATCCGCACCAAGAACCGGCCGCTGGTGGTCCCGCCGCCGGAAGCAGGCAAGCTCGGCGACTTCGCCGATGCCGTGCGCGAGGCGGTGACCCACTTCGTCGCCGATTACGAGACCTATTTCGCCCGCGAGAACCAAGCCGTGGGCAACACCAAGACCAAGCTCGATTCGTCGCCCCGGGTGGTGCTCGTTCCCGGCGTCGGCCTGTTCGGCCTGGGCCGCGCCGCCAAGGACGCGGCCATGGCCGCCGACCTCGCCGAGAACACCGTCAAAGTGATCACCGATGCCGAGGTCATCGGCCGTTACGAGCCGCTGCCCGAGAGCGATCTGTTCGCGCTCGAATATTGGAGCCTGGAGCAGGCCAAGCTGAAGGGCGCGGTGGTCAAGCCGCTGACCGGTCAGGTGGCGGTGGTGACTGGCGCCGGCGCGATCGGCGCGGCGACGGCGAAGGCGCTTGCCGCCGACGGCGCGGCGGTCGCCATCGTCGACATCGACGGCGCGGCGGCGAAAAAGGCCGCTGCGGCAGTGAAGGGCTTGGGGCTCGAATGCGACGTGACCAAACCCGAACGGGTGAGGGCGGTATTCGCCGCGGTGTGCGAGCGCTTCGGCGGCGTCGACATTCTGGTGTCGAATGCCGGGGCGGCGTGGCAGGGGCGGATCGGCGAGGTCGCCGACGAGCTGCTGCGCAAGAGCTTCGAGCTCAACTTCTTCGCCCATCAGACCGCGGCGCAAGAGGCAGTGCGCATCATGCTGAAACAGGGCACCGGCGGCGTGCTGCTGTTCAACCTGTCCAAGCAGGCGGTGAATCCCGGCGCCAATTTCGGCCCCTATGGGCTGCCCAAGGCCGCCACCATGCTGCTGATGCGCCAATATGCGCTCGACTACGGCGCCGACGGCATTCGCTCGAACGGCGTGAACGCCGACCGCGTCAGGAGCGGGCTGCTGACCGACGCCATGATAGCGGCGCGGTCGAAGGCGCGCGGCGTATCGGAGGCGGACTATATGAGCGGCAATCTTCTGCACGCCGAGGTCACTGCCGACGACGTGGCCCAGGCCTTTGTGGCGCTGGCCAAGGCGCGCAGGACCACCGGTCATATCGAGACGGTCGACGGCGGCAATATCGCGGCGGCCCTGCGCTAGAAATTTCTCCCGCCCGGGCCCGAAAAGCGGGCCGTCCTAAGGGAGTTTTAACCACAACCAGAGAGGCTTACGCCGCAATCGTTGGTGTTCGGGATTCGCCCTGCTCGCGTGGGCGAAGATCGAACCGCGAAGGGATTCCGTTCGGCGCCTCAGCAAATTCGAGAAAGATTTCAGATGGTTCTGCGCTTGAAAATGACGCTCGCCTTTGCCGCCGTGGCGCTGATGGGCGTCATCGTGTCGCTCGTGCTCGCGGCGATGGTTCCCGCCCCTCTGCTGGCCGCTCTGCTCTCTTTGGTCGTCGCCGGCGCCCTTGGCGCGGGCTTCGGCTATGTGTTCGGCGGCAAGACGGGCCAGTCGCTCTCCGACCTCAACCACGTCATTTTGCGCTTCATCAAATGGGATATGGACGGCGTGGTGCCGCATGCCGCGCGCGCCGATGAGGTTGGCGACATCGCCAAAGCGCTCAAGGCCTTCCAGTCCGACGCCATAAGGTGGAGCGAGAGCCACAAGAGCGAGCAGGACAGTCAGGTTCAGGGCCGGCTCGCCTCACAGCAGCGCACTGAAGAGCTGATCCATCAATTCCGCGGCTCGATCGCCGGCATTCTCGGCGCCTTTGCCGACAGCGCGCGCTCGATGGACGAGACGGCGCGTTCGCTCTCCACTCTTGCCAGCGACACCAATGAGCGGGTCGGCGTGGTCGCCTCGGCCTCGGACGAGGCCTCGGCCAATGTGCAGACCGTGGCCGCGACCGCCGAGGAGCTGGCCGTGTCGGTGGGCGAAATCGGCACGCGGGTGTCCACCGCCAGCCGCATCGTCAGTCAGGTCACCGAGAATGCGCGCACCGCCAATCTCAAGGTCGAGGGTCTTGCCACCGCCGCGCAGCGGATCGGCGACGTTGTGAGCCTCATTCAAGACGTGGCGGCCCAGACCAATCTGCTCGCGCTCAACGCCACCATTGAGGCGGCCCGCGCCGGCGAGGCGGGCAGGGGCTTCGCCGTGGTGGCGAGCGAGGTCAAGACCCTGGCCGACCAGACCGCCAAGGCCACCGAGGACATCAAGCAGCAGATCGCCGCCATCCAGACGTCCACCAACGGCGCGGTCGATGCCATGCAATCGATCGTCACCACCATGGGCGACGTCAACAAGAACACCCAGGAGATCGCCGGCGCCGTGCAGCAGCAATCGGCGGCCACCTCCGAGATCTCGCACAGCGTGCGCCAGGCAGCGCGCGGAACCGAGGACGTGGTGGCGCATATGCCGGGGGTGACCAAGGCGGTCGAGGAGACCAGCCAGTCGGCCACCCAGATGCTCCAGGTCTCGCGCGATCTGTCGCGCCAGGCCGAGCAGCTCCGCCACACGGTCGAGAACTTCCTGCGCCAGGTGGCGGCGGCCGACACGCTGAAACGCGCCGGATAACGCCGCGAAGGCAGTTGACGCTGGCTGGCCGCGCGGCGAAGCTCGGCGCCCGATTGGGCATTCGTCAAACGCGGCAGGGCAGGGCTTGAGCCGGATCTTACGCACCTTCCTCGCAGGGGTTCTCGCCCTTCTGCCGATCGCCGTCACATTGTTCGTGATCGCGTGGGTCGCCTCGCTGGTGGCGTCCTTCGCCGGCCCCGGCAGCTTCGTCGGCCGGCTCATCGCCCGGCTCGGCACCTCGCTCGGCCTCGATATCGCCCCGAGCTCGGGCGCCGCCTATCTGCTCGGCTTTCTGGTCATTCTCGGTTGCATCTTCGCGCTCGGACTTGTCGTCGAAACGCGTCTATGGCCCTGGATCCAGAACGGGGTCGACGCGCTGATCATGCGCATCCCACTCATCTCCAATGTCTACGACCTGTCGAAGCGCTTCGTGTCGCTGGTCGACCGCGGCGACCAGGGCGATCTCCAGAGCATGCGTCCGGTATGGTGCTTCTTCGGCGGGGAGGGCGGCGCCGCCGTGCTCGGTCTGATGCCGTCGCCCGAGCCGGTCATGATCGGCGAGCACTCTTATCTCGGCCTGCTGGTGCCGTCGGCGCCGGTGCCGTTCGGGGGCGCGCTGATCTATGTGCCGTCGGATTGGGTCAAGCCGGCCGAAGGCGGCGTCGAGCGGCTGATGAACGTTTATGTGTCGATGGGGGTGACGCCGCCAATGTCGATGCCGGAGGGCGCGCAGCCGGCTGCAAAGCCCAAGGCGATCAAGCCACCCGCATCGCCGAAAGCCAAGTCTTAGCCTTCGCCACCGTCATGGCCGGGCTTGTCCCGGCCATCCACGTCTTTCCTGTGGGACGATTGAAATTCGTGGATGCCCGGCACTTCAGCCGGGCATGACGACACAGCAAGACTTAAGGGGTCAATTGGCGAAGCGGAAATGCAGCACGTCGCCGTCCTTGACGACGTAGTCCTTGCCTTCGAGCCTGAGCTTGCCCGCGTCGCGCGCGCCGGCTTCCCCTGACAGCGCGACATAATCGTCATAGGCGATAGTCTCGGCGCGGATGAAGCCCTTCTCGAAATCGGTGTGGATCACGCCGGCGGCTTGGGGCGCGCGGGTGCCCTGCGGCACCGTCCAGGCCCGAGCCTCTTTCGGCCCGGCGGTGAAATAAGTGATCAGGCTCAAGAGCTTATAGCCCTCGTGGATGAGCCGGTTCAGCCCCGGCTCGGCCAGGCCCAGCTCGGCCAGATAGGCTTTGCGTTCCGCCGGCGCGAGCTCGGCCAGCTCGGCCTCGATCTTGGCCGAGATGACGACGCAGCCGGCCCCTTCTTTCGCCGCACGCTCGGCCACGCGCGCCGAAAAAACATTGCCGGTCGCCGCCGAAGCCTCATCGACATTGCACACATAAACCACCGGCTTGGAGGTCAGCAGGTTCAGCGCCTTAAAGGCCGCCTGCTCGTCGTCGGCGATCGGCGTCAGCCGGGCCGGCTTGCCCTCGCGCAACAGCGGCAGCACCCGCTCGACTAGCTCGAGCGTCTTCTTGGCTTCCTTGTCCTGGCCGCGGAGTTTCTTTTCCAGCACCAGCACGCGCCGCTCCAAACTGTCGAGATCGGCCAGCATCAGCTCGGTCTCGATGGTTTCGGCGTCTTCGATCGGGTCGATGCGGCCTTCGACATGGATCACGTCGGGATCCTCGAAGCAGCGCAGCACATAGGCGACGGCGTCGACCTCGCGGATATGGGCGAGGAACTGGTTGCCGAGCCCTTCGCCCTTGGAGGCGCCGCGCACCAGCCCGGCGATGTCGACGAAGGTCAGCCGCGTGGCGATCACTTGCGCGGACTTGGCAATTGCCGCGAGCCGCTGGAGCCGCGGGTCGGGGACGGGGACCTCGCCGACATTCGGCTCGATGGTGCAGAACGGATAGTTGGCGGCCGCGGCCGCCGCGCTTTCCGTCAGCGCGTTGAACAGGGTGGACTTGCCGACATTGGGCAGCCCGACGATGCCGCATTTGAATCCCATGATCAGTCAGCCTTCACGCGCCGAACCAGCGGCGGAGCTTGTCGGCGAGGCTGCCCTGAGGCTCGGCCGTCTTGTCGGCCGCGGCGTCCTTGCGGCGTGGTGCCGGCTTGGCGCGCGGCGCGGAGGTCTTCTCGGCCGCGCTCACGGTTTCGCCCTGGGTTGCATGCGCCACGCGCGACTGGAACTTGTTGGCGGCACCGTCGGCGAGATAGGGCGCATTCTCGGCGATGGCGCCGAGCAGCGGCTCCAGCCACGTATGATCCGCCTTGGCGAAATCGTGCAGCACATAGCCCGACACCCGATCCTTATGCCCGGGATGGCCGATGCCGATGCGCACGCGTACATAGTCGTTGCCGGTGTGAGCGCTTATAGATTTGAGCCCGTTATGACCGGCGACCCCGCCGCCCGTCTTCACCCGCACCTTGCCGGGTGCCAAGTCGAGCTCGTCATGGAACACCACGATGTGGCCAAGGTCGAGCTTATAGAAGCGCGCGGCTTCGCCCACGGCGCGCCCCGACGCGTTCATGAAGGTCTGGGGCTTGAGCAACAACACCGACTCCCGTCCGAGCCGCCCCTCGGCGGCAAGTCCGGAGAAGCGCTTGCGCCACGCGGGGAAGTTGTGCGCGGCAGCAATGGCGTCAACTGCCATGAAGCCGACATTGTGACGGTTGAAGGCGTATTCCTGGCCCGGATTGCCGAGGCCGACAAAGAGCTTCATTCAAAGCCATCCTGACGAAGGCTCACAAGCACGAAGGCAAGCACGCGAGGGTGCGCCGGAAGAAGGAAACTATTTCTTCTTCTGCTCCTTCGGCTTCTCCTTGTCCTTGTCGTCGCCCGCTTCGGCAGCGGCGCCTTCGCCCGCCTCGGCGCCCTCGGCGCCAGGCACGACAGCCTCGGCCGCGGCCGCTCCGCCCACGGGCTCTTCAGCCGCGCGTCCGACGATGGTCGCCACGGTGAAGTCGCGCTCGGTGATGGTCGGCTTCACGCCCTCGGGCAATTTGAGCACCGAGATATGCACCGCATCGCCGATCTCGAGCCCGGTCAGATCGATATCGAAATGGTCGGGGATAGCATCGGACGGACAGCGCACTTGAATCTCGTGACGCACGATATTGAGCACGCCGCCGCGTTTCAGGCCGGGCGAGGCGGCCTCGTTCAGGAAGCGCACCGGCACCTCGACCGTGACCAGCGCGTCCTTGCCGAGCCGCAGGAAATCGACATGGATAGGAAAGTCGCGCACGGGATCGAGCTGCACCGCGCGGGGGATCACCCTGGTCTTCTTGCCGTCGAGATCAAGCACGAAGATGGTGCTCTGGAAATGGCCGGTATGGAGCTGGAGGTTGATGGCGCGGTACTCCACCGAGATGGTCTCGGGGTCCTTCTTGTCGCCATAGAGCGTGCCGGGGACGCGCCCTTCACGCCGCTCGGCGCGTGCGCCGCCTTTGCCTGAGCGCCCGCGCGCCCATGCCTTGAGTTCGACTGCCTCAGCCATGCTAGCCTCCAAAGCTCTCAAATAATGAGGGGCCGGAAAGCGGCCCCGTAAGGTCGAGCGTGCGGCGTCCAGCGCCGCACGGCAAAATCGAGTGGCTTATAGCCCTTTAGCCAGGGCCCTGACAATGTTCTATCGCCAGTTTTAGGTGCGCCAGGGGTGGGCCGGCAACTCGCTGACGCCCAACACTTCGACCCCGGCCAGAGCCACTTTATTGTCGTTCTCGACCACGCTGCCGCTCACCCCGATGGCCCCAACCAGGACCCCGTCCTCATCGACGATCGGGACGCCCCCGGGAAAGGTGATCAGTCCGTCATTTGAGTGCTCGATGCCCCACAGCGGCTTGGCCGGCTGCGACAGCTTGCCTAGCTCCCCGGTGGCCATGCCGAAGAACACCGCGGTCTTGGCCTTCTTGATGGCAATGTCGATCGAGCCGACCCAGGCATCGTCCATCCGCATGAAGGCCTTGAGGTTCGCTCCGGAATCGACCACGGCGATGCACATCTGGGTTTTCAGTGCGATGGCCTTCTTGCGCGCGGCCTCGATGGCCTTCTCGGCATGGTCCAAATTGACGTGCATCGGTTGGCTCTCCTGTTCGGATTGGGGGGATGGCAGACTAACGCGCGAGAGGACGGATTGGTGGCAAAGACCACGCATTGCGCGCTCTTCGGTGTAAGGTGAACGTCATAGGCTACTTAGGAGCGGCTCGACCACGCCGCAAGTGTCGCAGGCTTAACGTAAGGAGAAGCGTCGCCATGCCCCAGAGCGTCTACAAAATCATCGAAGTGATCGGCACCAGCAAGACTTCCTGGGAGGAAGCCGCCAAGATGGCGGTCGAGCTCACTGGCAAGCATCTGCGCGAATTGCGGGTGGCCGAGGTCATGGCGCAGGATCTCGTCATCAGCGCCGACGGCAAGGTCGAAGCCTACCGCACCAAGCTCAGTGTCTCGTTCAAATATGAAGGGGAGTAGCGGGCGCGGGCCTCGCGACCGGAAGCCCCGGCCTCAGTAGAACAAGCTCGACACCGACTGCTCCTCGGCGGTGCGCGCGATCGCCTCGCCGAGCAAGGGCGCGATCGGCAGCACCCTGATGTTGTGCGCGTTCTTCACCGCCTCGCTCGGCAGGATCGAGTCGGTGATGACCAGTTCCTTGAGCCGCGAGGCCATGATGCGCGCCACCGCGCCGCCTGACAGCACGCCGTGGGTGATGTAGCCGGTGGCCAGCGTCGCGCCATGATCGAGCAACGCCTCGGCCGCGTTGACCAGCGTGCCGCCGGAATCGACGATGTCATCGACCAGGATGCAGGTGCGGCCCTTCACGTCGCCGATCACGTTCATCACCTCGGAATCGCCGGGCCGCTCCCTGCGCTTGTCGACGATGGCGATCGGCGCGTCGATGCGCTTGGCAAGACCGCGCGCCCGGACCACGCCGCCGACGTCGGGTGAGACCACCATGAGATTGTCGGCGGGGAACAGGTGCTTGATGTCCTGCACCATCACCGGCGCCGCGAACAAATTGTCGGTCGGAATGTCGAAGAAGCCCTGGATCTGACCGGCATGCAGATCGAGCGTGAGCACACGGTCGGCGCCCGCTTCGACGATCATATTGGCGACCAGCTTGGCCGAGATCGGCGTGCGCGGCCCCGGCTTCCGGTCTTGTCGCGCATATCCGAAATACGGAACCACCGCGGTGATGCGCCGGGCCGACGCCCGCTTCATCGCATCGATGATGATGAGCAGCTCCATCAGATGGTCGTTGGCGGGAGCGGAAGTCGACTGGATGACGAACACGTCCTCGCCGCGAACGTTCTCCTGCACCTCGACGAAGATCTCCATGTCGGCGAAGCGCCGCACGACGCACTTGGTGAGTGGGAGATTGAGATAGCTGGCGATCGCCTCGGCGAGGGGGCGGTTGCTGTTGCCTGCAACCAGTTTCATCGATCGCTCCTTAGCCAGCGAGTTCGGCCCTGAGGGCCGCTCGCGTCCCGCGCTAAGCGGCTTGTAACAAGCGGCTACGGGCGCTGTAAACTCGTGCGATCACGCAAGGCTGTGGATGAGCGCTCAGCTCGATTTGGGGAGGAGCTTGATGATGCCGGCGGCGGCGGCCCCCGCGGCGGCGTCGGCGATGGCGCCCCATGGGCCGTTAAGCGACCCCTTCGGGATCATATTCTGCTGCGATACCGTGCCGAGCTTCTTGCCGCTGGGGTCGAGGACCAGCCAGTCGATGCGGATGCTCTGCTTGCCGCCGCTGGCGTCGGCCAGCTTTACGCTGCCCTTTACCATATAGACATTGTTCGCGGTGCCGTTGGCGAGCTTGATCCCGCCTGCGTAGAGGCGTTTCTTTAACGCTGTGGTCAGCGATCTCTGGCCGTCTCCCGGCGCACCCGCGACCGGAGCCACGACCACGCCCAAGGATTTGGCGCTTGCCACGCTCGGCGGCGGGGTCGACGCGGTGGCGACAGGGACGGCGCCGTCCGAAGCGGCGGCCACGGCGCTGGCCGATCCGCCGCCCCGCGACAGGCTGGCGGCGAGTTGCGAGGTGGTCTTGCCGGCGATGCTACGGATCGCCGCACTGTCGACGCCGCTCCAAGGATCGCCGCCGGAGCGCGTGGCGATGACCTCGTCGCCCGAGACCCGAGCCACGCGCGTGCCCTGGGCGTCATTGACGTCCCAGATATAGGAGATCTTCGAGCCTTTGCCCTCGTTCGAGGCAATGAGATAGCCGCGCAGGGTGTAAGTGGCCTTGCCGCCATCGGGGAGGAGGGTGAGGCTGCGGTCCTTGCCCGCGGCTACCAGGGCAGTGGTCAGCTCTTGGGACACCTCCGGCGTGGCGCCGATGATCGGCGCCACCGCGATCTTGGTCGAGCCGCCGAACAGGCCCGTGGCGCCGCTCAGGAATCCGCCGCTGCTCGGGCCGCCCGGACCACCGCCGCAAGCCGCCAAAAGGGCAAGCGCAAAGCCGGCGAGCGCCATAGATGCGGTACGCCAGAGCCAGCCGCGCACGTGACGTGTGTCCGCGCCCAACAAAACTCTCCCTCTGTTGGCCGCACAGCACCGTTCGCGACAGACATGTCGTGACGGGACTCCCAACCCTATTCCCAACAACAGCTTACCTGCCTCGGCCCGTTCGCGTCCAGTTTTAGCGTGGATCCTGGTTTTTGGGGCCAATCCCGCGTCTAGGACCCTAGTCAGGCGAGGAGGATGGCGGAAATTTGGCGACCGTAGTCGCCCTCGCCATGATGTTGCGACCGGCGATAGCTGAACAGCCTGGTTTCCTCGCAATAGGTGCACAGGCCGAGATCGGTGATGGCGCCGACGCCGGCCCGCGCCAGCCGCTCGCCGACATAGCCGGGAAGGTCGAAATGAGGCTCGCCGGAACCCTCGTCGGTGATGAAGAAGGCCGCGCTGTCCGGCTCGCCGGCCAGGAACTGCTCAACGAAGTCGGCGCCGACCTCGTAGGCCTTTTGCGAGATGGCGGGGCCGATCGCCGCAGTCATGCGCTCGGGCTTGGCGCCGAGCTTGGTCATGGCAGCGACCGTGGCCTCGACGATGCCCGACAGCGCGCCGCGCCAGCCGGCATGGGCCGCGCCGACGACCCGCGCCTCGCCGTCGCACAGCAGCACCGGCGCGCAATCGGCGGTGAGGATGCCGATGGCAAGCCCGGGCGTCGCCGTCACGATGGCGTCGGCCTCGGGCACCTTGCCGTCCTGCCACGGCTTGTCGGCCACCACCGCATCGGCGCTGTGCTTCTGGAAGATGGTGATCATGCGTCCAGGCTCCGCCCCCAGCAGCTCGGCGACGCGCGCGCGGTTCTCCGTCACATTGGCCGCGTCGTCGCGCGAGCCCGGCCCGCAATTGAGCGAGGCATAGATGCCGTTGGAGACGCCGCCCCTTCGGGTGAAGAATCCGTGCTGCACGCCGTCGATAGCGGCGAGGCTCGACGCGGAGAACTTCATTTTATCTGGTGTGACCATGGCGCGCACAATCGGAGACTAACTGTCTCCGAATGGAGGCGGCGGGGCAAGTCCGCTCGATTGCAGGAGGAGCACCTTGAACAGCATGCCCATCTGGCGCGGGTCGGCCAGGCGCGCCGCGCCCGACAGCAGCGCCGCCTTCTGATCGTCCGTCGCGTTGCGCAGCAGGCGCTCGCAACGCGCCGCCAGACCGAGCTTAAGCAAGAATTCGCCTTGCGGCATCGGCCCGAAGGCGGCAAGGCCGATCTCCGCCGCGGTATGCTTGAGGGCGGCGAAATCGACATGGGCGGTGAGATCGGCCTCGCCCGGCAGCGCGAGCGGATCGATGAAGCGGTGGCGATGAACCGCCTGGAGCGTGTCGCCGAAGCCGGACGCGGCATGACCGTAATCGGCGAACAGCGCGGCGACCGGCGCTTGCTTGGCCCGCGCCGCAAGTGCCGACAGAAGCGAGGACGCCGCGGGCCGCGCCTCGGCGATGGCGCCGTCGGCCGCATCGGTATCGCCGAGCGATGCGGGGAGTGCGTCGTTTTCAATCCGCGCCCCCGCGCCAAAGGCGAAGCCGCCCGTGTCGGTGAGCGCGACGATGCGCTCGCGCCAGGCGTCGCCCGCGCGCATCAACTGCCGCACCGGAAGCGCATCGATGAACTCGTTGGCGATGAGGATCGTCGGGCCGGACGGCACCTGTTCGATCCGGTCGTACCAATGCAGCGGGGCAGGGGAGTCGCGCAGCGTCTCGCGCTGCACGTCGCGCAGCACGGGGCTGGTCTCGACCAGGGCCACGGACAATCCGTCCATCATTCCCGGCACCGCCTTGAACACGCGCAGCGCGTCAGCCAGTAACGTGCCGCGTCCCGGTCCGAGTTCGGCGACGACAACGCCGGCCGGTTCACCCATCGCGTGCCACCTCGATGCCGCCCAGATGCCGATCAGCTCGCCGAACATCTGGCTGATCTCCGGCGCGGTGACGAAGTCGCCGTCGGCGCCGAGCGGCTGGCGCGTCACGTAATAGCCCGCGCGCCGATCGTTCAGGCAGGCGTCCATATAGTCGTGCACGCTAATCGGCCCACCGCCGGCAATCCGCTTTCTCAGCGTCGCCGCAAGCGGTGTGGAGTCTGTCGGGAGGGATTTACGCTGCGCGCTCATTACACGACCAAGGGGGGTTCCTGCCGTGCCCGCCACACCAGCCAAGCGCCGAGCAGGATCATGGGAATGGAATAGACGATGCCCGGCGTGAAGATGCCGACATCCATCGGATGACCGGCATGGGGCTCGCGCACGAACTCCACCATGCTGCGGAAGATGCCGTAGAAGATCAGGAACAGCCCAAACACCGTGCCTGGCCGCTCCAGCGCGTGGAAGCGGTGCGTGGCGATGCGCAGGATGATGAACAGGACGAGGCCTTCGAGGAACGCCTCGTAGAGCTGGCTCGGGTGGCGCGGCTGGTCGCCCGCGCCGGGAAAGACCATCGCCCAGGGCACCTCGCTCACCCGCCCGACCACTTCCGAATTGATGAAATTGGCGATGCGGCCGAAGAACAGTCCGAACGGCGTTGCCGCCGAGGCGATATCGCCAAGCGACAGCGCGTTGATGCGCTTGACGCGGGCGAACAGATAGACGGCCAGCGCTACGCCGAGCAACCCGCCATGAAACGACATGCCGCCATGCCACACGGCGGGGATCTCGGCCGGGTTCTGCCAGAAATAGCTCGGCTCGTAGAACAGCACGAAGCCGACCCTGCCGCCGACCACGATGCCGAGCGTGATCCACAGCAGAAAGTCGTCGACTTGGGTGACCGTCATCGGCGGCTTGCCGCCCCACAGATCGGCCCGCGCCACCAGCCGGCGCGCATAGAGCCAGCCGAGCAGGATTCCGGCCATATAGGCCAGCCCGTACCAGCGCACGGCAACCGGCCCGACCTCGATCGCGACGGGATCGATGATCGGGTAGGGGATGACGAGGAGTTCCATATCGGTCCGAGCGCGTCGCAGCCGGTGGGAAGTCTGCGACCCTTCACCGCCTGCCGCGCCCCTGTCAAGGCACGCAAGGGTAGTGTCCGGCGGCTTGCGCCGATGGCGGAGGCATCCCATAGTCTTGCCATGACGCAAACCACAGGCCGGTTCTTTGACGAGCTGGGTAAGCTCATCACCGACGCAGCAGGCGCCGCCGACGGCGTGCGCAAGGAGGTCGAGAACGTGGTCCGCGGCCAAGCCGAGCGGGTCTTGCGCGATCTCGATGTGGTTCAGCGCGAGGAGTTCGAGGCGATCAAGGCCATGGCCCAGAAGGCGCGGGAAGAGAACGAGGTGCTGAAAGAGCGCATCGCCGCGCTCGAGGCGGCCATCGTCAATGGCCTGGCCGACAAGGGCTAGCAGGCGCCGCCGCCGACGCAGTGCGGTCCGCCGGAGCGTGACACCAACAACACGCTTGACTGGCCGGCCGGCGGCGTGCCGAGGGCGCCCGAGCGAATCGCAGGACGCCGCCAAGCCCTCAATCCACAACTATCTTTGGACAATCCCCGGTGTGAAGCAGCCCCGCCTTGGTGCTTTCACACTCCCCATTATATAACTGATTCACAAAGTGATTCGCGAACGGGCAATGCGCGAACCGCTGCCGGGCCACAGAGGAGACCCATGGCTACGACACAGCCGATCTACGACCATTTCACCAACCCGGTGGACATGGTTGAGCATATTGCCACCATCCACGACTGGTCTTTCGAGCGGAGCGCCCCTGACGAACTGACCCTTACGGTGTCGGGCTCGTGGTGCGACTATCATATCTCGCTCACCTGGCGCGACGATCTCGAGGCGCTGCATCTCGCCTGCGCTTTCGACTTCAGGGTGCCCAAGCTGCGGCTCGCCGAGGTCTACAAGCTGATGGCGCTGATCAACGAGCAGCTCTGGCTCGGCCATTTCGACCTGTGGAAGGAGGACGGGATGCTGCTCTACCGCCACGGACTCCTGTTCGCGGGCGCCGATACCCATGTCGGTCAATGCGAGGGGCTTCTCAAGGCTGCGCTTGAGGCCTGCGAGCGCTATTATCAGTCGTTCCAGTTCGTCGTGTGGGCGGGCAAGTCGCCCGAGGACGCGCTCGCCGCCACCCTGTTCGAGACGCAAGGAAGCGCATGACCCTCAGCCTCGCCGGCCCGCTGCTCTTGGTGGGAGCGGGCAAGATGGGCGGGGCGCTGCTTGAGGGCTGGCTTCGGCAGGGCCTCGACCCCGCCACCGTCTTCATTCAGGACCCCGCGCCACCGCCGGAAGTCCAGGCCCTCGCCGTGCGCCATAACATCGCCGCCGGCGCCGGTCCCGAACTGCCGTCCGCGCCGTCCGTCATCCTGCTCGCGGTCAAGCCAGACCTCACGTCGAAGCTGCTGCCGGAAGTCGAGCCCATGATCGGCGAGCGGACCGTGGTGCTGTCGATCGCGGCCGGGCGAACGCTTGCCGCCCTGTCCCATCATCTGCCGCCGGGCACCGCCATCGTCCGGGCCATGCCGAACACCGCGGCCTCGGTCGGGCGCAGCGTCACGGTCGCGTGCGCCAATGACAGCGTCACGCGCGACCAGGCCGCTGAGTGCAACATGCTGCTCGAGGCGGTCGGCGAGGTGGTGTGGATCGAGGACGAGAGCCTGCTCGATGCCGTGACGGCCGTGTCCGGCAGCGGGCCGGCCTATGTCTTCCTGCTCGCCGAATGTCTGGCCAAGGCCGGCCGTGCCGCCGGTCTGGACCCCGAGCTTGCGCGCCGTTTGGCGCGGGCCACGGTGGAAGGCGCCGGCGAGCTGTTGCGCCGCTCGGACCTGACGCCGCAAGAGCTGAGAGAGAAGGTGACCTCGCCCAAGGGCACCACCGCTGCGGCGCTGGAGGTACTCATGGGCAAGGATGGGCTCCAGGATCTCATTAAGCGCGCCGTTGCTGCCGCCGCCAAGCGCTCCCGCGAGCTGTCGTCCTAGAGCGTGGATTCATGGTTCGAGACGCGCCCTTTAGGCGCTCCTCACCATGAGGAAATAGCTCCTCACCCTGAGGAGGCGCGGAACGCGCCGTCTCGAAGGGTGGAGGCGCGGCGCCTTCCGATAGCCAACAAATGAGCCTATGGTTTGGGGTAAGGAGTACCCCCATGTTCGACGATTTTTCCAAGCGTTCCAAAGCGGTGCGGGCGGCGCTCGATCTCGCCGCCACGCGCGGTTGGGGCGACATCGGCCTCGCCGATATCGCCCAGGCCGCCAATCTCGACCTCGCCGATCTCAGGTGCGAGTTCTCGTGCAAGTCCGACATCCTCCGTGCCTTACAGGCGGAAATCGACGCCGAGGTGCTCGCTCGGGTGAGACCGGCCGGCGACGCGCAAAGCCCGCGCGACCGGCTATTCGATATCCTCATGACGCGGCTCGAGCTGATGCAGCCTTACAAGCCCGCGCTGCGGCGCATCTCGGCCTACCTGCGTTGCCGCCCCGGCGAGGCGTCGGCTCTGCTCTGCACGTCGCTGGCCTCGCAATATTGGATGCTGGCCGGCGCCGGGGCTAAGCTTAACGGGCCTGGCGGCGCGCTCCGCGTCGCGGGACTGACCGCGGTCTACGGTAAAGTGTTCCAGGTGTGGCTCGACGATCCGTCGCCATCACTCGATAAGACCATGGCCGCGCTCGACCAGCGGCTGGCCAAGGGCGAACGCATGCTCACCGGGATCGAGACCGCCTGCGGCGATGTCTGCCGCATCGCCTGCGCGTTCCTACCACGCGGCTGGAAACGCGGCGGCCGGCCGGAAGCGAGTCCGCAATCGCCCGGACCCGCGTCGTCTCCCGTGCATTGATCCGTCATGGCCGGGCTTGTCCCGGGCATGACGATCGGCAATGACTGCTCTCAGTCGGGAAGGCCGTCCTCGTCGTCGGGACCCGACAGGCTCTCGGGACCTTCACCCGGCAACTCGGCATCGACCGGATCTTCCGCCGCCGGCAGGTCGGGATCGTTCGGCACGTCGAAAGCGTCAGCGCCCAGGGGAACCTCGCCGGGCCGCAACACCGGTGCGCCGCTCTCGCGCTCGATCGTGGCTTCGCCGCCGCCGATACCCAGCTCGATCTCCGAGCCGGGCTGCTCGTCGTCTTGGATCTCCTCGGTCATGTCTTCGCCGAACGCCGGTCCCGCCAAAGACATCGCCAACGCCGCCGCGATGCCGACAGCCACACTCCGCATGACGTTCCTCCCAATGTTGGTCCCGGTTTAGACCGGGACTTTTAGCACAGCCTTCAATCCGCCCATCGGTGATCGGCTCAGGGCGATATCGCCGCCGTGAATGCGGGCGATATCGCGGGCGATGGCCAAGCCGAGCCCGGTCGAGCCGGAATCCTGGTTGCGCGCATGGTCGAGCCGGTAGAACGGCCGGAACACTTGCTCGCGCTCGGCCTCGGGAATGCCCGGGCCGTCATCCTCGACCTCGACGGTGAGCGCTCCGTTTTGCTTGGTGGCGCTGACATTGACATGCTCGGCGAACCGCGCCGCGTTGTTGACCAGGTTGGCGATCGCCCGCTTGAACGCGTGACGGCGCACCGGGACGATCAACGGCCCATCCTTGACCTCGACCTCGACCTGCTTGGCGCCATGAGCCTGGGTCTTCACCTCGGCCAGGATCTCGCCGATATCGGCGCGCACGATTTCCTCGCCGCCGTCGCCCTTGGCGAACGCCATGTAATCTTCGAGCATGGCCTGCATCTCGTCGACATCGGCGCGCATTGCTTCGAGTTCAGGCGTCGCCTCGAACAGGGCGAGCTGCAGCTTGAAGCGGGTCAGCACGGTGCGCAAATCGTGGCTCACGCCGGCCAGCATGATGGTGCGCTGCTCGACATGGCGCTCGATACGGTTGCGCATCTCGACGAATGCATGCGCCGCCTGACGCACCTCGCGCGCGCCGCGAGGCCGGAAATCGTCGGGTGGAGGCCGTCCCTTGCCGAAACTTTCGGCCGCTTCGGACAGGCGCAAGATCGGCTTGATCTGGTTGCGCAGAAACAGAATCGCCACGGTGAGCAGCACCAGCGAGGTGCCGACCATCCACAGCAGGAAGATCTGCGAATTGGAGGCATAGGCCTGGCTGCGGCGGGCAATGACGTGCATCACCGCGTTGTCGAGCTTGATGCGGATATCGACGAAGTTGGAGCGTCCGACCGTGTCGATCCAGAACGGGCGTCCGATCTGGCGCGTCAGCTCGTCCGACAGCGTGGTGTCGAGCAGATCGAAGAACGGCTTCGACCGGGCCGGGGGCAGCTCTTCGCCGCGGGCGAAATGGATGCGTAAACCCATATCCTGCTCGGCCAGCCGCACCAGGGTCTCAGCGTCGGCGTCTTGCGGATTGGTCTGGTACAGGTCCATCACCAGGGCGATGTTCTGCACCGTGGCGGTCGACAGGCGCCTGGTGACGGTCTGCCAATGGCGCTCGAGGAACACGAAGGTCAGCACCGATTGCAGCAGCACCATCGGCGCGATGATGATGATCAGCGCGCGCGCATAGAGGCCCTTCGGCATGCGGTCGCCGAACGCGGCGAACATCCGCCGCAGCGGCCGGGAGCGCGGGACTGGAACGGTTACGGGTTTGGAGATCGCGTCCATCACTCGGAATACAAAATGTAGCCCTTGCCGCGCACGGTCTGGAGATAGACCGGGTTGGCGGGGTCGTGCTCGATCTTGCGCCTCAGCCGGTTGATTTGCACGTCGACCGCGCGCTCGCCGCCCGAGTCGGCGTCCTTGGCCAGCTCGAGCCGCGACACCGGCATGCCGGGCCGCTGGGCGAAATAGCGCAGCAGCTCGCGCTCGCGCTCGGTCAGCCGCACCGTCGCGCCCTCACGCTTGAGCTCGCCGCGCGAGACATGGAACACGAACTCGCCCATCCGCACCTCGCCGGTCGAGGGCGACGCGCCGCCGCGACGCAGCACATTGCTCACCCGGAGCAACAGCTCGCGCGGCTCGAACGGCTTGGCGAGATAATCGTCGACGCCGGTCTCCAGGCCTTCGATGCGGTGCTCGGGCTCGGCGCGCGCGATCAGCATCAGGATCGGCACATGCGGCTCGTTGCGGAGCGACCGGGCGAACTCGAGACCGGATTCATGCGGCATCATCACGTCGAGTATCAACAGATCGAACGCGAGGCTGCGCATGCACGCGCGCGCGCTGGCCGCGTCGATCGCGGTGGTGACGCGGAAGCCGTTGTCCTGCAGATAGCGCGCGAGCAGATCGCGAATGCGGCTGTCGTCGTCGACCACCAGAATATGCGGCGCGTTGTCGTCGGGGCTGCCGCGATGAGCCTTGATCGGCGTCGGTGTGGTCATGAGCCTCCCCCCTTGTCGCCCGTTTTGGGCGCGACCGGGGATGACGCCATGATCGAGGAGACTTGGGGCCGTTCTTCGGCATTGACCATCGATTCGAGAAAACGGCGCAAAACCGCCTCCGCTCCCGGTCCCGCCGCCTTGAGCGCCTCGGCTAGACGCAACGATTGCGGCGCCGCCAGCCGCTCGGCCAGAGCGCGGCCCTTGTCGGTCGGGAACAGCAGCCGCTCGCGCCGATCCGACGCGCCGGCCTGCTGCACGACATAGCCCTTGTCGATCAGCTGCTTCAGCACGCGGCTCAGGCTCTGCTTGGTGATGGTCAGGATCACCAGCAGATCGGCCACCCTCAGCCCCGAATGGCGATTGACGAAATGCAGCACCCGGTGATGCGCCCGGCCGAAGCTGAAATCCTTGAGGATGGCGTCGGGGTCGCGGGTGAAATCGCGATAGGCGAAGAACAACAGCTCGGCGAATTCGAGCAGCTTGGCCTCGGGTACAGGACGCTTGCGGGCCGGTCCGCCAGCGCCGCGCGGCTTGGTCTCTGGCGCCTTTTCGCCGCGCGCGAGCGGCTCATTTAGGTCAGTCATGTTGACTTATTTTTCGCCGTCGGTTATGTCAGCCATGTTGACTTATTTCGAGCCATAGATACGCCTCGGCGCGGCCTCGCGCAATTGCCCATCAAGGTGCTATGAGAGGCGTCATCGCCAAGCTCGCACTGCCCGGCCAGGCCGCGACAAGACGGCTGGCCTGCTCGCGGAGGAATGCTCATGCCTATCGTCCCCTACGACCAGCGCGACGGCTTTATCTGGTTCAACGGCAAGCTGATCCCGTGGGGCGATGCGCGGCTGCACGTGCTGAGCCATGGGCTGCATTACGCTTCCGCCGTGTTCGAGGGCATGCGCGCCTATGACGGCGAGATCTTCAAGCTCAGCGAGCACAGCCAGCGCCTGCACAAATCGGCCAAGATTCTCGATTTCGAGATTCCCTATTCGGTCGCCGAGCTCGACAAGGCGGCGCGCGAGGTGGTTCGCGCCAACAAGCTGACCGACGCCTATGTCCGCCCGATCGCCTGGCGCGGCAGCGAGCAGATGGGCGTCTCGGCCCGCGCCACCCACACCAATGTCGCCATCGCCGCCTGGGAATGGGGCTCCTATTTCGATCCCGCAGCCCGCGCCAAGGGTTTGCGGCTGGCCATCGCCAAGTTCCGCCGTCCGGATCCGGCCACCGCGCCGGTCGAGAGCAAGGCGACCGGGCTGTACATGATCTGCACCATCGAGAAGCACCGTGCCGAGCGCGAAGGATATAACGACGCGCTGATGCTCGACTGGCGCGGCCAGATCGCCGAGGCGACCGGCGCCAATATCTTCTTCGTCAAGGATGGCGTGCTGCACACGCCGCTGCCCGATTGTTTCCTCGACGGCATCACGCGGCGCACGGTGATCGCCCTCGCCAAGCAGCGCGGCCTGAAAGTGATCGAGCGCGCGATTCTCCCCGAGGAGATGAGCGAGTTCTCGGAATGCTTCATCACCGGCACCGCCGCCGAGGTCACCCCGGTGGCGGAGATCGGGCCATATAAATTCGCCATCGGCGACATCACGCGGAACCTGATGGACGATTTCACCGCTCTCGTGCACCCCGCCAAGGCGGCGGTGGCGGCGGCGGGGTAGAGACGGGGGCGCAGAGTCGGACGATTTAACCGGAAGGACGAGTGCAATGGGACGCCCACCGCTGAAACAAGCCTTTACCGTCTGCTATGAGAAGGGCGGCATTGAGGTGCAACGCTACACCATCACCGCGCTCACCCAGCAGGCCGCCGAGCTCGAGGCCGACACCCGCTTCCAGAAGGCGCATCCGGAGCTCAAGATTTTGGATGAAGCCGTCTCCCGCCACGTCGAGGCGCATTAGGGCTGCCGAAAGCCGGCGCCCAAACCGCGCTGATGAGGCCTAACCGACAGCGCGCTTTAGCACTCGACGTCGCGTTGTTACTAGCCAGTAAAAATTTGGCGCTGATGACCGCTCAGAGCTTGTTTTAGTAGCTCAACGAAAATGCGCGTGTCCGCAAAATAATTTGGATAGGCCCTTGGAAGTGCGGCAATGGAATCGACCGAGACCAACACAACATCAGTGCCCGGCTTATCCTTTAAGACGCTTTCTGCCTCAAGTGCGAGCTGTTGTGCCCGGTCGTACTCGTGGATTTGGAATCCAGTAATAATAAGCTGACCTGCCGCCGGATCGAGCTTCAACATGAAGTAGTGAGCGCCTTCCGGATTCTGTTCGATTTTTTGTAAGGCCTCTGCATAGCCTTTTAGCCGCGCCTCGACATTGAGAATGTAGCTTTGATGATCTAGCTCCTTGATAAGTTCGGCACGGGTCGTCGGGGTGTCGGGAACAAGGGGCGTCCTCTCGCGAAGGGCAATAACAGACCCCATTAATGAGAAGAAGCGCCGCCATTCGTCGGAACCCCTGTTTGATTTGAGCGGCTGCTCTAAGAATGTCCCAACCGTTTCAATGGCAGTCGCCTAAGCGTGCTGATACTGCGACCGCAATTGCATCTTGATTTTAAGGCCGTTGTATTTCGCTCCTGATGCCTTATCGGAGAAGAATCTATAAACGAGATGGATGCCTCGGTATCCGGAAGGCGGCGGGTTTAGGATATAGTCGTCCCTAGATGAGAACTCATGTTTCATGCGGCTTTTTTTGGCGTAAAAGCGATCAAGTTCCCGCACTTGTTTGACGGAATGAACAATCGCACGACATCCTCCAATGTCTTGCATTTGAGTGAGCTTCATCTTCGGGAGATGAATGAGTTTGTTGATAATTGAAAACAGCCGCTTAGTTCGCTGAGCTATAACGGGCGCGTCGTCGAAATTCCGCGCCGCTCTGCGGAGATTGTTCTGCAATATATTCAGCGGATAGGCATGGACCGCGCGCCAGTTATTGATTGCATTCAGCCCAAAATCATAAAGCGCCCACTCGCGGTTTTCCCAATCCATAGGTGGGGGACCAGAGACCAATAAGTTTAGGTAGGTTCTAGCCGCCCGATTGATCTCTGGCTTTGTGTATTGCAGCTCAGTCCAAGCCATTTGCTCCAGCCCCTGCGTGCGCCCGGCAAGGGTCACTTTTACAGCATCCATGTTAATCTTGCTTCATGGATCGCGTAAGTGAGGTGTCAGTCGCGGAACGGCGGGAAGGCCCGCCCGAGTTCGACGCCGCGTTTCGTGAGCGGCTCTACGATCTGCTCAAATGGCGCCGCGACGTGCGGCGCTTCAAGCGCGAGGCTCTGCCCGAGGGCGCGGTCGAGCATCTGATCGGGCTCGCCTGTCTCTCGCCGTCGGTGGGCTTGAGCGAGCCATGGCGCTTCGTCATCGTCGAGGACGCTGCCGCCCGCACCGCCATTCGCGATTGCTTCGAAGCCTGCAACAAAGACGCGCTGGCGATGCAGACGCCGGACCGCGCCGCGCTCTATGCCCGGCTCAAGCTCGCCGGTCTCGACGAGGCGCCGTGCCAGATCGCTGTTTTCGCCGACCGCGCCACCGCGCAAGGGGCGGGGCTCGGCCGGGCGACCATGCCCGAGGCGCTCGACTATTCGGTGGCGATTGCCATCCACACCTTCTGGCTCGCCGCCCGCGCCGAAGGGATCGGCGTCGGCTGGGTGTCGATCCTCGATCCGTCGCGCATGGCGGCGATCCTCGACCTGCCGTCGACCTTCGTGTTCATCGGCCATCTCTGCGTCGGCTATCCGCTTAAAGAGGACGATCTGCCGGCGCTCGAGCGCGAGGGCTGGGAGCATCGCCACCCCTCCGACGGCGTGGTCCTGTACCGCTGACGCTTGTCATCCCCGACTCGGGATGACCTACAGTGTGGTCCTCAGCATTTCACTCGTCATGGCCGGGCGTGTCCCGGCCATCCACGTCTTTTTTGCAAGTGGGGGAAATTCGTGGATGCCCGGCACTTCGGCCGGGCATGACGACGGGGTTGGGGAAGGGGGGAACAGCCGCTTGATTGCGGCCCCGGCTAGGGGCACTCTCAGGCGGGGACTGAGGCTGCCGCGAGCGACTCGCGGAACAAGGGGGGCCTCGATGCGCCAAGCACTGCTCACCATCCTATTGGCCGGCCTGATGGCGGCCTGCCTGGTCGCGCCCGCCACCGAGAGTCGGGCAGGGGCCTTGTCCGACCTCAAAGACGCGGTGCAGACGCAGCAGCTCTACACGCCGGTCGCGGTGTGGAAGGACTGCCAGCGCATCGCGCTCTGCTCGGGCTGCAGGCCGGTCTATAAATGCCGCTCGTGCAAATATCAGCGCACCTGCGCCGGCGGGATTTGCGGCTGGGGCGATATCTGCGTGTGGGGGCCTTACGTCAAGGTGCTGCCGCGCGGCGCCCGCATCATCCGCTAGCCTATGCCTGCTATTCGGCGGCGCGTTTCTGCCAGCGCGCGGCCGCGTCGTCGTCCTGGGACTTGGCATCGACCCAGTTGGCGCCGTCCGGGCCCGTCTCGCGCTTCCAGAACGGCGCGGAGGTCTTGAGGTAATCCATCAGGAACTTGGCGGCGTCGAACGCCGCGTCGCGATGCGCTGACGCCGTCACCACCAGCACGATGTTGTCGCCAGGCTTGAGCGTGCCGACCCGGTGCACGATCAGGCTCGCTTGCAGCGGCCAGCGCGACTTGGCTTCGGCCTCGATGCGGTGCAGCTCGGTCTCGGTCATGCCGGGATAATGTTCGAGCGTCAGTTCCGTCACCGCGCCGTGCTGGTCGCGCACCGTGCCGGTGAAGGTCACGATGGCGCCGATATCGCCCCGGCCGGCCGTCAGCGCGGCGATCTCGGCACCGATGTCGAAATCCTCGGTCTGCACGCGGATCATGTCAGCCTCCGGTGACCGGCGGGAAGAAGGCGATCTCGCGCGCGCCGGCGATGCGGGCGTCGTGGCGGACATGGCTGTGGTCGATCGCGGCGCGGATGACATCGGCGCGCTCGAACGCGTTGGCGAATTCAGGCCCGCGCGCCTTCAGCCAGTTCATTAGTTCGGCGATGGTGGTGACGCTTGCGGGCGGATTGATGTCTTCGGCGGCGATGCCGGCCTTATCCTTGACCCAGGCGAAATAGAGCACGCGCATGGCGTTACTCGTCCTTCATGGCGTGGCCGATCGCGGCGCGCAGATAATCGTAGCCAGTGTAGAGCGTGAACAGCGCGGCGACCCACAACAGCGACAGACCGAACAGCGTGGTGTAGGGCCAGATCTTGTCGCCGGCACTGCCCGCGAGCAAGAAGCCGATCGCCACCATCTGGATCAGCGTCTTCCATTTGGCCAGCTGCGTCACCGGCACGCTCACCGCCAGCGTGCCGAGAAATTCGCGCAAGCCCGACACCAGGATCTCACGGCACAGAATGATCACTCCGGCCCACAGCGACCAGCCGGCGATGGTCTGATCGGCGGCCAGCATTAGCAGGGCGGCCGCCACGATCAGCTTGTCGGCGATCGGGTCGAGCATGCGCCCCAAGCTGCTTTGCTGCTGCCAGGCGCGCGCCAGATAGCCGTCGAAGAAATCGCTGACGCCGGCGGCGATGAAGATCCACATCGCCAGCCAGCGGCCCCAGTCGGCGGTGACGAAGAAGCAGGCGACCAGCGCCGGTATGGCGAGAATGCGGCCATAGGTGAGGATGTTCGGCAGGCTGCCGAACCGGGCGCGTTCCGCCCTACGTCCCGTTCCCGCCACACCTCGCTGCGCCATGTCCGACTGTCCACTCACTTCAAGTTACCCGCGCTCATGGAAATAATCATAGATCGCCCGCGCCATCTGCGCGCTGATGCCGCCGACGGATTCGAGATCGGCGATTCCGGCGCGGCTCACCGCCTTGGCCGAGCCGAAATGCTGGAGCAGAGCGCGCTTGCGGTTCGGCCCGATGCCCGGCACCTCGTCGAGCGGCGAGGCGGTGATGGCCTTCTTGCGCTTAGCCCGGTGCGCGCCGATAGCAAAGCGATGCGCCTCGTCTCTCAGCGTCTGGAGGCAGTAAAGCACAGGGTCGCGCGGCTCCAACAGCAAAGGTTCCTTGCCGCGGAGATAGATGCGTTCGCGGCCGGCATTGCGATCGGGCCCCTTGGCCACCGCCGCCACCTTGATCTCCGACAGGCCGAGCTCATCCAGCACCGCGTGGGCGGCGCCAAGCTGGCCGGGGCCGCCGTCGATCAGCACCAAATCGGGCGCGGCCCAGCCGTTCAAGCCATCCTTCTCCTTGGCCAGCTTCTTGAATCGGCGGGTCAGCATCTCGCGCATCATGGCGTAGTCGTCGCCCGGCGCCAGGTCCTCCCCCTTCATGTTGAACTTGCGGTATTGCCCTTTGATGAAGCCTTCCGGGCCCGACACGATCATGGCGCCGACCGGATTGGAGCCCGAAATGTGGCTGTTGTCGTAGACCTCGATGCGCTCCGGGCTCTCGTCGAGATCGAATAGCTCGGCGAGCCGGGCCAGAATGGCGGCCTGCGACGAGGACTCGGCCAGCCGCCGCGCCAGCGCCTCGCGCGCATTGATCAGCGCGTGGTCCACCAACTCGCGCTTCTCGCCGCGCACCGGGCTCGTCACGACGATCTTGTGGCCGCTGCGCAGCGACAAGGCCTCGCCCAGCAGCCGGCGTCCCTGGATGTCGTGCGATACCAGCACCAGCTTGGGCGGCAGCTTGTCATCGTAGAACTGGGCGATGAAGGCTTCGAGCACTTCCTCCACCGGCACGCTCTTGTCGGCGCGCGGGAAATAAGCGCGGTTGCCCCAGTTGTTGCCGGTGCGGAAGAAGAACACCTGGACGCAGGTCTGGCCGGCCTCCTGATGGGCGGCGAACACGTCGGCCTCTCTCACGCTGTGCGGATTGATGCCCTGGCGCGATTGGATATGGCTGAGCGCCGTCAGCCGGTCGCGGAAGCTCGCCGCGCGCTCGTAATCCTGCTTGACGCTCGCCTGGTCCATCAGTCCATGCAGCCGCCGCTTCACCTCGTCGCTTTCGCCCGTGAGGAAACGGAGCGCCTGATCGACCAGCGCGCCGTAATCCTCGACCGAGATCTCGCCGGTGCAGGGCGCGCTGCAGCGTTTGATCTGGAACAACAGGCACGGCCTGGCCCGGCTCTCGTAATAGGCGTCCGAACACGAGCGCAGCAGAAATGCGCGCTGCAGCGTGTTGATGGTGCGGCCGACGGCGCCGGCCGACGCGAAGGGGCCGAAATAATCGCCCTCGCGGTTCCGCGCGCCGCGATGCTTGAGGATCTGCGCCACCGGATGATCGCGGGCGATGAGGATGAAGGGGAACGATTTGTCGTCCCGGAGCACCACATTGTAGCGGGGCTTCAGCCGCTTGATCAGATTGGCCTCGAGCAGCAGGGCCTCGATCTCGGTCGCCGTGGTCACGAACTCCATACTCGCGGTGTCGGCGATCATGCGGGCGATGCGGTTATTGTGGCCCGCGGCCCGCGCGTAGCTCTGCACGCGTATTTTCAGATGCCGCGCCTTGCCGACATAGAGCACCTCGCCGCCGGCATCGATCATGCGGTAGACGCCGGGACCGGAAGGCGCGGTCTTGGCATGGCGGGCGATCACCGGCGCACCGCTCTCGCCGCTGCCCAAAGCCTTGCGCGCGCGTGAAAGGAGCGAGGGTCCGGCGCTGTCGGGGTTCTCTAACGGCATCAGATCATGGGGTTCTTGGCGCATGCTCAAGCATGCGGTTGCAGGGCGAAGGTAAGGGCTAAGCGTGACTTCCTTCAAGGGCCACACCAATTAACCGGCGCTTGTCTTGCCTCGCCAAGCCAGATGCTGACCGGCATCGAGGGCGATCATTTGGCCGGTGACAGACGTGGTCTCCAGCAGGAAGCGGATGGCTGCTGTGACGTCGTCGGCCCCGACGCCGCGATGGAGCGGCGTCGCCTGGCATTCCCGCTCGAATTCAGCCTGGCTTTGGCCCTCGCTCTTGAGCACCGGTCCGGGGGCGATGGCGTTGACCCTGATTCGCGGCGCCAGCGCCTGGGCCATGGTTTGGGTGGCGGTCCACAGTGCCGCTTTGGCGATGGTGTAGGAGAAATACTGGGGATCGGGGCGCAGCACCTTCTGGTCGATCAGGTTGATGACGTTGCCCGAGCTTTGGTCCGGCAGGGCCTCGGCAAAAGCCTGGGTCAGGAAAATCGGCGCTCTGAGATTGACGTCGAGATGCGCCTGCCAGCTCGCTCCATCCAGCGTTTCAAGCGTATCCCACCCGAATCGGGCGGCATTGTTGATCAGGCAAATGGGCGGGCCGAGCGCCTTGGCGCAGGCCGCGATCAGGGGTGCAAGCGTGTCCAAACGGCCAAGATCGGCGGCAAAAGCGGCCGCTTTTCCGCCCTTGCGCTCGATGTCCTCGACCAGGGCCAAGGCGTCGGGCGCGGAGGCGCCGTAATGGATGCCCACTCGCCAGCCCCGATTCGCGAAATCGAGCGCGATGGACCGGCCGAGCCGTCGCCCCGCGCCGGTTACCAGCACGGTCCCGGAATCCTCGTCTTGCGCCATGCGATTTTGTTGGATGTCGCCGAATCGGATTGCCAAGCGAAATTTTGTGGCCCGCGGCCACTCTAAGGGAGCATCCAAGCCGGAACAAGGGCGGCCGCAGGTCCCTGCAGATGGACTGAGAGGGGAGTCAGCCAACCCAATGAATTGTCGGCCTGTTTAATATCAGCCTGAGCTTTAGGCAATTGCCCGTCTTACGAGCAGTCTTTGTGAGTAATCATGCGGCGCTGACATGAGGCTCAAGCCCAATGTGGCGTCAAACCGCTTGGACCATTGCAGAATAGTCACACCTCCTCAGATGTTTTCAAAAATGCGAGCTTTTCCATTGCTTCGGGGGTTCGTGGGCATATTGTGACAAAGAAATCGGGGGACGTTGCACCGCAAACAGCTGAGACGGGGGCGGGGCGGCATCCTGATGCTGGGACTTTCGATCGCAGGGGACAGCGACAAATCAGGAGACGAAAAAATGACTAGCAGGGAAGTGGGGA